>NZ_JBKIUU010000003.1:0-428356 GCF_046603115.1 Klebsiella sp. 1SOBk5mer | reverse complement strand
GGATTGACTCGCTTCGCTCGCCCCTGCGGGGCAGCCCGCTCGCAGGCTCGCGGTCTGTCCAACTGGCGTTGCCAGTTGTCGAACCCCGGTCGGGGGTTCTCATCCCCCCCCCCGGCGGGTGCCACATGCGAAAAAAAAGCCCGTACTTGCGTACGAGCTCTTCTTAAAATATGGCGGTGAGGGGGGGATTCGAACCCCCGATACGTTGCCGTATACACACTTTCCAGGCGTGCTCCTTCAGCCACTCGGACACCTCACCATATTGTCTTTCCCGTTGTTGTCGGGAACGGGCGCTAATGTAGGGAAATACGTATCGCCCGTCAATCAACTTTTTGCAAAATCAGCGCGTTTAGACAAACTTCGAACAACTTGCTCCTTAAACGTGCGAAATCCGTTTTTTTTGTCGCCACTCCCTTTTCACTTTGCGACAAGGGGAAATTTGCTATGCTGGCAAACCAATAGAAAACAATGAGTAAAATAAGACGCCAGCATTAACCTGCCCCGGGCGTTTGCTATCAGGAGCCCCTATGGAGATTATTTTTTACCATCCGACCTTTGATACCCAATACTGGATCCGAGAGCTGGAAAAGCAGTTACCCGGCGCGCGAGTGCGCGAATGGAAAGCGGGCGATAACCAGCCGGCGGACTATGCCCTGGTCTGGCATCCACCGGTAGAGATGCTGCAGGGCAGGGCGCTGAAGGCCGTGTTCGCCCTTGGGGCGGGGGTGGATTCGATCCTCAGTAAGCTGCGCGATCATCCGGATATGCTGCCCCTGTCGATCCCGCTGTTTCGTCTTGAAGATACCGGCATGGGACGGCAGATGCAGGAGTATGCGGTGAGCCAGGTTCTGCACTGGTTCCGCCGGTTCGATGACTATCAGGCGCAGAAGCTGGCGTCCCGCTGGCAGCCGTTGCCTGAGTATCTTGCCGACGATTTCACCGTCGGGATTATGGGCGCCGGCGTGCTGGGGGCGAAGGTGGCGGAAAGCCTGCAACCCTGGGGATTCCCGCTTCGCGTCTGGAGCCGTAGCCGCAAAGCCTGGCCGCAGGTGCAGAGCTTTGCCGGCCAGGCCGAGCTGGGCACATTCCTGCAGGGGACCCGCGTGCTGATCAACCTGCTGCCGAACACCGCTGAAACCGTCGGCATTATTAACCAGACGCTGCTGGCGCAGCTGCCGGATGAGAGCTATGTCCTAAACCTTGCCCGCGGCGTGCATGTCGTTGAAGAAGATCTGCTGGCGGCGCTGAACAGCGGTAAGCTCAAAGGGGCAATGCTCGATGTCTTCAGTCGCGAACCGTTGCCCCAGGAGAGCCCGCTTTGGGCGCACCCGCGGGTGGCCATGACTCCCCACGTGGCGGCAGTCACCCGCCCGATGGAGGCCATTGCCTACATCGCCGGGACCATTAGCCGCCTGGAGCGAGGGGAACCGGTTAGCGGTCAGGTCGATCGTCAGCGCGGTTATTAAGGTAAGCAAACCCCGCCACGGCGGGGTTTTTGCTAATCAAGCGCCCGGATTCCTGCTATTCTTGCGGCAAACAGAAGAGGAGAATGTGATGTATCCCGTTGACCTGCACATGCATACCGTCGCCAGCACCCACGCCTACAGCACCCTGCACGATTATATTGCGGAAGCAAAGCGTAAAGGGATCAAACTCTTCGCCATTACCGATCACGGCCCGGACATGGCGGATGCTCCGCACTACTGGCATTTCGTTAATATGCGCATCTGGCCCCGTCTGGTGGACGGTGTGGGGATCCTGCGCGGTATTGAATCGAATATTAAAAATATCGAAGGCGAGATCGACTGTTCCGGGCCGATGTTGACGTCGCTCGATCTGATCATCGCCGGATTCCACGAGCCGGTGTTTCCGCCGCAGGATAGCGCCACCCATACGCAGGCGATGATTGCCGCGATGGCCAGCGGTAAAGTGCATATGATTAGCCATCCGGGTAATCCGAAATTCCCGGTGGATATCCCGGCCATTGCCGAAGCGGCGGCCCGTTACCAGGTGGCGCTGGAGATCAATAACTCCTCTTTCGTTTCATCGCGCGTGGGCAGTGAAGATAACTGCCGGGCCATCGCCGCCGCGGTGCGCGACGCCGGAGGGTGGGTGGCGCTGGGCTCGGACTCTCACACTGCGTTTACCCTCGGAGAGTTTACCGAATGCCGCAAGATCCTCGATGCTGTCGATTTCCCGGAGGAGAGGATCCTCAACGTTTCTCCGCGTCGCCTGCTCGACTTCCTCGAGTCGCGTGGTATGCCGGCGATCCCGGAATTTGCTGACCTTTAATTTGTATAACTGGAATAACTGAATGAACGAGTTTTCAATCCTCTGCCGCGTGCTGGGTTCGCTGTATTACCGTCAACCGCAGGACCCGCTGCTGGTGCCGCTGTTTACCCTGATCCGCGAGGGCAAACTGGCCGCCAGCTGGCCGCTGGAACAGGACGAGCTGCTGGCGCGTCTGCAGAAAAGCTGTGAAATGCAGTCCCTGGCGACGGACTATAATGCGCTGTTCGTCGGTGAAGCCTGCAGCGTCCCGCCGTACCGCAGCGCGTGGGTGGAGGGTTCCTCGGAAGCGGAGGTCCGGGCTTTTCTGAGCGAGCATGGCATCCCGACGGGAGAAGGTCCGGCGGATCATCTCGGATCGCTGCTGCTGGCCGCCTCCTGGCTGGAGGATCATGCCACAGAAGAGCAGAGCGAGACGCTGGAGCGCCTGTTTGCCGACTATATCCTGCCGTGGTGCGGGACAATGCTGGGGAAAGTCGAAGCGCATGCGCACACAGCGTTCTGGCGCACGATGGCGCCGTTGACCCGCGACGCCATCGCCGCGATGTGGGACGAGCTTCAGGAAGAAGATGAGCAATAAAATGTGATTTAAGTCACTATTTTAATGTAACTGAAATTAGGTTCATTCATATAGTGTGTTTTAGATCGCATTCTTCCGGCGCGTATCTGCTAGGATACGCGCCATGAACATACTCTTCGCAATCGCATTAACGACGGGCATTCTCTCCGGGATTTGGGGATGGGTGGCGGTCGCCCTCGGCCTGCTGAGCTGGGCCGGTTTCCTCGGCTGTACCGCCTATTTCGCCTGCCCGCAGGGCGGTCTGAAAGGTCTGGCCATCTCCTCCTGTACGGTAATGAGCGGCGTGGTCTGGGCGTTGGTGATTATCCACGGTAGCGCGCTGGCCCCGCAGCTGCAGATCCTCAGCTATATGATGACCGGCGTCGTGGCCTTTCTGATGTGCATCCAGGCGCGACAGACGCTGCTGTCGTTTGTCCCCGGCACCTTTATCGGCGCCTGCGCGACCTTCGCGGCAGACGGCGACTGGCGTCTGGTTATCCCTTCTCTGGCGCTGGGCCTGGTCTTTGGCTATGCCATGAAAAATAGTGGCCTGTGGCTGGCGGCCCGTGCGGATAAGCATAAATCGTTCGCCAATGACAACGCCTGACGGCGGGACGATGATAGCAACAGGACCCTCAGAGTCCTGTTTTTTTTACCTTCTTGTCGCCGGCGCGGCGGGATAATCTTGCTCCCGGGGGCGGGTATGCCCTAGTATCGGCAGAAAGCCGTATCTACGCGCTATGCCGACAGGAGGAGAAATGGCTGTTCAACCTGAAGTAATTCTCGGCGATATTACGACGCTTGATGTCGATGTGATTGTGAATGCGGCAAACCCCTCGCTGCTGGGCGGCGGCGGGGTGGATGGCGCGATCCACCGGGCGGCCGGTCCCGCGCTGCTGGCGGCCTGCAAGCAGGTGTTGCAGCAGCAGGGCGAATGTCCCCCTGGTCATGCGGTGATCACGATGGCGGGCGATCTTCCCGCCAGCGCGGTGATCCACACCGTGGGCCCGGTCTGGCACGGCGGCGACCGCATGGAGGCGCAAACCCTGGCCGATGCCTACAAAAACAGCCTGCAGCTGGCGGCGGCAAACAATTATCGCTCCATTGCGTTTCCGGCGATCAGCACCGGCGTGTATGGCTATCCGAAAGAGGAAGCGGCGGCGATCGCCGTGCGCACCGTGACCGCGTTTCTCACCCGCTATAACCCGCTTGAACGGGTCCTGTTCGTCTGTTTCGACGAGGAAACGGCGGCTATCTATCGTCGCCTGCTGGCGGCATACCCCTGATTCCGCAGAATAGGCTATGATAACCGCCGGTATTGACAGGAATGATGGATTGCAGGAGGGAGCAGGTGTCGGAAGGAAAAGTACAGCAGAAGCAGCAGGCGCGCCGCGCGGAGATCGTTGCCGCTGCGCAAAGATGTTTTGCGGCAAAGGGATTGCATGGCGCCTCTGTCGCTGATATCGCCCGCGAGGCGGGCCTGAGCGTCGGTCAGCTGTATCGCATTTTTGCCAGCAAGGAAGCGATCATCGAAGCGATTGTCAGCGAAATCGTCAACGCCAGGGTCGGGGAGATGATCGATGAGAACCACAATCTGGCGCGCAAAGCGGCGGTGCTGGCCGGCAGGATCCCGACTTCGTCAGCCACCAAAAGCGACAATTATCTGTTGATGGAAATTAACGCCGAAGCCTCGCGTAACCCACGCTTGCGCGAGATCCTGGTGCAGGCCGATCGGAGGTTGAAAGAGGAGGGCGGCCGTTTGTCGCAGCGCTATCATCCCGGTCTCGGCGATGCGCGACGCAATGCTGCTTCAGAGCTCATCGCCGTTCTGACGGAGGGGGCAGCCTACCGTTGTGAGCTGAGCGCCTCCACTCCGGTCGATAAAGCGGATTTAGAAGCCCTGTATAATATGATCTTCGACCGGCTGTTTGATGAGCAAGCCTAGCGCGGCACGCCTGGCGTGCCGCAAAGGCTAAAGGTTAGCTGGCCGAGGCCGGGGTTTTTGCCGGTTTGCTCATGGGTTTACCGGAGAACAGGAAACGCAGCAGCGGAATACGCAGATGAATTTCATACAGGATCAGGGCAATCCCCACCACAAAAACCAACCCGCCAATAAAGCCTAAGGTATTCGACTTAATGGCCGGGGTGATCCACGCCCCGTACAGCAGCGTCAGCGGATGGTGCACCAGGTAAATAAACAGCGAAGCATTGACGAAGTAGGTCACCCGCGCCGACTGGAAATTCAGCAGGCGATGGCCGAGCGAGAAGATCACATTCACCATCCACAGCCCCAGCACCATGGTGATCACCGATTCCGTTTCATACATCCAACCGTCGCCAGATCCATACTGCTGGTTCAGGCGGTAAGCGATGAATCCCAGCAGTGACGCCACGCAACACCATGGCGACGGGGTGGTGAACATCGCCTTTAAGCGCGGGTTAATAAAGGTCTGCGCCCCCAGCACAAAGAAGGGCAGATAGAACAGCGTCTGCATGACCACAAAGTTAAACAGACCATTGCTCAGCAGGGGCGGGTAGATCACGAATAATGACCGACGGATCAGCGCGTAAAGCACCCCCAGCGCGAGGAAAATCATCGTCAGCTGGCCCATGGTGACAGTGTCACCGAATGCGTGAGCGCCCGGAGCCGGGCGGCGCGTCAGCCATTTAAACAGCACCACCCCCAGCGAGGTCAGCACCACCAGGACCAGCAAAAACCAGAGGTGGGAAATGAGCTCCCACGCCAGGGTGTTGAATTTGTCGTACCCCGAAAGGGTGTGCCAGTTTTCCGCCTTGCCGTTGACGTACTGCAGCATAATAAACTGCGGCAGCGTCAGCAGCGGGATGGCGGTGAGCATCGGAATACCGACCCGTTCGACGCGCACTTTCCACCACTTTTTCAGCGGGTAGCGCAGGAACAGCATGTAGGAGAAATAGCCGGAGATCACGAAGAAGACCTGCATGCGGAAGGCATGAATGAAATCATTAAACAACGTCAGCCACCACGAGGGCTCTGCGCTGTTGACATGCCAGCTATGGCTGGAATAAATCAGCGAAATGTGAAAAGGGATCCCCAGCAGCATCAGCCAGGCGCGGATGCTGTCGAAAAAATATTCACGCTGTACCGGAGTATTATTCATACGATTCACGACAATCTCAGATAATTCGTCTTATCACTCAAGATGATAACGCTTACATTATCAGCAACCCTACATGAACTCGGGGTACCTGTCTCCAGGATAAGCACGCAAAGTGCAAACGGGACTGCGAACTGTTTATTCCCTGCGCCGCTACGCTGAACAAAGCAGGGATTATGTTGTCGGATTGCCTGAGTTTCCATTAAAATAGATCGGATCGATTTAAGCACACAAAGGGGGAAGTGCTTACTTATATGAAACATAAACCACAGATGATGAAAATGCGTTGGTTAAGCGCAGCCGTAATGTTGTCCCTGTGTACTTCATCTGCATGGGCATTTAGCATTGATGACGTTGCAAAAGAGGCCAAAACGTTAGCCGGGAAAGGCTATGAAGCGCCAAAGAGTAACCTGCCCTCCGCTTTCCGCGACATGAAATACGCGGACTACCAGCAAATTCAGTTTAATCACGATAAAGCTTACTGGAATAACCAGAAAACCCCATTCAAGCTTGAATTTTACCATCAGGGTATGTACTTCGACACGCCGGTCACCATCAATGAAGTGACGGCCACCAGCGTGCGCAAAATTAAATATAGCCCGGACTATTTTAACTTTGGTAACGTTCAGCACGATAAAGACACGGTGAAAGACCTTGGTTTCGCCGGCTTCAAAGTACTGTATCCGATCAACAGCAAAGATAAGAACGATGAAATCGTCAGCATGCTCGGTGCCAGCTACTTCCGCGTGCTGGGTCAGGGTCAGGTATACGGTCTGTCCGCGCGCGGTCTGGCTATCGATACCGCGCTGCCATCCGGCGAAGAGTTCCCGCGTTTTCGTGAGTTCTGGATCGAGCGTCCAAAAGCTACCGACAAGCGTCTGACTATCTATGCGCTGCTGGATTCGCCGCGGGCAACCGGCGCTTATCGCTTTGTGATCATGCCGGGACGCGATACCGTGGTGGATGTCCAGTCCAAAGTTTATCTGCGTGACAAAGTGGGCAAACTGGGCGTGGCGCCGCTCACCAGTATGTTCCTGTTTGGTTCCAACCAGCCTTCTCCGGCGCTGAACTATCGTCCGGCGCTGCACGACTCCAATGGTCTGTCGATCCTGGCGGGCAACGGCGAGTGGATCTGGCGTCCGCTGAACAATCCGAAACACCTGGCCGTTAGCAGCTATGCGATGGAAAACCCGCAAGGGTTCGGCCTGCTGCAGCGCGGCCGTCAGTTCTCGCGCTTCGAGGACCTTGACGATCGTTATGACCTGCGCCCGAGCGCCTGGATCACCCCGAAAGGGGAGTGGGGCAAAGGGAAAATCGAACTGGTCGAAATCCCGACCAACGATGAAACCAACGATAACATCGTGACTTACTGGACGCCGGATCAGCTGCCGGAGCCGGGCAAGGAGATGAACTTCAAGTACACCATCACCTTCAGCCGCGATGAAGACAAGCTGCATGCGCCGGATAACGCGTACGTTATGCAGACCCGCCGCTCTACCGGCGATGTGAAGCAGTCGAACCTGATCCGCCAGCCGGACGGCACCATTGCTTTCATTGTCGACTTCACCGGCGCCGATATGAAAAAACTGCCAGCGGATACCCCGGTCGCCGCCCAGGCGAGCACCGGCGATAACGCTGAAATCGTTGAAAATACCGTGCGTTACAATCCGGTGACCAAAGGCTGGCGAATGATCCTGCGTTTGAAGGTGAAAGATCCGAAGAAAACGACGGAAATGCGCGCCGCACTGGTTAACGGCGATGACACGTTGAGCGAAACCTGGAGCTATCAGCTGCCTGCCAATGAATAAGATAACGAAGTACATTGACGCATTGCCGCTGTCGGACGCCGAGAAATCGGCGCTGCCGGACACCAGCCTGCAGGCCGTTCATCAGGCCCTGGATGACGAACATCAGACCTTCGCCCGCGAAGACGACTCCCCGCTGGGGTCGGTCAAGGCGCGGCTGGCGCACAGCTGGCCGGATTCGCTGTCTGGCGATCAGCTGGTGAAGGATGATGAAGGCCGCACCCAGCTGCATGCGATGCCGAAAGCCAAGCGCTCCTCGATGATCCCGGACCCGTGGCGTACCAACCCGGTTGGCCGCTTCTGGGACCGCCTGCGCGGACGCGATGTCACGCCGCGCTATCTCTCCCGCCTGACGCAAGAAGAGCGCGAGAGCGAGCAAAAATGGCGTACCGTCGGCACCATTCGTCGCTACATCCTGTTGCTGCTGACGCTGTCGCAGACCGTGGTGGCGACCTGGTACATGAAAACCATTCTGCCTTATCAGGGCTGGGCGCTGATCAACCCGGCCGATATGGTGGGGCAGAACCTGTGGGTCTCGTTCATGCAGCTGCTGCCGTACGTGTTGCAGAGCGGCATTCTGATCCTCTTCGCGGTGCTGTTCTGCTGGGTTTCCGCCGGCTTCTGGACAGCGTTAATGGGCTTCCTGCAGCTGTTGATCGGTCGCGATAAGTACAGTATTTCCGCCTCGACGGTCGGTGACGAACCGTTGAACCCGGCGCACCGTACGGCGCTTATTATGCCGATCTGTAATGAAGACGTTGACCGCGTGTTCGCCGGGCTGCGGGCGACCTGGGAGTCGGTGAAAGCCACCGGCAACGCCGCCCATTTCGACGTCTATATCCTCAGCGACAGCTATAACCCCGATATCTGTGTCGCTGAGCAAAAGGCGTGGATGGAGCTGATTGCCGAAGTACAGGGCGAAGGGCAGATCTTCTACCGTCGTCGTCGTCGTCGCGTGAAGCGTAAGAGCGGCAACATCGATGATTTCTGCCGCCGCTGGGGCAGCCAGTATAGCTACATGGTGGTGCTGGATGCTGACTCGGTGATGACCGGAGAGTGTCTGAGCAGCCTGGTGCGCCTGATGGAAGCGAACCCGAACGCCGGGATCATCCAGTCATCCCCGCGCGCCTCGGGCATGGACACGCTGTATGCGCGTTGCCAGCAGTTTGCCACCCGGGTGTATGGTCCGTTGTTTACGGCGGGTCTGCACTTCTGGCAGCTGGGGGAGTCCCACTACTGGGGACACAACGCCATTATCCGCGTGAAGCCGTTCATTGAGCACTGCGCGCTGGCGCCGCTGCCGGGCGAGGGCAACTTTGCCGGGTCGATTCTGTCGCACGACTTCGTTGAAGCCGCGCTGATGCGCCGCGCCGGCTGGGGCGTGTGGATTGCCTACGATCTGCCGGGCTCCTATGAAGAGCTGCCGCCGAACCTGCTGGACGAGCTGAAACGCGACCGCCGCTGGTGCCAGGGCAACCTGATGAACTTCCGCCTGTTCCTCGTGAGAGGGATGCACCCGGTGCACCGGGCGGTGTTCCTTACCGGCGTGATGTCCTACCTGTCGGCGCCGCTGTGGTTTATGTTCCTTGCCCTGTCGACAGCGTTGCAGGTGGTGCATGCCCTGACCGAGCCGCAGTACTTCCTGCAGCCGCGTCAGCTGTTCCCGGTGTGGCCGCAATGGCGTCCGGAGCTGGCTATTGCGCTGTTCGCCTCGACCATGGTGCTGCTGTTCCTGCCGAAGCTGCTGAGTATCATCCTGGTGTGGTGTAAGGGGCCGAAGGAGTACGGTGGATTTATCCGCGTGACGCTTTCCCTGCTGCTGGAGGTCCTGTTCTCGGTCCTGCTGGCGCCGGTGCGCATGCTGTTCCACACCGTCTTCGTGGTCAGCGCCTTCCTCGGCTGGGAAGTGGTGTGGAATTCGCCGCAGCGTGATGATGACTCCACGCCGTGGGGAGAAGCCTTTATGCGTCACGGCTCGCAGCTGCTGCTGGGGCTGGTATGGGCGGTCGGAATGGCATGGCTGGATCTGCGCTTCCTGTTCTGGCTGGCGCCGATTGTCGTATCGCTGATCCTGTCGCCGTTCGTGTCGGCGATCTCCAGCCGGGCGACCGTGGGCCTGCGCACCAAGCGCTGGAAGCTGTTCCTGATCCCGGAAGAGTATTCGCCGCCGCAGGTGCTCAAGGATACCGATGCGTACCTGACGCTGAACCGTCAGCGTTCGCTGGACGATGGCTTTATGCACGCGGTGTTTAACCCGTCGTTTAACGCCCTCGCGACCGCGATGGCCACTGCGCGCCACCGTCAGGGTCATATCCTGGAGATCGCCCGCGAGCGCCATGTCGAGCAGGCGCTGAATGAAACGCCGGATAAGCTGAACCGCGATCGTCGACTGGTGCTGTTGAGCGACCCGGTAACCATGTCGCGTCTGCACTATCGCGTATGGGCCGCGCCGGAGAAATACTCTTCGTGGGTGAACGCCTATCAGCAGCTGGCGCTTAACCCGCTGGCGCTGAAAACGAAATAAGCCGTACGTTAAGGAAAATACCGGCAGCGATGCCGGTATTTTTTTATCTGAAACACGAGGTTGTGGATGCGAATACTACCTATCATTGCCATGGCGCTGCTGCTTAGCGGCTGCGGCAGCATTATTAGCCGGACGGTGCCCGGGCAGGGGCATGGCAATCAATATTACCCGGGCGTGCAGTGGGACGTTCGCGATTCAGGATGGCGCTATCTCACCATTCTGGACCTGCCGTTCTCGCTGGTTTTCGATACGCTGCTGCTGCCGCTGGACGCCAGCCACGGGCCCTATAACTGATTAACGCTCGTCCCACTCGTCGGCCGCCGTCTGTCCCTCTTCGGTGTCCAGCGAGGGCTCGAGCTGGAATTCACCTTCATCCCACTCATGAAGCGTATTTTCCTCCAGCCACTCCTGACGCAGCTCTATCTCATCATAATCCCCATCGAAGACGCTCTGCGCGGCTTCGCCGCTGAGCATCGGTAAGCATTCGCCTTGTTCCTCTTCGTCAGCAAAAAATTCGGCCTGCCAGGCGATATCGCCATCCTGCAGCACATACTTTTGAATATTGAGCTGCTCAACGTTAGCGCTCTCTTCATCGCTGTCAGGGTTGTTGGCGAGAAATTCTTCACGTGCTGCATCAATAGCTTCTTCGAGCGTAGCATAGAACATCGAATCCTTTGGCATAGCGAATCTCCTGAGAAGAATATGAATTGAACACGATTCAATCTATAGAAGGCGCCAGGCAAAGCGTCAAGGGGCTGAGCCCCTCAGGACGTTAATTTAGTGAATGGCGGTCGGGCTGCGAGGCGTCCGCGGCTGGCCGGCGCAGGCTGAGGGTCGAATAGATCGCGTTAAACAACACCACTCCTGCGGTGACAAGGAAGACGGCGCGAAAGCCGTAGTTGGCGGAAACTGAGGCGCCGATCAGGGGGCCGGTGACGTTGCCAATATCACGAAATGACTGGTTATAGCTGAAGATCCGCCCGGAGATCTGGCTGGTGGAGTTATACACCAGCAGGGTTTGCACCGCCGGCAGCAGCGCGCCGTCCGCGGCGCCGAGCAGGAATCGCAGGATACCTAACTGCAGCGGGGTCTGGACGAACGACATCGGGATCAGCAACAGCACCGAGATAATCAGCGCCACGATGAGGATTTTTTCCGGTCCGATACGATCCCCCAGTTTGCCCAGACGAGGGGCGCTCATCAGGGCGGCAATGCCCGGCACCGAGGCGATCATCCCGCTGATAAAGGCGATATTGCTGACGTTACCCGCCAGATCGCGCACGTAAAGCGTCAGGATCGGCGCAATGGAGCCGGTGGCGACCTGGATGATCAGCGAGGTGACAAACAGGCTGAGCACCAGTTTCGGATTCTGCAGCGAGGAGAACACCGCCTTCGCGCTGAGCATCTCTTTTTTGGCGATCGGAACAAAATTTTCACGGATTAAAAACAGGGTAAACAGGAAGCAGATAAACAGCACCGCCGCGGTCATAAAGAAGACAGTACGCAGGCCCCAGTGGTCGGCCAGGAAGCCACCCGCCAGCGGGCCGAGCAGGGCGCCGCTTACCGCGCCGGTTGACAGCGTGCCCAGCGCCCAGCCGCTTTTATGGCGCGGGATCTGGGTGGCAATCAGGGCGTTGGCATTGGGAATAAAGCCCCCCAGCAGGCCGAGCAGCGCGCGCAGTAGCAGAAACTGCCAGATATTCTGCGCCATCCCCATCAACATCATGACGATGGCCATCCCGAGGGCTGAACGCAGCAGCATGATTTTACGTCCCTTGCGGTCAGCAAGTCCGCCCCAGAACGGCGAGGCGATGGCGGAGAAGAGAAAAGTGATGCTAAAGACCAGCCCGGACCACATGTTGAGGGCGCTATGCCCGGTGACGCCGAGTTGTTCGACGTAGAGCGGCAGAAAGGGCATGACCAGGCTGAAGGCGGCGCCGGTTAAAAAGCAGCCAAGCCAGGTGACGGTCAGGTTTCGTTTCCAGTTAATGGGGGTATCAGCAGACGACATAGGGTTCCACTGGCCTGCGCGGCAGGTCAAATTAAGAGAAAATATGAGCCTGCTAATTATGCGCCTGGGAAATAAATGCCGCAATGGAGGAGAGCTTTTAAAGCTAAAGCAGAGCGTAAAGCCTGAGCGCTGGGGATTCCCGGCCGGGAGGCGCGCGGCCGGGAAAGAGGTTCAGTAGCGGGAGGGCATCCCCTCGGGGCGGGTTTTAAAGCGGCGATGGAGCCACATATATTGTTCCGGGGCCATCATAATGCACTGCTCTACGATCTTATTCATCCACGCAGCGGTGGTTTCCGCGTCGTCCAGCGGCGGGGAGCACTCTGGCGGCAGGATAATCAGTTCATAACCTTTACCGTCCGGTTTACGGCGTGGAACAAAGGGCACGATGCAGGCTTTGGACATTTTCGCCAGCATCCAGGTGCCGGAGGTGGTCGCCGCCTGGTCTACGGCAAAAAGTGGGGCGAAGACGCTGGCGGTCGGGCCGTAATCATGATCCGGCGCGTACCACACCACGTCGCCTTTTTTCAGCGCGCGGATCATGCCTTTCAGATCTTTGCGGTCGATCATGTCCTTGTTGGAGCGCAGTCGGCCCCAGGTCTGCAGCCAGTCGATGACCGGGTTATCGTTGGGACGATAGACGCCAATCCCCGGCTCGTTCATACCGAACATCCGCGCGCCCATTTCCAGTGTCAGGAAATGAATGCCGATCAGCAGAATGCCGCGCTGCTGCGCCTGCACAGCGCGAATATGCTCAAAGCCGATGGTGTCGGTCCAGCGGGCGATACGGCGAACCGGCCAGAACCAGGCCATACCGGTCTCCATCAGCCCCATACCCACCGATTCAAAGTTCATCACCACCATCCGGTGACGTTCCTGCTCGCTTTTCTCGGGGAAGCAGAGCTCAAGGTTGCGATAGGCGATCTTCGCCCGGCGCTTCATAAATCGCATGGCCAGCCGGCCGATGGCGTTCCCGAGGCGGTAGATCAGCGGGTAGGGCAGTTGGACAACCAGCCACAGCAGGCCGATACCCAGCCACAGCAGCCAATAGCGCGGATGCAGCAGCGCCGGAGAAAATTTAGGCAAATGAGTCATTTCATACCCGTATCAGTGAGCAACATCTTATATTATCGCATTTTTTTACCGGCCAGCCAAAGGCGGCGACAGCCACATCGTTTTGTTAAGTGGGGGGCGACCGGTGAGAAAAATGTAGCGTAAAATGTAGGGATGTAAATTAATAAGCTTTGCTATATCATGCCCGCCGTTTATTTCCTCATTTCTATGTCGAGCAGGTACACCATGCCAGTGTTACACAACCGCATTTCAAATGAGACGTTAAAGGCGCAAATGCTGGCTGAAACCGAGCCGCGCACGACGATCTCATTCTATAAATATTTCACCATTGTCGATCCGCAAGCGACCCGCGATGCGCTGTGGGTTGCCTTAACCCAGTTGAAAGTCTTTGGCCGCATCTATCTGGCCCGGGAAGGGATCAACGCGCAAATCAGCGTGCCGGAAAGCAACGTTGAAGCCCTGCGTGAGTTTCTCAATGGCTTCGATCCGGCGCTGGCGGGGCTGCGTTTCAATATCGCTCTCGAGGACGACGGTAAATCGTTCTGGGTGCTACGTCTGAAAGTGCGCGACCGCATCGTTGCCGACGGCATCGACGATCCCTCTTTCGACGCCTCCAACGTCGGAGACTATCTCAAGGCGGCGGAGGTCAACGCGATGCTTGACGATCCGGATGCCGTGTTTATCGATATGCGCAACCACTATGAATATGAGGTGGGCCATTTCGAAAACGCGCTGGAGATCCCAGCGGATACCTTCCGCGACCAGTTGCCGAAAGCCGTTGAAATGATGCAGGACCATAAAGACAAGAAAATTGTCATGTATTGCACCGGTGGTATTCGCTGTGAAAAAGCCAGCGCCTGGATGAAGCATAACGGCTTCAATAAGGTCTGGCACATCGAGGGTGGCATCATTGAGTACGCCCGCCGCGCCCGTGAGCAGGGGCTGCCGGTGCGTTTCATTGGCAAAAACTTTGTCTTTGATGAACGGATGGGCGAGCGGATCTCCAATGACGTTATCGCGCACTGTCATCAGTGCGGCGCGCCGTGCGACACCCATACCAACTGCCTGAATGATGGCTGCCATCTGTTGTTTATCCAGTGCCCGAGCTGTGCCGAGAAGTTTGCCGGCTGCTGTAGCGAAGCCTGCATGGAAGAGCATAAGCTGCCGGAAGAGGAGCAGCGTCAGCTGCGCGCCGGGCGTGAAAACGGCAATAAAATCTTTAATAAATCCCGTGGCCGGCTGAATACCAAACTCGGGATCCTCGATCCTGAGCCGTCAGAAAAACCATAACCAGACAAGATCGATGATCGCCAGCAGCAGCCAGAGCGCCAGGTAGATCATAAAGTGCTCGCGGACGTTATTGACCAGCAAATTAAACAGGCGACGCATAACCGCTCTCAATCACTAACGGCCTCGACAGAGGCCGTTTTTTTTGCCCGACGGCAAAAGTGCCGCATTCCATTACGCGTTAAAGCGCGCCAGCGAGAAGGGCGCCAGGTTGAAGCTCGAAGTTTCGCCCTGAGCAAACTGACTGGCAATTTCCCCCAGCACCGGGGCAAACTTAAAGCCGTGCCCGCTCAGACCGGTGATGAGCAGCGTGTCTGGTCTGCCGGGTAACGCATCGATAATAAAGTCTTCATCGACGGTATTATCGTAGGTACAGGAGGCGCCGTGCAGGCAGCCGCCGATCCCGGGCAGGACGTTACGCAAAAACGGAAACGATTCGGAGCCATCGCTGGCGACAGCGCCAAACGCCACTCGCTCCTGCGGCATGGAGATCGGCTGACCGCCGTTATGCTTGCCAATCTTCAGCTCGTTATCTTCCGCCGGGAAACCGTAGTATTGATCGCCGTTGGGCAACTCGCCGGTGAAGGCCGGGAAGTGATTCTTGCTGCTGTAACGGCCATCGGCCTGGTACCAGGCGAACACCTTGCGTACCGGCTGGATGGGGAGGTCCGGAAGCAGGCGGGTGACCCAGGTCCCGGCGCTGACCAGCAGCTTTTTACCATGATATTCACCGTCGAGGGTATCGATGGTGACCCCATCTGCATGGTGATGAATAGCCGAGACCGGGCAGTTAAATAGCTGCGCGCAGCCCGCTTCACGCGCCAGACGGATCCAGGTTTCCACGGCCAGTTCGCTGCGCAGTACGCCGGAAGCGGGTTCAAAAATCGCCCGATAGTCATCGGGGAGGCGTATCTCCGGCCAGCGCTGCATCACGGCCTGGGCATCCAGCTCTTCCACCTCAAGCTGGAACGCACGGGCGCTGGCGGCAACGTTGGCGAGGAAAGGGGAGCTGGCGGGGCCGAGGTTTATGACGCCGGTGCGTTCAAACACGGCTTCGCCACTGATCTCGGCCAGTTCATCCCACAGCTGCTGGGCGCGCAGCACCAGCGGAACATATTTTTCACCTTCGCCATAGGCGTGACGGATAAGACGGCTGCTGCCGTGATGGCTGCCTTCCTGGTGAGGAGGCTGATGGGCATCGGTCATCAGAACATTGAGTCCGGCACGACGCGCATAATAGCCAGCGGCGGCGCCGACGGAGCCGCTGCCGATAATGATAAGATCGTATTGCATGGTGAGTTCCGGGTAATTGCCTTGTTAGCAGGGTAATTAACTCCCTGTGCTTATACAAGCCCGAAAATAATTCAGGCACCCGCAGGTGCCTGTTAAGCTTATTGTTAAGTCATTCCGCGTGCCGCGTTAATGTCTGCGGTACTCGTTTTCCTGGTATTCGCCAGATTCAATTTTCGCAATGCCTGCTTCCAGGATTGAAATAAACTGACGTGCGACGTCCGTCGTTAGCCATAGCGTCTGGCCTATCTCAGCATCATGACTGTTTTCTTGAGCGGGGTTCTGGTAGTGCAGGCGCAACATCAGCGCATCGTAGCTATCAACGGTGCTGATGTCCCATCCAACGAGGGGATGGGTCTGAATGACTTCATTATTTTTTTCCATCATAACCCCTTATTCATATGTTAAAAGACAACAATTCTCGAGGTTTAATGCATGTTTTTTGAAGCAAGTTAATTATATCAGGGATCAAGAATAAACTCGAGAAATTAAATGAAAGGCAGCATGATTTTCTTGTTTTGCCGCTTTTTTACTCAAGATAAGCGTGCAAAACGGCCATTATAGTCGATATTAAGCAGAATAATCAGGAATATTCTGAACATGAGAAGAGGATAAAAAAGCCGGGGCGACCCGGCAAAGAAAAGCACAATGAGGGAGCAAACCAGAGTAACTGGATCCCGCCATGCTTCAGGAGAGGTCGTGGACAAACCAGTCGTCCGCGCTTTCCCAGGTTTCTTGCAGGATTTCGCTTATCCGGTCTTTGTCTTCTTTCAGGCCGCCGAACACCGAGAGCTGATTGCCCGTGGCGTAGCGGACGCTCACCTGGCTGTCGATGGCCGGGAACTGTTCGGCGATACGGCGAGAGAGTTCGTTATTCAGCGCTTCCAGCGCGCCGTTGGGTAAGGCGGTCGTTTTGGCGATAGAGACTTCAATGCGCATAATTGCCCCCTGTGTTTGATACTGGTTATTTATACAGTATCTGGTGAGCATTGACAACAGGGGGCCGCGTTTTTTATCGCTTCATGGTCCAGCGGACGGTTTCACCTGCCAGGAACGGCACCAGGGTGTCATTGGGCAACGCAATACTGTCGACGACGGTCGTCTCTTCACGCACCAGTTCAACATAGCTTTCATTGACCGGCAGACCGTAAAAGCGCGGGCCGTTCAGCGAGCAGAAGGCCTCAAAGTGCTGCAGAGCGTTCATTTCTTCAAATACGGTGGCGTAGCTGCCGAGGGCGGTCGGGGCGTTGAAGCAGCCGGCGCAGCCGCAGCTGGCTTCTTTACGATGGCGGGCATGCGGCGCGGAGTCGGTGCCAAGGAAGACGCGGCTAAAGCCGCTGGCGACCAGTTCGCGCAGTGCCTGCTGATGAATATTGCGTTTGAGTACCGGCAGGCAGTACAAGTGAGGACGAATACCGCCGACCAGCATATGGTTACGGTTGAACATCAGATGCTGCGGGGTGATAGTGGCCGCCAGCAGTTCATTGCCGTCACGCACATACTCGGCGGCATCTTTGGTGGTGATATGCTCAAAGACCACCTTCAGGCCGGGCAGGCGCTGGCGCAGCGGCTCCATCACGGTTTCAATAAAGCGCGCTTCGCGGTCGAAAATATCAATCTCGGCGTGGGTGACTTCGCCATGTACCAGCAGCGGCATCCCCAGTTTTTCCATCCGCTCCAGCACCGGCATAATGGCGTCGGTGCTGGTGACGCCGTGGCTGGAGTTGGTGGTGGCATTGGCCGGGTAAAGCTTGGCGGCGGTGAACACGCCTTCGTTAAAGCCGCGCTCCAGCTCCGCCGGGTCGAGGGAGTCTGTCAGATAGCAGGTCATCAGCGGGGTAAAATCGTGCCCGGCCGGGACGGCGTCCATAATGCGCTGGCGATAGGCGATAGCCGCCGCGACGGTGGTGACAGGCGGCACCAGATTCGGCATCACGATCGCCCGGCCATAAAACTCACTGGTATAAGGCACGACGGTTTTCAGCATATCGTCATCACGCAGATGGATATGCCAGTCGTCTGGGCGGCGGATTTTCAATACCTGGGATTGTGCTGTCATGGAAGGCTCCGGCTAATAGGTTCAGTCATCAGGGCTGTTTTTTGCCGGGCACTAAGGATAAGCGTAAACGTTTTCCTTTGCACTCATTTCCGTAAAAAATTGAGGGCGCCGCGGCGCCCTGGAGATTAATTGGTAAAGGGGATGACAATCTCGCCCGGCTTCACCTCTATGCCTTTGGCGTATTTCTTCGCCAGCGCTTCACCGGTGCTGGCGTCCTCACGCAGGACATAGGCAGGCTGCTGGCTGAAGTAACTGCGCAGCGACTGATTCAGATAGGGGAGCAGGGCCTGAATGACCGACTGCAGTTTCTCGGGCGCCACTTTGGCATCCACCACCTCCATTTCCTGCAGGAAGATGGCGCCTTTCTCTCTGTCAAAGGTTGGCAGCGCTTTGAGCTTCAGATCGATCGTCGCTTTCTGCGTGCCGAACAGGGAGTTCAGGTCGACGTTAGCGATCCCGGTCAGCGTGACTTTGCCCGGCTCCTCGCGCCCGATGGCGCTGGTGAGGTTCTGCAGTTCGATATGGGCGTCGGCAACGCCTTTCAGACCAATATCTTTGGCAAAATGGTTTCGCTTCTGCAGGGCCTGGTTAATCTCCTGCTCGCTTACTGTGTATTGGGTCAGCTGATTACAGCCGCTCAGCAGGCCGCTGACAATCAGCGCGGCGGCGATCAAAATCTTTTTCATGGGGGTCCTCTGGCTCATATCTTCATTCATCCTGACACAAAGCATCATGACCTGTCAGCACCCTCGATACCAGCAGAATAGGCTGAAAGCAGGAGAAACCGCCGCCGCGCGCATCAGGTCCGCGGCTCCAGCATGCCGGAGGCAGAGCGTTTCGGACTAAACTGCCACCACAGCGCCAGGAAGGTGATAACCCCGATGGCCCCGAGCATCAGCCACGGCAGCTCGGGCTGACCCGCGGCCTTACCGGCATCGAACAGCCAGCCGCCGCCCGCATATCCCAGCGCGCCGCCAAAGGCGAGCCCCAGGCGGCTGAAGCCCATATAGCTGCCGCGCGCCCGGGCGTCCGCCAGCGAGGCGCCCAGCGTCTCCCGGGCGGGTTCGGCAATGATGGAGCCGATGTAAAACAGGCAGATCAGGGTAAACAGCTGTTGCAAACTGCTGGTCATGCCGATGGGGAGCATGGCCAGAGTCATCACCAGCAGACCGGCCATCAGCCGGTGCTCAAGGCGAAAACGTTTTTCGCTCCAGCGGGCAATGGGATAGAGCAGGGTCAGCGAAATGGTGGCTTCGATGGCGTACATCCACTTCACGGCGGCCGGCGAGCCGGCGATGTCATTCACCATGATCGGCAGCATCAGCATCACCTGCACCGCCAGCATGTAATAGCCCGTCAGCGTCAGGACATAGGTGACGAAGCGCTTGTCCCGCAGCACCCGGCCCAGCCCCTCGCGGATCGGCGTTTTCACCGTCGAGAGCTTCCATGCCGGCAGATACCAGGCGTTAAATGCCGCGCAGGCGATAAACAGCGCGGCGCCGGCGCTGCACACCAGGCGGAAATCATACTGCAGCAGCCAGCTGCCCAGCAGCGCGCCAATCACCGCGCCGGCGCTATCCTGCATCATCAGGATGGAGAAAAAGCGGCCGCGCTGATGCGGGCGCACCAGCTTAACCACCAGCGCCGCCCGCGGCGGATCGAACAGCGTGCCGCCGAGCCCGGAAAGTATGCACGAGAACCACAGCACCCACGGCTCATGGGCGACGGCCATCGCCGCGAAGCCGCCGGCGCGCATCAGCATACCGGTGACGATCATCGGTTTGGCGCCGAAGCGGTCGGCGATAGCGCCGCCAAAGATACCTAATCCCTGCTGCACCAACTGGCGCAGGCCGAGCGCGATGCCGACCATCAGCGCCGCCCAGCCCATCTGATCGACAAAGCGGATGGAAATCAGCGGGAAGACGACAAAAAAGCCCAACACGACCAGCATGTTATCGATTAACAGGAAATATTTACCCAGGCTCCTTGCCTGCGAGACGCGGGACATTTCCCCTCCAGGGAAAAATAGAGATAAGCGTGGATATTCTGCGGGCAATCTGCTGCTTTTCCCAGCGCCCTTGCGACAATATTTTTTTATCAAAATGCAAGTTCGATTGAGGCTATTCATCGAAAAGAGGAGATGGCGCAGAAAATGGTATGTTGCTGTTTTCACACCGTCGCGCAGGACAGGTATAGTGAAGGCAGCAAGAATGAAGTCAGGGGGACTGAAAAGGAAATGTTTGGCTATCGCAGTAACGTGCCGAAGGTGCGTTTGACGACGGACCGGCTGGTGGTGCGCCTGGTTCACGATCGTGACGCCTGGCGTCTGGCCGATTATTACGCCGAGAATAAGGCGTTCTTAAAACCCTGGGAGCCGGTTCGTGACGACAGCCACTGCTATCCTTCCGGATGGCAGGCGCGTCTGTCGATGATCGCCGAGTTTCATAAACAGGGGTCTGCTTTTTATTTCGCGCTGCTCGATCCGGAGGAAAAGGAGATCGTCGGCGTGGCGAACTTTTCCAACGTGGTGCGTGGATCATTCCATGCCTGCTATCTCGGCTACTCTATTGGCGAGAAGTGGCAGGGGCAGGGGCTGATGTTTGAAGCGCTGACGTCGGCGATTCGCTATATGCAGCGTACGCAGCATATTCATCGCATTATGGCCAACTATATGCCGCATAATCAGCGCAGCGGCGCGCTGCTGGCGCGGTTGGGGTTTGAAAAAGAGGGTTACGCCAAAGATTACCTGCTGATCGACGGGCAGTGGCGTGACCATGTATTGACGGCGCTAACGACGCCGGACTGGTCAGCGGGACGTTAAGGAGAGAGGATGAAATATCAGTTAACCGCGCATGAAGCGCGCGTCATTGGCTGTCTGCTGGAAAAGCAAGTCACCACGCCCGAGCAGTATCCGCTGTCGGTGAACGCCGTCGTGACCGCCTGCAATCAGAAAACCAACCGCGAGCCGGTGATGTCGCTGAGCGAAGGCGAGGTCCAGACGCTGCTGGATACCCTGGTGAAACGCCACTATCTGCGCACGGTCAGCGGATTCGGCAATCGGGTAACCAAGTATGAGCAGCGCTTTTGCAACTCCGAATTTGGCGATCTGAAGCTCAGCGCCGGCGAGGTGGCGGTGGTGACGACGCTGCTGCTGCGCGGCGCCCAGACGCCGGGTGAATTACGCAGCCGGGCGCAGCGGATGCATGAGTTCAGCGATATGGCGGAAGTGGAAAGCGTGCTGGAAGGGCTGGCGACCCGCGAAGATGGTCCCTTCGTCGCCCGTCTGCCCCGGGAGCCGGGAAAACGGGAAAGCCGCTATATGCATCTGTTTTGCGACGAGATGGACACGCTGATCACGACGGTGGAAGCACTCGCGCCGCTGGAAGAGGATGACGATCTGCGAGCCAGGGTTGAAGCGCTGGAAGGCGAGGTGGCGGAGCTTAAAGCGCGCCTCGATTCGCTGTTACACCATCTGGGGGACTAAAACGTGGGGACAAGATTGCGCATCGGAGTGGTTGGCTTAGGCGGCATTGCGCAGAAAGCGTGGCTGCCGGTGCTGGGGGCGGCGGAAAGCTGGACGCTGCAGGCGGCCTGGTCGCCGGGGAAAGAGAAGGCGTTGCGGGTCTGCGAAACCTGGCGGATCCCCTACGCTGAATCACTGGACGCTCTGGCGGCGCAGTGCGATGCGGTTTTTGTCCATACGTCGACGGCTTCACATTATGAAGTGGTGAATCATTTGCTGAATGCCGGGGTTCATGTTTGCGTGGATAAACCGCTGGCGGACAAGCTGAGTGAGGCGGAGATGCTGGTCGAGCTGGCGGCGCGGCGGCGTCTGACTCTGATGGTCGGTTTCAATCGCCGCTTCGCACCGCTCTATCGGGAGCTGAAGGGACGGCTGGGCGAGGCGGCCTCGCTGCGGATGGATAAGCACCGCAGCGATAGCGTGGGCAACGATCTGCGCTTTACCCTGCTTGATGACTATCTGCACGTGGTGGATACCGCGCTATGGCTGGCCGACGGTCAGGCGCGTCTGCGCGGTGGCGCGCTACAGATCACTCCGCAGGGCGAGATGCTCTATGCCGAACACCAGTTCAGTTCGCCCCGGCTGCAGGTCACCACCAGCATGCACCGCCGCGCAGGCAGCCAGCGCGAGTGGGTGCAGGCGGTGACGGATGGCGGGCTATATGCCGTCAGCGAGATGCGCGAATGGCAGGAGGAGTGCGGTCACGGCGTGGTCCAGCGCCCGGTCGCCGGCTGGCAAACCACCCTGGAGCAGCGCGGCTTTGTCGGCTGCGCGCGCCATTTTATCGAATGCGTGCAAAATCAGACCGTTCCTGAAACTGCAGGCGAACAGGCGCTGCTGGCTCAGCGGGTGGTCGACAAACTCTGGCGCGACGCCATCAGCGAATAATCCGTTGAAACAACTGACAGTAGTAATTCATGTTGAACCCGGTAGACTATCGCCACTTTCCAGCGCCCGCATTTGCGGGCGTTTTACTCCAGGGTTTGGAATAACAGCGTAATGAACCTTTTAAAATCACTGGCGGCCGTCAGTTCGATGACCATGTTTTCGCGCGTGCTGGGCTTTGCCCGCGATGCGATTGTGGCGCGCATTTTTGGCGCCGGGATGGCGACCGACGCCTTTTTCGTCGCCTTCAAACTACCTAATCTGCTGCGGCGTATTTTTGCCGAAGGCGCCTTCTCGCAGGCGTTTGTGCCGATCCTTGCCGAATATAAAAGCAAGCAGGGCGAAGATGCCACCCGGGTGTTTGTCTCGTATGTCTCCGGATTGCTGACCCTGGCCCTGGCGATCGTCACCGTTATCGGGATGCTGGCGGCGCCGTGGGTGATCACCATCACCGCCCCCGGGTTTGCTGATACCGCCGATAAATTTGCGCTGACCACCCAATTGCTGCGCATTACCTTCCCCTATATTTTGCTGATCTCCCTGGCCTCGCTGGTGGGGGCGATCCTCAATACCTGGAACCGCTTCTCGGTGCCGGCCTTTGCGCCGACGTTCCTTAACGTCAGCATGATTGGCTTTGCGCTGTTTGCCGCGCCGTACTTCCATCCGCCGGTGCTGGCGCTGGCCTGGGCTGTCACGGTCGGCGGCGTGCTGCAGCTGGCCTACCAGCTGCCGCACCTGAAGAAGATTGGCATGCTGGTCCTGCCGCGCATCAATCTGAAAGATGCCGGCGCGATGCGGGTGGTGAAGCAGATGGGCCCGGCGATCCTCGGCGTGTCGGTAAGCCAGATCTCCCTTATCATCAATACCATCTTCGCTTCGTTTCTCGTGTCGGGATCGGTGTCGTGGATGTACTATGCTGACCGCCTGATGGAGTTTCCGTCCGGTGTTCTGGGGGTGGCGCTCGGCACTATCCTGCTGCCCTCGCTGTCAAAAAGCTTCGCCAGCGGTAATCATGACGAGTATTGCCGGCTGATGGACTGGGGGCTGCGTCTCTGCTTCCTGCTGGCGCTGCCGAGCGCGGTAGCGCTGGGGATCCTCGCTAAACCGCTGACCGTGGCCCTGTTCCAGTACGGCAAATTTAGCGCCTTTGATGCGGCGATGACCCAGCGCGCGCTGGTGGCTTATTCCGTGGGGCTCATGGGGCTTATCGTGGTGAAGGTGCTGGCGCCGGGTTTCTATTCCCGTCAGGACATCAAGACCCCGGTCAAGATTGCCATTGTCACCCTGATTATGACCCAGGTGATGAACCTGGCGTTTATCGGCCCGCTGAAGCATGCGGGTCTGTCGCTGTCCATCGGTCTGGCGGCCTGCCTGAACGCTGCGCTGCTTTACTGGCAGTTGCGTAAACAGAAAATTTTCACCCCCCAACCGGGCTGGCTGGCCTTCCTGCTGCGTCTGATTGCTGCGGTGCTGGTCATGGCCGCGGCGCTGCTGGGCGTCATGCATCTCATGCCGGAGTGGTCGCTGGGGACGATGCCGTTCCGTCTGATGCGTTTGCTGGTGGTGGTGATCGCCGGAGTGGTGGCTTATTTCGCCACACTGCTGCTGCTGGGCTTCCGCGTGAAAGAGTTTGCCCGTCGTACAGCGTAAGCGCTTGAATGGGAATTGATGAACCCGCTTCGCCTCAGGCGAAGCGGGTTTTTTTTATGATGCGTGGCGTTCGGCTGCAACGATACGGGCATTCTCCAGCAAGCGGATCGCCAGGGCGATCGCCCCGCTGACCACCGCCAGGGTAACCACCCCGTTCCAGCCGGCCAGTACGTAAAGCTTGCTGCCCAGCACCGACCCCAGCGACATCCCAATGAAGACCACGGTAAACAGCAGAGCGTTCAGGCGGCCGCGGGCCTGTGGCTCAAGGCCATACACCAGGTTCTGATGCGCCACCAGGCTTGACTGCAGGCCAAGGTCGAAGCCAATCGCCGACAGGGCAATCAGCGCCAGCTGGCCATGCAGTGGCAGCAGCGGCAGTATAAACATCAGGGCGAAGGAGACGGTGACCAGCGCCGCCCCCATTTGCGTCACTTTACCGGCGCCAAATTTATCGGCCAGTCCGCCGGCCAGCGGCGCGGCCAGCGCCCCGGCGGCCCCGGCGATACCAAAGCCGCCCGCTACCGCGCTGCCCATGTGATAGTGTTCGGAGAGCATCACCGCCAGCGTCGACCAGAAGGCGCTGAAGGCGACAGAGAGCGCCCCCTGAGCCAGCGCAGCGCGGCGTAGCGCCGGGTAACGCTGCCACAGATGCGCCATCGAGGCCATCAGCTGCGGATAGCTCAGCGTCGAGTGAATGGCGAAGCGCGGCAGCACCCGCCACATCACCAGGCCAATCAGCGCCACGCTGACCGCCGCCGCCTGATACATCACCCGCCAGCCGAACACTGCGCCCACCACGCCGCTGACCGTCCGGGAAAGCAGGATCCCCAGCAGCAGCCCGGTCATCACCGTGCCCACCATTTTTCCCTGCTTGCCCGCCGGGGCGAGGATCGCCGCCGCCGGGACGATATCCTGCGCCATGGTCGCCGCCATACCGATCAGCAGACTAACCACCAGCAGTGAGCTGAGCTGGCCGGTGAGGCTGCACAGCAGCAGCAGGAGCGCCAGCAGCGCGCTTTTCACCAGGATCAGCCGGCGGCGATCGTGGCGGTCGCCGAGCGGAAGCAGGAACAGAATGCCGAGCGCATAACCCGCCTGTGTCAGGGTAGGGACCAGACCCATACCTTCTACCGTCAGGTGGAGATTGGCGCCCATCAACGGCAGCAGCGGCTGCGCGTAGTAGATAGAGGCGACGCTAAAGCCAGCGCCGAGCGCGAGAATGAAGATAATCCAGCCTGCGTCGCGGGCGGAAAGGGAAGTCGGTGTCATGATCAGTGCCTCGTGTATGCGATGGGGCTATTTTTCCCTGAACGCGGCTGGCGCGGTAGCCGGGCTGGTGGTAAAACGGTTATACGTAGCACGTATAGGCAAAAGAAGAATGAAAAGACAGGAGCGTATAGACCGCATTGAGCTAATGCGCACTTATATCCGCATTGTGGAGACCGGATCGCTCTCCGCCGCGGCGGGGCAGATGGATACCACTCAGGCGACCGTCAGCCGCCGCCTGCAGTCCCTTGAAGGGCTGCTGGGGGTCAAGCTGATCCTGCGTACCACCCATGCGATGAAGCTCACTGACGATGGCGAACGCTGCTACCGTCACGCTCGCCAGCTGGTGGATGCCTGGCTGGCGCTGGAAGATGACCTGCGTATTGCCGACGATCGGCCGGTAGGGGTACTGCGGGTGAGGGCACCGCACGCTTTTGGCCAGCAGCAGCTGCTGGGGCCGCTGGTCGCCTTTCTCCAGCGTCATCCGCAGCTGTCGGTGGAGTGGATGCTGAATGATAATACTGTCGACTTTCTCAGCGATAATATCGACTGCGCCATCCGCGTGGGGGCGGAGGTGGATCCGGCCACGGTCTCCGTACTGCTGGCGGAAGTGCCGCGCTGCGTGGTGGCCTCTCCTGAACTGCTGGCGAAGTACCCGCCGTTAACTTCGCTGGAGGCGTTATCCGGCCTGCCGTGGATCGCCATTAACACCTTTTATCAGCATGAGGTACGGCTCCGACATCAGGTAAGCGGGCAGATCGTCTCCACGGCGATTACCCCCTGTCTGAGCACCGATAGTCTGTACGTCGCGCGCAATACCGCGCTGGCGGGTCTGGGGGTGGCGATGGTGTCCAGCTGGACGGTGGCGGAGGATCTTGCCGCCGGAAGGTTGACAGAGCTGTTCCCGCAGTGGCGTCCCGCCTCGCTGCCGGTCCACCTGGTCTATCCCTGGGCGCGCTATTATCCGACGCGGCTGCGTAAGTTCCTCGACCTGATGCGGGAGATCATGCCGGACCTCGCCGGCATGCAGCCTCCGCAAAGCGCATAAAAAAAACCGGCCAGGAGGCCGGTTTTTTTATTTAGCACGCTTACTCGACGGGCTGTGGGCGGGTCGGTTCAGCGGTGGCTTTATGGGTCGCGCTATGACCGCCGGCGGCGCCTTTGCCTTCAAAGGCGAATGGCGGCCGCACCCAGGTGCTGTGGCGCGGTGCTTCCGGGACATAGTCCGGCGCTGGCGCACGGGTCATTGGCGCGGTGGCATGGCGATGACTCGCCACCACTACCGGCTTGCTCACCGGGGGCTCGGCCTTGACCGGCTCGACAGGCGCTGCTTCGACAACCGGTGCTTCAACCACGGTTTCCGCCGCCGGGGCGATGGTTTCCACTGGCGCTTCAACGACAGGCGCCGTTTCCACCACTTCAGGTTCTACCACCACCGGCTCGGCGTCGATCGTCACTGGCGCGATAGCCTGAGGCGCTTCGACAGCCGGCGCTTCGGTGACCAGCTCCTGCGGCGCAGGCTCGACGGCTGCTGGCGCGACAACTTCCGCAGCATCAACGACCACCGGCTCGGCGGCCGCGACCGGCTCGACGACCACAGGCTCAGCGGTAACCGGCTCCATGGTTGCCGGCTCGACGGTGACCGGCGCAGCGGTAACGGTTTCAACGACGGCAACCGGGGCCGCGACGGCCGCGACGGTTTCCACGGCGTTGTCGTCCTGAACCTGAACCTCTTCCGGCTGCTGGTCCTGCGGACGAACCACCGGGTAGCGGATCCAGACTTTACCGGAAGCCATCTCCGGCGATGCGCAGGCCACGGTCAGCGGCATTGGCGACTGGGTCGGATAGCGTTCGTCACGATAGCGACGACGACGCTGACCGCTGACGCGCAGGTGACGCGGGGAACGACGTGAACGACGCGGCATACCGTTCGCTTCACGGGATTCGCCATTTTCGTCCTGGTCCGCCACGCTCTCCACGACTGCTGGCAGCTCGGCTTTCACCGGCTCGCTGCGCGGAGCGATAACTTCCGCCACTACGGCTTCTGGCTCGATCTCGGCAACCTGCTCAACGACAGCGGACTCGACGCGTACTTTCTGTGCCAGCTGGCGCGGTTTACGACGCGGCAGGGTCTGCACACGCTCTTCCTGCTCCGTCTCCTGCACCACCGGCTCTTCGCGTGTCTGCGCTTTGGCTTCCTGCTGCGCCTGACGTTTGTCGTCATTGCGGCGGCGGGTGCGTTCGCGGCGCGGTTGCTGCTCGTCACGAGATTTCGCTTTTTCCGCATCGTCACCTGAGGTCTGGCGAACATCACGGGCTTCCACGTTCTGCGACGGCTTCTCGCGACGGTTGCGACGGTTCTCTTCACGCGATTCGCGCGGTTCACGGCCTTCGTTATTCTCGGCACGCGCGTCGCGGTTATCACGGTTGTCGCGATTATCACGATTGTCGCGATTGTCACGACGGTCGTTGCGATCGCGGCGGTTGTTGGCGCGCGGTTTACGGCGCTCCTGCTGACGCTCTGGTTTTTCTTCCGCTTTCTTCTCGACCTGAACTTCAGCCGGTTTGGCCTCTTCGGCGCCAGAGAAGATATTCTTCAGCGCGCTGAAGAAGCGCGAGAGCAGGCCAGGCTGCGCCGGTGCGGCGGCCGCGACCGGGGTCGCTGCGGCGACAGGCGCGGCGGCTGGCTCTTCGAGCATCGGGGCCGGCGGCGCGTCAGGCATGACAAAAGCGGCGAGGGCCGGTTGTTCCGGACGTTTCCGTTCTGCCGGCTCATCGTCGCCCGGCAGCGCCATCTCTTCTTCATGCAGCTTCGGCAGCAGGTAGCTCAGCGTTGAGGTCTCTTCACCTTTGCGCACGCGCAGGACGGAGTAGTGCGGCGTCTGCATTTCGTCGTTTGGCACGATGATCACGCGCACATCGCCCTGACGGGATTCGATAGCGCTCACCGCGGCACGTTTTTCGTTCAGCAGATAGGAGGCGATCGGTACCGGAACGATGGCATGAACTTCTTTGGTGTTCTCTTTCAGCGCTTCTTCTTCAATCAGACGCAGAATAGAGAGCGACAGCGATTCGTTATCACGCACGGTGCCGGTGCCGGAGCAGCGCGGGCAGACGTGGTGGCTGGATTCGCCCAGCGACGGACTCAGGCGCTGGCGGGACATCTCCAGCAGGCCGAAGCGCGAGATATGGCTGATCTGAATGCGCGCCCGGTCCTGACGGACGGCTTCGCGCAGACGGTTCTCCACGGCGCGCTGGTGGCGAACCGGAGTCATATCGATAAAGTCGATAACGATCAGGCCGCCGAGGTCGCGCAGACGCAGCTGGCGGGCAATCTCGTCAGCCGCTTCGAGGTTGGTGTTGAACGCCGTCTCTTCGATATCGCCGCCGCGGGTAGCGCGGGCGGAGTTGATATCGATAGCGGTCAGCGCTTCAGTGCTGTCGATGACGATAGAGCCACCGGACGGCAGACGGACTTCACGCTGGAAGGCGGATTCAATCTGGGATTCGATCTGGTAGTGGCTGAACAGCGGGATTTCACCGGTGTACAGTTTGATTTTGCTGCTGAAATCCGGACGACCCAGCGCGGCGATATGCTGGCGCGCCAGCTCAAGCACTTTCGGGTTATCGATCAGGATTTCGCCGATATCCTGGCGCAGGTAGTCACGGAAGGCGCGGACAATGACGTTGCTTTCCTGGTGGATCAGGAACGGCGCCGGACGGCTTTCCGCGGCTTTCTGAATCGCTTCCCAGTGTTTCAGACGGAAGCTCAGGTCCCACTGCAGGGCTTCGGCGGATTTGCCGACGCCAGCGGTGCGAACGATAAGGCCCATGCCGTCCGGAAGCTCCAGGCTCGCCAGCGCTTCTTTCAGTTCGGTACGGTCGTCGCCCTCGATACGGCGGGAAATTCCCCCCGCGCGCGGGTTGTTCGGCATCAGTACCAGATAGCTGCCCGCCAGGCTGATAAAGGTGGTGAGCGCAGCGCCTTTGTTGCCGCGTTCTTCTTTATCAATCTGCACGATAACTTCCTGACCTTCACGCAGTACGTCTTTGATATTAGGACGACCATGCGCATTGTAGTTGGCGGGGAAGTATTCGCGGGCGATTTCTTTGAGGGGGAGGAAACCATGACGCTCGGCGCCGTAATCAACAAACGCGGCTTCAAGGCTGGGTTCAATGCGGGTGATCTTGCCTTTGTAGATGTTCGCTTTTTTCTGTTCGTGCCCGGGGCTTTCGATATCCAGGTCGTACAGGCGCTGCCCATCAACAAGGGCGACGCGCAACTCTTCCTGCTGAGTTGCGTTGATTAACATTCTTTTCATCGTAACTTACTCATTATTCTTACATTGACGACTAAGCTGCGGGCAGAGTAATGCCTTTCCGGGGGAAAACCGATGGCCTCGTGTCTGGTTCACGTCGCCAACCTCACGGTTGTCGCGCGCTTAAGAGGCGCAGAGTGTCGGTCGCCTGTGTTTCAAACGGAAACACAGCGCAATTATTCAGGGGAACAGCCTGGGATGTATCACCAGAGAATATTCCATTTATACTCGTCGTCTTTCGCGTTGCAGGCATGATGGCTTAACCTGCTCACCTCGATCGGCTGATCCAGATGAGCTCCCGGGAGTCCCGGAGTTGACGCCTTCCTGCGACTTGAAATCCATAGAGCCTGTACCGGTAAGGACTGCAACCCGCAGCCCGCTAACTGTCTGAAAGATCACAACGTCTTACGCCATTGCTGCGTGGGCGATCGGTCAGACAAAATTGGTCATTCCGCTAATGTCTTGTTCTAACAAGATGCAATACGGAAAACGGTCTCATTATTCCATTGCTAACCTTGTTATAGCAAGTTGACTTTCACCTTTTATCACCCGGTTACTCACAGTTTTATCACCTGCCCATACAGATTGTTCTAATAACAAACAATATGGCGGTCAGGCAAACCGTGAAAACAGGATAATGATAAATATAAGCATATAAAAATGAGTGGCGCTAATGCGTCCGGCTATTTAGAATCGCGCACCATGAAAACTGAGACCCCAACCGTAAAAATGGTTGCCATTGCTGCTGATGAAGCGGGGCAACGTATCGACAACTTTTTGCGTACGCAATTGAAAGGCGTACCGAAGAGCATGATTTATCGCATCCTGCGTAAAGGCGAGGTGCGGGTGAATAAAAAACGCGTGAAGCCGGAGTATAAGCTGGAAGCGGGCGATGAAGTCCGTATCCCGCCGGTGCGCGTGGCGGAGCGTGAAGAAGAGGCGGTATCGCCGCATCTACAGAAAGTCGCGGCGCTCTCTGAGGTGATCCTCTATGAAGACGATCATATTCTGGTCCTCAATAAGCCTTCCGGCACTGCGGTACATGGCGGCAGCGGCCTGAGCTTCGGGGTGATTGAAGGGTTGCGCGCCCTGCGCCCGGAGGCGCGCTTCCTTGAGCTGGTGCATCGACTCGACCGCGATACTTCAGGCGTGCTGCTGGTGGCGAAAAAGCGCTCGGCGCTGCGTTCGCTGCACGAGCAGCTGCGCGATAAAGGCATGCAGAAAGACTATCTGGCGCTGGTGCGCGGCCAGTGGCAGTCGCATACCAAAGTAGTGCAGGCCCCGCTATTGAAGAACATTCTGCAGAGCGGGGAGCGAATTGTCCGCGTGAGTCAGGAAGGCAAGCCGTCAGAGACGCGCTTTAAAGTGGAAGAGCGTTATGAATTCGCCACGCTGGTGCGCTGCAGTCCGGTCACCGGGCGCACCCATCAGATTCGCGTTCATACCCAGTATGCCGGCCATCCTATCGCCTTTGACGACCGCTATGGCGACCGCGAATTTGATAAGCAACTCTCAGGTACCGGCTTAAACCGCCTGTTCCTCCACGCTGCTGCGCTGAAGTTTACCCACCCGGGGAGCGGGGAGGTGATGCGCGTTGAGGCGCCGCTGGATAACCAGCTGAAGCACTGTTTACAGGTGCTACGGAAGAGTAAATAAGCGCAACGGCGGAATCAGTTCCGCCGTTTTTTTTGCCTTAGCCTAACAGCGGGTTGTCGTTTTCGCGGCGCAGCATCTGACACAGCGCGATTAAGGGTAACCCGACCAGCGTATTCGGGTCGCGGCCTTCCAGCCGTTCGAACAGCGTAATGCCTAACCCCTCGCTCTTGAAACTCCCGGCGCACTGCAGCGGGTTCTCTTTGCGCACATAGCCTTCGATCTCTTTATCGCTGAGATGGCGGAAGTGGACGTCAAAGGGCTCGCATTCGGTTTGCAAATGACCGCTGGCGGAGTTATACAGCGCCAGGCCGGTATAAAAGGTGACGATTGACCCGCTGGCCTTTCTCAACTGCCTGCGGGCATTTTCCTCGGTGTGCGGTTTACCGGTGATCTCACCGTCCAGTACGCAAACCTGATCGGAGCCTATAATAAGGTGATTGGGGTAGCGCGAGGCCAGGCTCTGCGCTTTGGCCTGCGCCAGTCGGGTGACAAGCTGACGCGCGGATTCTTCAGGACGGGGCGTTTCGTCGACGTCAGGCGCCGCGCATTCAAACGGTAATCCCAGTTTTTCCAGCAGCATGCGCCGCCAGGGAGAGGTTGACGCCAGGATAAGTTCAGACATATTTTTTCATCCACATATAGCGCTTCGCAGAGCATCATCTTAAACTATGCGCCGCAATGTGTGCGAATAAATGGCAAAAGGCAACCTGAGGCTGCCTTTTTCTTTGACTCTATGACATTACAAAGTTAATATGCGCGCCCTATGCAAAAGGTAAAATTACCCCTGACTCTTGATCCGGTACGCACGGCTCAAAAACGCCTTGATTACGAAGGCATCTATGCCCGCGATCAGGTTGAACGTGTAGCCGATTCTGTAGTCAGCGTGGACAGCGATGTGGAATGCAGCATGTCGTTCGCTATCGATAACCAGCGTCTCGCCGTCATTACAGGCGATGCGAAGGTAACGGTAACCCTCGAATGCCAGCGTTGCGGGAAACCGTTCTCCCATCACGTCCACACCACGTATTGTTTTAGCCCCGTCAGAAATGACGAACAGGCCGAAGCACTACCGGAAGCGTATGAGCCGATTGAGGTTAACGAATTCGGTGAAATCGACCTGCAGGCAATGGTCGAGGATGAAATTATCCTCTCCCTGCCCGTAGTTCCGGTGCATGATTCTGAACACTGTGAAGTGTCCGACGCGGACATGGTCTTTGGCGAACTGCCTGAAGAGGCACAAAAACCAAACCCATTTGCCGTATTAGCCAGCTTAAAGCGTAAGTAATTGAGGAGTAAGGTCCATGGCCGTACAACAGAATAAACCAACCCGTTCCAAACGTGGCATGCGTCGTTCCCATGACGCGCTGACCGCAGTCACCAGCCTGTCTGTAGACAAAACTTCTGGTGAGAAACACCTGCGTCACCACATCACTGCCGACGGTTTCTACCGCGGTCGCAAGGTTATCGCTAAGTAATCACGCGATACTCGCAGGATTTCCCGTTGCAGGCCATGGCGGGCGTGTGCGTACCTGGACACTCGGTTAACCCGGTAACCAGAAGCGTCAATGCCCGGATTGTTGCGTCTGCAGCGTGAAAATTCGCGGGTGCCAGCGTGATGAAGCTTAGTGAGGGCTCCCCGGGCAACTGGGGAATCACCGAACCGGGCAGCGACGATACCTTGACACGTCTAACCCTGGCGTTAGATGTCATGGGGGGCGATTTCGGCCCATCCGTGACAGTGCCTGCAGCACTGCAGGCACTGAACTCTAATTCGCAACTCACACTTCTTTTAGTCGGCGATCCCGACGCCATCACGCCATTACTCGCCAAAGCTGACTTCGAACAACGTTCGCGTCTGCAGATTATTCCTGCGCAGTCAGTTATTGCCAGTGATGCGCGACCCGCACAGGCTATCCGCAGCAGTCGCGGAAGCTCAATGCGCGTGGCGCTGGAGCTTGTGAAAGAAGGGCGGGCGGAAGCCTGCGTTAGCGCCGGCAACACCGGCGCGCTGATGGGCCTGGCGAAACTGCTGCTCAAACCGATTGAAGGTATTGAGCGGCCGGCGCTGGTGACGGTTTTGCCGCACCAGCAGAAGGGCAAAACCGTGGTGCTGGATCTCGGCGCCAACGTCGACTGCGACAGCACGATGCTGGTGCAGTTCGCAGTGATGGGCGCGGTGCTGGCGGAAGAGGTGGTCGGCATTGCCAATCCACGCGTCGCCTTGCTGAACATCGGCGAAGAAGAGATGAAAGGCCTCAGCAGCATCCGCGATGCTGCCGCAGTGCTCAAAACGCTGCCTTCCCTCAACTACATCGGCTATCTTGAAGCCAATGAACTGTTGACCGGAAAAACCGATGTGCTGGTTTGTGACGGATTCACGGGCAACGTCACATTAAAAACCATGGAAGGTGTTGTCAGAATGTTCCTTTCACTGCTGAAATCTCAGGGAGAGGGCAAAAAACGGTCGTGGTGGCTGCTGTTACTAAAACGTTGGTTACAAAAAAGCCTGGCGAGGCGATTCAGTCACCTCAACCCCGACCAGTATAATGGCGCCTGTCTGTTAGGATTGCGCGGTTCCGTGATCAAGAGTCATGGTGCTGCCAATCAGCGCGCCTTTAGCGTCGCGATAGAGCAGGCAGTGCAGGCGGTGCAGCGGCAAATTCCTCAACGGATCGCCGCGCGCCTGGAATCTTTATACCCAGCTGGTTTCGAGCTGCCGGAAAGCGACAGTGACGTGAACGCCCGACAGCAACGCGGGACGAATGGACACCACTGACGCCGCGGCGGTTGAACGAGGCGGGTATATTACCCAAGAGTGACTGAGCGTACATGTATACGAAGATTATTGGTACCGGCAGCTATCTGCCCGAGCAAGTGCGTACAAACGCCGACCTGGAAAAAATGGTAGAGACCTCTGACGAGTGGATTGTCACCCGCACAGGTATCCGTGAGCGTCGTATTGCCGCAGCGCATGAAACAGTTGCTACGATGGGCTTTGAAGCCGCAAAGCAGGCGCTGGCGATGGCGGGCGTGTCCGCGGAGCAAATTGGTCTGATCATCGTTGCGACCACCTCCGGCACGCACGCGTTTCCGAGTTCGGCTTGCCAGATTCAGTCTATGCTGGGCGTCAAAGGCTGCCCGGCGTTTGACGTCGCGGCCGCCTGCGCCGGTTTCACCTATGCGCTGAGCGTCGCCGATCAGTATGTGAAAAACGGCGCGGTGGATTATGCGCTGGTCGTTGGCGCTGATGTGCTGGCGCGCACCTGCGATCCGGCCGATCGCGGGACGATTATTATTTTCGGCGATGGCGCCGGCGCGGTGGTGCTGGGCGCCTCCGAAGAGCCTGGCATTATCTCGACGCATCTGCATGCTGACGGTAGCTATGGCGAACTGCTGACCCTGCCGAACGCCGATCGCGTCGATCCGGAAAATCCGATCTATCTGACGATGGCCGGTAATGAAGTCTTCAAAGTGGCGGTCACCGAGTTAGCGCATATCGTTGATGAGACGCTGGCCGCGAACAATCTTGAACGTTCAGCGCTGGACTGGCTGGTGCCGCATCAGGCAAACCTGCGGATCATCAGCGCGACGGCGAAGAAACTGGGCATGTCGATGGATAACGTCGTAGTGACCCTCGACCGCCATGGCAACACCTCCGCGGCGTCAGTCCCTTGCGCGCTGGATGAGGCCGTCCGCGATGGCCGCATTCAACGTGGGCAGCTGATTTTGCTGGAAGCCTTTGGTGGCGGTTTCACCTGGGGTTCCGCGCTGGTTCGTTTTTAGTATAAGGATTTAAACATGACGCAATTTGCTTTTGTGTTCCCGGGACAGGGCTCTCAGGCCGTAGGCATGCTGGCCGATATGGCGGCGACCTGGCCGGTCATTGAAGAGACCTTCGGTGAAGCTTCCGCAGCGTTGGGTTACGATCTGTGGGCGCTGACGCAACAGGGCCCGGCAGAAGAACTGAATAAGACCTGGCAGACCCAGCCGGCGCTGCTGACCGCCTCCGTGGCGCTGTACCGCGTCTGGCAGCAGCAGGGCGGCAAAGCGCCGGCGCTGTTGGCAGGCCACAGCCTTGGCGAATACTCCGCGCTGGTTTGCGCGGGCGTTATCGCTTTCGCTGACGCCGTTCGCCTGGTTGAACTGCGCGGCAAATTCATGCAGGAAGCCGTACCGGAAGGTACCGGCGCCATGTCAGCGATTATCGGTCTGGACGACGCGGCTATCGCCAAAGCCTGTGAAGACTCGGCCGAAGGGCAGGTCGTCTCTCCGGTGAACTACAATTCCCCGGGACAGGTGGTTATCGCTGGTCACAAAGAGGCCGTCGAACGCGCAGGCGCCGCCTGTAAAGCCGCGGGCGCTAAACGCGCGCTGCCGCTGCCGGTGAGCGTGCCCTCCCACTGTGCGCTGATGAAGCCCGCTGCGGAAAAACTGGCGCTTGAGCTGCAGAATATCATCTTCAACGCGCCGACGATTCCGGTGGTAAATAACGTCGACGTGAAGTGCGAAACCGCGCCGGACGCCATTCGCGACGCGCTGGTACGCCAGCTGTATAGCCCGGTTCAGTGGACCAAAACCGTTGAGTTTATGGCTGCTCAGGGCGTCACGCATCTGTATGAGGTTGGCCCGGGTAAAGTCCTCACCGGCCTGACCAAACGTATTGTTGACACCCTGACCGCTTCCGCGCTTAACGAGCCGGCGGCGATGTCTGCGGCGCTTGAGCAATAAAAGAGGAAAACCATGAGTTTTGAAGGAAAAATCGCGCTGGTTACCGGTGCAAGCCGCGGTATTGGCCGCGCCATCGCTGAAACGCTCGTCGCCCGCGGCGCGAAAGTTATCGGTACTGCGACCAGCGAAAGCGGCGCGCAGGCGATCAGCGACTATTTAGGCGCCAACGGTAAAGGTCTGATGTTGAATGTGACCGACCCGGCATCTATTGAATCTGTTCTGGAAAATGTGCGCGCAGAGTTTGGCGAAGTGGATATCCTGGTGAATAATGCCGGGATCACTCGCGACAACCTGTTAATGCGCATGAAAGATGACGAGTGGAACGATATTATCGAAACCAACCTGTCATCGGTTTTCCGTCTGTCAAAAGCGGTAATGCGCGCTATGATGAAAAAGCGTCATGGACGTATTATCACTATCGGTTCTGTGGTTGGTACCATGGGAAATGCGGGTCAGGCCAACTACGCTGCGGCGAAAGCGGGTCTGATCGGCTTCAGTAAATCACTGGCGCGTGAAGTTGCGTCACGCGGTATTACTGTAAACGTTGTTGCTCCGGGCTTTATTGAAACGGACATGACGCGTGCGCTGACCGATGAGCAGCGTGCGGGTACGCTGGCGGCAGTTCCTGCGGGGCGCCTTGGCACCCCAAATGAAATCGCCAGCGCGGTGGCATTTTTAGCCTCTGACGAAGCAAGTTACATCACTGGTGAAACCCTGCACGTCAACGGCGGAATGTACATGGTCTGACCGAGATTTGTGCAAAACGTTCAGGAACCGCGCACTTCGCACGGTTCTGTGTGCGGTTTTGTGCGAAAAGATTTGCGTTCTTAGGGCAAACGGCCTCAAAATAGCGCAAAATCGTGGTAAGACCTGCCGGGATTTAGTTGCAAATTTTTCAACATTTTATACACTACGAAAACCATCGCGAAAGCGAGTTTTGATAGGAAATTTAAGAGTATGAGCACTATCGAAGAACGCGTTAAGAAAATTATCGGCGAGCAGCTGGGCGTTAAGCAGGAAGAAGTTACCAACAATGCTTCCTTCGTTGAAGACCTGGGCGCTGATTCTCTTGACACCGTTGAGCTGGTAATGGCTCTGGAAGAAGAGTTTGATACTGAGATTCCGGACGAAGAAGCTGAGAAAATCACCACCGTTCAGGCTGCCATTGATTACATCAACGGCCACCAGGCGTAAGTGAACATCTCCAGGCGGTCATTCGACCGCCTGAGTTTTATCTTTTTTTTGTCCCACAAGAATCTATTTTCCCTCCCTGGAGGACAAACGTGTCTAAGCGTCGTGTAGTTGTGACCGGACTGGGCATGTTGTCTCCTGTCGGCAATACCGTAGAGTCTACCTGGAAAGCTCTCCTTGCCGGTCAGAGTGGCATCAGCCTGATCGACCATTTCGATACTAGCGCCTATGCAACGAAATTTGCTGGCTTAGTAAAGGATTTTAACTGTGATGACATTATCTCGCGCAAAGAGCAGCGCAAGATGGATGCCTTCATTCAATATGGAATTGTCGCTGGCGTTCAGGCCATGCAGGATTCTGGCCTTGAAGTGACGGAAGAGAATGCTACCCGTATTGGCGCCGCGATCGGCTCCGGTATTGGCGGCCTCGGCTTGATCGAAGAAAACCACAGTTCGCTGGTCAACGGTGGACCGCGTAAGATCAGCCCATTCTTCGTTCCCTCCACAATTGTTAACATGGTGGCCGGGCATCTGACCATCATGTTTGGTCTGCGTGGACCAAGTATCTCCATCGCGACCGCCTGTACTTCAGGCGTGCACAACATCGGTCAGGCTGCGCGCATCATCGCCTATGGCGATGCCGATGCGATGGTGGCAGGCGGTGCGGAAAAAGCCAGTACCCCGCTTGGCGTGGGCGGCTTTGGCGCAGCGCGGGCGCTCTCCACGCGCAATGACAACCCGCAGGCGGCAAGCCGTCCGTGGGATAAAGATCGCGACGGCTTCGTGCTGGGCGACGGCGCGGGCATGGTGGTGCTGGAAGAGTACGAGCATGCGAAAAAACGCGGCGCGAAAATCTACGCCGAGATCGTCGGCTTCGGCATGAGCAGCGATGCTTACCACATGACGTCACCGCCGGAAGATGGCGCGGGCGCCGCGCTGGCGATGGTGAATGCCATTCGCGATGCGGGCATCGAACCGGGCCAGATCGGCTACGTCAATGCCCACGGCACCTCGACGCCGGCTGGCGATAAAGCGGAAGCGCAGGCGGTTAAGTCTGTCTTCGGCGATGCGGCGAGCCGCGTACTGGTGAGCTCCACCAAATCCATGACCGGGCATCTGCTGGGCGCGGCAGGGGCGGTAGAGTCGATTTACTCTATCCTGGCGCTGCGCGATCAGGCGGTTCCGCCGACGATCAACCTCGACAACCCGGATGAGGGCTGCGACCTCGACTTCGTTCCGCACGAAGCGCGTCAGGTTTCCGGTATGGAGTACACCCTGTGCAACTCCTTCGGCTTCGGCGGCACTAACGGTTCGCTGATCTTCAAAAAAGTGTGACAGGGCTTGCCCCGGTACTGCTTTAACAAAAGGCCCGTTCGTCGGGCCTTTTTTATTCGGCTTTCTCCGCTTGTCCTCTGCTCCGTGTCCTGAGACACTCACCGACCTGTGAAAAGGAGTCCTTTATGTTCTTGATAAATGGCGTTGAACAGGACACGCTGGCGGCGAACGATCGCGCCGTCCAGTTTGGCGACGGTTGTTTTACCACCGCCCGTATACAGCACGGGCAGGTTGCGTTACTGGACGCCCATCTGCAGCGTTTGCAGACGACCTGCGAAAAATTACGCATCCCATTTGACGACTGGCTGACGTTGAGCGACGAGATGCAGCGTCTGGCTCGGCCGCACGCCCAGGGTGTGCTTAAGGTGGTCCTCACCCGCGGCGTCGGGGGGAGGGGATACAGCACGGCGGGCTGCGCGTCGCCCACCCGCATTCTGAGCGTCTCTTCGCTTCCGGCGCACTACGCGCGCTGGCGGGAGGAGGGCATTACCCTGACCCGGAGCCCGGTGACCCTGGGGCGCAACCCCTGGCTGGCCGGTCTGAAGCATCTTAACCGTCTGGAGCAGGTGCTGATCCGCTCTCATCTTGAACAGACGGACGCCGATGAGGCGCTGGTCCTTGACAGTGACGGGTGGCTTACGGAATGCTGTGCCGCGAATTTATTCTGGCGTCAGGGACGGGATGTCTTTACTCCGCGACTCGATTATGCCGGGGTCAACGGCATAATGCGGCAGCGTTGTATCGCGCAGCTGGCACCATCGACGTTTCGCGTTGTCGAAGTGACAGCGCGTCCCGAGACGTTGCGGGAGGCCGATGAAGTGCTGATCTGCAATGCGCTTATGCCGCTGGTGCCGGTTCGTCGCTGGGAGGAGACCGTCTGGTCCTCTCGCGAGCTTTACCATTTTTTAGCCCCTTTGTGTGAGCTGTCTGGTTAGTATGAAGAAAATGTTACGTTTTATCCTGTTGCTGGTCGTGCTGTTGGGCATCGCCGCGGCGGCAGGAATGTGGAAGGTACGCCAGCTGGCGGACAGCAAGCTGCTGATTAAAGAAGAGACCATCTTTACCCTCGAAGCCGGCACCGGCCGGCTGGCGCTGGGGCAGGATCTCTATCGCGAGAAGGTGATCAATCGTCCGCGCGTGTTCCAGTGGCTGCTGCGGATCGAGCCTGAGCTGTCTCACTTCAAGGCCGGGACCTATCGCTTCACGCCGCAAATGACGGTGCGCGAAATGCTGCAGCTGCTGGCCAGCGGCAAAGAGGCGCAGTTTCCGCTGCGCTTTGTCGAAGGCATGCGGGTCAGCGACTACCTTCGTCAGCTGCGCGATGCCCCCTACGTGAAACACACGCTTGAAGACGATAGCTACGCGACGGTGGCTAAGGCGTTAGGTCTTGACCACGCCGACTGGGTGGAAGGTTGGTTCTGGCCGGATACCTGGATGTACACCGCCAATACCAGCGACATCGCCATCCTCAAGCGCGCGCATCAGAAAATGGTCACCGAAGTGGCGAAGGTCTGGGAAGGACGGATGGATAATCTGCCCTATGACGATCAGAATCAGCTGTTGACCATGGCCTCGATTATTGAGAAAGAGACCGCGGTGGCGGAAGAGCGCGATCGCGTCGCGTCGGTGTTTATCAACCGCCTGCGCATCGGCATGCGTTTACAGACTGATCCAACGGTGATCTACGGGATGGGCGAAGGGTATAATGGTAAGTTAACGCGTAAGGATCTGGAGACGCCGACCGCGTACAATACCTATACCATTAGCGGCCTGCCGCCAGGCCCTATTGCGGTGCCGGGCGAAGCGTCGCTGAAGGCGGCCGCCCATCCGGCGAAAACGCCATACCTCTATTTTGTCGCCGACGGGAAAGGGGGCCATACGTTTACCACAAACCTGGTCAGCCATAACCGCGCGGTGCAGGACTATCTGAAAGTACTTAAGGAAAAAAATGCGCAGTAACTATATCGTCATCGAGGGGCTGGAGGGCGCCGGGAAGACCACCGCACGTCAACTGGTGGTGGAGACGCTGCAGTCGGCAGGTATTCACGATATGGTGTTTACCCGTGAGCCGGGGGGCACAATCCTTGCCGAAAAACTGCGTAGCCTGGTGCTGGATATCCAGTCCACGGGCGATGAAGTGATTAACGATAAAGCGGAAGTGCTGATGTTTTACGCGGCGCGCGTCCAGCTGGTGGAGACCGTGATTAAGCCTGCTCTGGCTCGCGGCCAGTGGGTGATCGGCGATCGTCACGATCTCTCCACTCAGGCCTATCAGGGCGGCGGCAGGGGGATTGACCGCACGATGCTGGCGACGCTGCGTGACGCCGTTCTCGGCGATTTTCGACCTAATTTGACGCTGTACCTCGACGTCACGCCGGAAGTGGGCCTGCGGCGCGCCCGCGCCCGCGGCGAACTGGATCGCATTGAGCAGGAGTCCATGAACTTCTTCAATCGTACCCGCGCGCGCTACCTTGAGCTGGCCGCGGCGGATCCTTCTATCCGCACGGTGGACGCGACGCAGCCGCTGGATGCCGTCGCGCGCGATATTCGCGCCACGATCGTCCAGTGGATGGCGGAGCAACCGGCATGAAATGGTATCCGTGGCTGCGCCCCTCGTTCGAGCAACTGGTCGGTAGCTATCAGGCCGGACGAGGCCACCACGCCTTACTGTTACAATCCCTGAGCGGGATGGGCGGCGAGGCGTTGATGTATGCGCTGTGCCGCTTCCTGATGTGCCGCCAGCCCGAAGGGCATAAAAGCTGCGGTCACTGCCACAGCTGCCAGCTGATGCAGGCCGGTACGCACCCCGATTACTACCCGCTGAGCCCCGAGAAAGGCAAAAGCGCGCTGGGTATTGACGCGGTGCGCGATGTCAACGACAAGCTCTATGAGCGCGCGCGCCTCGGTGGGGCGAAGGTGGTATGGATTAGCGATGCCGCCTTGCTGACCGATGCCGCCGCCAACGCGTTGCTGAAAACGCTGGAGGAGCCGCCGGAAAATACCTGGTTCTTCCTCGCCTGCGAGGAGCCGGCGCGTCTGCTGACTACTCTGCGCAGTCGCTGCCGCCTGCACCACCTGTCGCCGCCGACGGAATCTTATGCCCTGGCCTGGCTGGAGCGTGAGGTGAACCTGCCGCAGGAGGCGCTGCTGACCGCGTTACGTCTGTGCGCCAGCGCGCCGGCCGCCGCGCTTGAGCTGCTTAAGGAGCCGCAGTGGACGGCGCGACAGCAGCTGTGTCAGGCGCTGGCGACCACGCTGGCGAGCGGTGACTGGCTGGCGCTGCTGCCAATACTCAATCATGAACAGGCGGCGGTTCGCCTGCACTGGCTGGCATCGCTGCTGGTCGATGCGCAAAAACGACAGCAGGGAATTGCCCTGGTGAGTAATCCGGATGTCTGGCCGCTGCTGGAGCAGCTGGCGCATAGTCTGCCCGCCTCCCGGCTGCAGGCGATTGCCCATGACGTCTGTACCTGCCGCGAGCAATTGCTGAACGTCGTCGGCGTCAACCGCGAACTGCTGCTCACCGAGCGCCTGCTGCGCTGGGAACATTACCTGCAACCCGGGACGGTTTTACCCGTCTCCCACCTCTGAGTGAGACATTATGTTTTTAGTCGACTCCCACTGCCATCTTGATGGTCTGGATTATCAAACTCTGCACAAAAACGTCGATGACGTGCTGGCAAAAGCGGCCGCGCGCGATGTGAAATTTTGCCTGGCGGTCGCCACGACGCTGCCTGGCTACCGCAGTATGCGCGAGCTGGTAGGGAGGCGTGACAATGTCGTTTTCTCCTGTGGCGTGCACCCGTTAAACCAGGACGAGCCCTACGAGGTGGAGACGCTGCGCACGCTGGCGGCGGAAGAGGGCGTCGTCGCGATGGGAGAGACCGGGCTGGATTATTTTTATACCCCGGAAACCAAAGCCCAGCAGCAAACCTCATTCCGTGACCATATCCGCATCGGCCGGGAGCTGAATAAGCCAGTGATCGTGCATACCCGTGACGCTCGCGCCGATACCCTGGCCATTTTACGTGAAGAAAAGGTGACGGATTGCGGAGGCGTACTACACTGTTTCACTGAGGACAGGGAGACGGCGGGTAAGCTGCTCGACATGGGGTTCTATATCTCGTTTTCCGGTATCGTCACTTTCCGTAACGCCGAGCAACTGCGCGATGCGGCGCGCTATGTTCCGCTGGATCGTCTGCTGGTGGAGACCGATTCGCCGTACCTGGCGCCGGTACCCCATCGCGGCAAAGAGAACCAGCCGGCGATGGTTCGTGACGTTGCTGAATACATGGCGGTACTGAAGGGTGTGTCGCTGGAGCAACTGGCTCAGCAGACCACCGACAATTTTGCCACGCTGTTCCACATTGACCCCGCCCGCTTGCAACCTGCTTGATCTGCTTATTATTTTAAGGCTCGTAATTAATAGCCAAAGCGAGTAAAGTTCACCGCCACAAAAGTGGCGGTGAAGGTTTTTTGGCAACATCTGGATACAACTTATGTAAGCTGATGTAAATTTTTACCGGAAGGCTGATTGAAACGTGATAGCCGTCAAACAATCATCCCGTTAATTATTTTACTCTGTGTAATAAATAAAGGGCGCTTAGATGTCCTGTCCACGGCGCGGTTCTCCCCCCGGGCCAATGCGTGAAAACGTAAAAAAGTACCAAATACTCAGGAGCACTCTCAATTATGTTTAAGAATGCATTTGCTAACCTGCAGAAGGTCGGTAAATCGCTGATGCTGCCGGTATCCGTACTGCCTATCGCAGGTATCCTGCTGGGCGTCGGTTCCGCAAACTTCAGCTGGCTGCCAGCCGTGGTCTCCCACGTCATGGCAGAAGCAGGCGGTTCTGTTTTCGCCAACATGCCGCTGATCTTCGCTATCGGTGTGGCCCTCGGCTTCACCAATAACGACGGTGTATCCGCACTGGCTGCAGTCGTAGCTTACGGCATCATGGTGAAAACCATGGCGGTGGTTGCGCCGCTGGTGCTGCATTTACCTGCTGACGAGATTGCGGCAAAACACCTGGCTGATACCGGCGTGCTTGGCGGTATTATCTCCGGTGCTATCGCCGCGTACATGTTCAACCGCTTCTATCGCATCAAGCTGCCAGAATATCTCGGCTTCTTTGCGGGCAAGCGCTTTGTACCGATTATCTCTGGTCTGGCCGCTATCTTCACCGGCGTGATCCTCTCCTTCATTTGGCCGCCGATCGGTTCCGCGATCCAGACCTTCTCCCAGTGGGCTGCTTATCAGAACCCGGTGGTGGCGTTTGGTATCTACGGTTTCATCGAGCGTTGCCTGGTGCCGTTTGGTCTGCACCACATCTGGAACGTTCCTTTCCAGATGCAGATCGGCGAATACACCAACGCGGCGGGTCAGGTATTCCACGGCGATATCCCGCGCTACATGGCAGGCGACCCAACTGCGGGCAAACTGTCTGGCGGCTTCCTGTTCAAAATGTACGGTCTGCCGGCAGCGGCTATCGCGATTTGGCACTCTGCTAAACCGGAAAACCGCGCCAAAGTGGGCGGTATCATGATCTCCGCCGCGCTGACCTCGTTCCTGACCGGTATCACCGAGCCGATCGAGTTCTCGTTCATGTTCGTGGCGCCGATCCTGTACGTTATCCATGCCATCCTGGCGGGTCTGGCGTTCCCAATCTGTATCCTGCTGGGTATGCGTGACGGTACCTCGTTCTCTCACGGCCTGATCGACTTTATCGTGCTGTCCGGTAACAGCAGCAAGCTGTGGCTGTTCCCGATCGTCGGTATCTGCTATGCGATCGTGTACTACGTCATTTTCCGCGTGCTGATTAAAGCCCTGGATCTGAAAACCCCGGGTCGTGAAGATACCACCGAAGAGAGCAAAGCTGGCGCAACCAGCGAGATGGCTCCGGCTCTGGTCGCCGCTTTCGGCGGTAAAGAGAACATCACCAACCTCGACGCATGTATTACTCGTCTGCGTGTTAGCGTGGCGGATGTAGCGAAAGTTGACCAGGCTGGCCTGAAAAAACTGGGCGCCGCTGGCGTGGTAGTGGCAGGTTCTGGCGTACAGGCCATCTTCGGTACCAAGTCCGATAACCTGAAAACTGAAATGGATGAGTACATCCGTAACAGTTAAGACGTAGTATCGGGGAGACTAAGGCAGCCAACTGGCTGCCTTTTTTACGTCACCAGATCGGCCTTCCAGAGGCGATAACCCCGCAAACTGTCCGCCAAATGCTTATTCCCTCAGCAGCTAAGTCTATAGTTGAATAAGAAAAAGAGCTTTCAGGTTGAAAGAGAGGGAGGATGTCGCTCATACTCTTACCGTAACCTGTGCGTCCGCGTTTATCTGCAGAAGCAGGCCAGCGTACGGGATAAAACTAATAAGGAATCAGTCATGGCAGAAGAAACGATTTTCAGCAAAATCATTCGCCGGGAGATCCCGTCGGATATGGTTTATCAGGATGAGCTTGTGACCGCTTTTCGCGACATCTCCCCGCAGGCACCCACCCACATTCTGATTGTCCCGAACGTTCTGATTCCTACCGTAAATGACGTTACCACTGAACATGAACTGGCCCTGGGCCGGATGATGACCGTCGCGGCGAAGATTGCCCGCGATGAAGGCCTCGCCGACGATGGCTACCGGTTGATCGTCAACTGCAACCGTCACGGCGGCCAGGAAGTTTACCATATCCATATGCATCTGCTGGGCGGTCGTCCGCTGGGTCCGATGCTGGCGCACAAAGGCTAACGTCATGCTCAGGACCCTTTTGGGCGCGTGTCTGGCGGCGGGGCTGCTGGCCGGATGTAGTTCACATCCGGAGATCCCGGTTTCTGACCAGCAGGTGCTGGTGATGGAGTCGAGCGTGTTGGCCGCCGGGATCAGCGCCAGCGAGCCTGTCGTCGTGGCGACGGAGATCCAGGCCACCGCCTCCTCTACGCTGTATAACGAGCGCCAACAGCCGGTCACCGTGCATTATCGTTTTTTCTGGTATGACGCCCGAGGGCTGGAGATGCACCCTCTGGAGGCGCCGCGCACCATCGTGGTTCCGGCTCGCTCCTCGGTGACGTTGTATGGCAGCGCCAATATCCTGGGGGCGCATAAGGCCCGCCTTTATCTTTATCTGTAAGGGGTAATTATAATGATGAAAATGTGTCGCTATGCGTTAATCACAGCACTGGCGATATTCCTCGCAGGCTGTGCGGGGCTGCGTGAGCAGCCCGCGCCGGTAGAAGAGGCCAAACCGCAGCCGCAGCAGCCTGCGCAGCCGCAGCCCACGGTGCCGACGGTACCGGCGGTGCCATCCGTCCCGTCGCAGCCAGGACCGATTGAGCATCAGGATCAGCAGTCGGGTCAGCCGGCGCCGCGCGTGCGTCATTATGACTGGAACGGCGCGGTGCAGCCGATGGTGGGGCAGATGCTGCAGGCGGGCGGGGTCAATGCCGGCAGTATTCTGCTGGTTGACAGCGTGAACAACCGCACCAACGGTTCGCTGAATGCCGGAGAAGCTACCACCGCGTTACGCAACGCGCTGGCGGGCAACGGCAAATTTACCCTTGTTTCACCGCAGCAGCTGGCGGTCGCCAAGCAGCAGCTGGGCCTGTCGCCGCAGGACAGCCTCGGCAGCCGCAGCAAAGCCATGGGCATCGCCCGCAACGTGGGCGCGCAGTATGTGCTTTACTCCAATGCCACCGGCAACGTCAACGCGCCTGAGCTGAAGATGCAGTTGATGCTGGTGCAAACCGGCGAGATTATCTGGTCAGGTAAAGGTGCTGTTCAGCAACAATAAGCTAACGCGCGACGAGCTCTTGTCGCGCTTCTTTCCCCACTATCATCCTGTCGCCTCGCTGAGCCAGACCGGCCTCAGCGGCGGCAGTGTGATTATCAGCGACGGCGACCGGCGACGAGTGCTGCGTCAGCCGCACGACCCGTCTGCCGCTGCCTGTTATTTTCGCCGTCAGTATCGCGCGCTGCGCCGGCTGCCTGCCAGGCTGGCGCCCAACCCCCTGTTTTACTCGCCCTGCTGGATGGTGGTGGAGTATTGCGCGGGTGAGGTGAAAAGCGAGTTACCTGACTGCCCGCAGCTGTCTGCCTTAATGTATGATTTGCATCAGCAACCGCGGTTCGGCTGGCGTGTGAGTCTCGGGCCGCTGCTGGCGCAGTACTGGCAGAGGAGCGATCCGGCCCGGCGCACGCCGCGCTGGCTACGCTGGCATCAGCGGCTGTGCCGCCGGGGCGAGCCTCGTCCTCTGCGCCTGGCGCCGCTGCATATGGACGTCCATGCCGGCAATATTATCCACAGCGACGCCGGTCTGAAGCTGATCGACTGGGAATATGCCGGCGATGGCGATATCGCGCTGGAGCTGGCCGCCGTATGGATCGCCCCGGGCGAGCGCCGCCAGCTGGTGACGGCGTATGCCCGGCGGGCGGCCATCGACCCGCAGCAGCTATGGCGGCAGGTGGCGCGCTGGCGTCCGTGGGTACTGCTGCTGATGGCGGGCTGGTATGAAATGCGCTGGCGGCAGAGCGGGGATCGGCAATTTATCACGCTGGCAGATGAAACATGGTGTCAGTTAGACAACGAACGCAAAGGATAAGAGAGGTCAGTGTGGGCCCAGTGATGTTGGATGTTGAAGGGTATGAACTGGATGCGGAAGAGCGAGAGATTCTGGCGCATCCGCTGGTGGGAGGGTTGATCCTCTTCACCCGAAATTATCACGATCCGGCGCAGCTGCGGGAGCTGGTGCGCCAGATCCGCGAAGCCTCCCGTAACCATCTGGTGGTGGCGGTCGATCAGGAAGGGGGACGCGTTCAGCGTTTTCGCGAAGGCTTTACCCGTTTACCGGCGGCCCAGTCTTTCGCCGCGCTGCTGGGGATGGAAGAGGGGGGCAAACTGGCCGCCGAGGCCGGCTGGCTGATGGCCAGCGAAATGATCGCCATGGACATCGATATTAGCTTTGCGCCAGTGCTGGACGTCGGCCATATCAGCGCCGCGATCGGCGAACGTTCTTATCATGAAGATCCGCAGAAAGCGCTGACGATGGCGCGTCACTTCATTGACGGCATGCACGCTGCGGGCATGAAAACCACCGGCAAACACTTCCCGGGACACGGGGCGGTGACTGCCGATTCGCATAAAGAAACCCCGTTCGATCCGCGTCCGGCATCGGTTATCCGCGACCACGATATGGCGATATTCAAAAGCCTTATCGCCGAGCAGCGTCTGGATGCCATTATGCCGGCGCATGTGATTTATCCGGAGCTCGATCCGCGCCCGGCCAGCGGTTCAGCGTACTGGCTGAAGACGGTGCTGCGCGGCGAGCTGGGCTTCGACGGGGTGATTTTCTCCGACGATCTGTCGATGGAAGGGGCGGCGATCATGGGCAGCTATGCCGAACGCGGCCAGGCATCGCTCGACGCCGGTTGCGATATGATACTGGTCTGCAATAATCGTAAGGGCGCGGTCAGTGTGCTGGATAACCTGTCGCCGATCAAAGCAGAGCGTGTTACGAAATTGTATCATAAAGGTTCCTTTTCCCGTCAGGAGTTAAGGGATTCAGCCCGTTGGAAAACGGTGAGTGCCCAGCTGGAGCAGCTTCATGCGCGCTGGCAAGAGGCGAAGTCCGCGTAACGCTCTGCGGGGCGTTGTTGTCTGGTGAGGATGCGATGATTATCTATTTACACGGTTTTGACTCGAACAGCCCCGGTAACCACGAGAAGGTGATGCAGTTGCAGTTTATTGACCCTGACGTGCGGTTGATAAGCTACAGCACGCGCCACCCCAAGCACGACATGCAGCATTTGCTGAAAGAGGTCGATAAAATGCTGCAGCTTACCGCCGATGACCGGCCGCTGATCTGCGGCGTTGGACTCGGCGGTTACTGGGCTGAGCGGATTGGTTTCCTGTGCGATATTCGTCAGGCGGTGTTCAATCCGAACCTGTTTCCGCATGAGAATATGGAAGGCAAAATCGACCGACCGGAAGAGTATGCTGACATCGCCACCAAGTGCGTGACCAACTTTCGCGAGAAGAACCGCGATCGCTGCCTGGTGGTGCTTTCCCGGCAGGACGAAGCGCTGGACAGCCAGCGTTCCGCTGACCTTTTGCACCACTATTATGAAATAGTCTGGGATGAAGAGCAGACCCATAAGTTTAAAAACATCTCGCCGCACCTGCAGCGGCTGAAAGCGTTTAAAACCCTCGGTTAAGCCTTTTTCCCCTGTATCCAAACCCGCGCCGGGTTCACCGCGCGGGTTTTTTCATGTCTACACTTATTGGTTTCGCTGAAAAAATACGCGACAAAACTTGATGCACATCAATTTTGGTATGACCAATGCACCGTTCATGGTATTCTCGACAGTGCTGAATGGTTTCATTGACGTAACTTGTTGTTAAATAAAGGCTATTTTAATAACTTTTATTTAACAATTGGTTAATAATTTTAGGGGTACACATGACTACGCCATTGAAAAAAATCGTAATTGTGGGTGGCGGCGCAGGCGGACTGGAACTGGCAACTCAGCTGGGGAAAAAGTTAGGGCGCCATAAGAAAGCGAAAATCACCCTGGTGGACCGTAACCACAGCCATCTGTGGAAGCCGCTGCTGCACGAAGTGGCCACCGGTTCTCTGGATGAAGGCGTTGATGCGCTGAGCTATCTGGCCCATGCCCGCAACCACGGCTTCCAGTTCCAGCTGGGATCGGTGGTCGATATCAATCGCAAAGGGAAGACCATCACCCTCGGTGAGCTGCGCAATGAAAAAGGCGAGCTGCTGGTGGCTGAGCGTAAACTGCCGTACGACACGCTGGTGATGGCGCTGGGCAGTACCTCGAATGACTTCAACACCCCTGGGGTGAAAGAGAACTGCATTTTCCTCGACAACCCGCATCAGGCGCGTCGTTTCCATCAGGAGATGCTCAACCTGTTCCTTAAGTACTCCGCGAACCTTGGCGCTAACGGTAAAGTGAACATTGCCATCGTCGGCGGCGGCGCCACCGGCGTGGAACTCTCCGCTGAGTTGCATAATGCCGTGAAACAGCTGCACAGCTACGGTTACAAAGGGCTGACCAACGAAGCGCTGAACGTCACGCTGGTCGAAGCGGGCGAACGCATTCTGCCTGCGCTGCCGCCGCGCATTTCCGGCGCGGCGCACAATGAGCTGACCAAGCTGGGCGTACGGGTGCTGACGCAGACCATGGTCACCAGCGCCGATGCGGGCGGCCTGCACACCAAAGATGGCGAATATATTGAAGCGGATCTGATGGTCTGGGCGGCCGGGATCAAAGCGCCAGATTTCATGAAAGAGATCGGCGGCCTGGAAACCAACCGTATCAATCAGCTGGTGGTTGAGCCGACGCTGCAGACCACCCGCGACGCGGATATTTTCGCCATCGGCGACTGCGCCTCCTGCGCCCGTCCGGAAGGCGGGTTTGTGCCACCGCGTGCTCAGGCGGCGCACCAGATGGCCACCTGCGCGCTGAATAACATCCTCGCGCAGATGAAAGGCAAACCGCTGAAGGCGTATACCTATAAAGATCATGGCTCGCTGGTGTCGCTGTCCAATTACTCCACCGTCGGCAGCCTGATGGGCAACCTGATGCGCGGCTCGATGATGGTGGAAGGGCGCATTGCGCGCTTCGTGTACATCTCCCTGTACCGTATGCACCAGATCGCCCTGCACGGCTATTTCAAAACCGGCCTGATGATGCTGGTTGGTCGCATCAACCGCATCATTCGCCCGCGTCTCAAGCTGCACTAATCGCTACCCCGACCCGGAGCGCGCCCTGGCGGCGCCTCCGGGCTCTTCTGCTGAACCGGCGGGGATCCCGCTCGGAATCCTCTGAATCCCTTTGATTTGCAGCGAATTCTCGCACTTTTCATCCGCTATCTGATTTGCGCCTTCCCGGGTCCGGTTGCAAAATTGTATCAACAGCAACAAAGGAGGATCTCCCGTGAATAAATCTATGTTGGCGGGTATAGGGATAGGCGTGGCTGCCGCGCTGGGCGTTGCAGCTGTCGCTGGTCTCAACGTGTTAGATCGCGGCCCGCAGTATGCGCAAGTGGTCTCCAGTACACCGATTAAAGAAACCGTGAAAACGCCGCGCCAGGAATGCCGCAATGTCACCGTGACCCATCGTCGTCCGGTACAGGATGAAAACCGCATCGCCGGTTCCGTGCTGGGCGCGGTGGCGGGCGGGGTGATTGGCCACCAGTTCGGCGGCGGTCACGGACGCAGCGTGGCGACGGTCGTGGGCGCGCTGGGCGGCGGCTATGCCGGTAACCAGATCCAGGGCGCGATGCAGGATAACGACACCTACACCACCACGCAGCAGCGCTGCAAAACGGTGTATGACAAATCCGACAAAATGCTGGGCTACGATGTGACCTATAAGATAGGCGATCAGCAGGGGAAAATCCGTATGGATCACGATCCTGGCAGCCAGATCCCGCTGGACAACAACGGCCAGCTGGTCCTGAACAACAAAATCTAAAAACAGATTTGTGTAATGATTAGCCCCTCAATCGCTCAGGCTGAGGGGCTTTTTTTGTCAGAAAGTTAACGCGTAATTCAGACCGAAGGTACGGCCACGGCCTTTATATTCATACAGCGACGAGCTGCCGTAGGTTGGGCTGTAGAGCAGCGGCGCACGCTGGCCCCAGATGGTGACATAATCTTCGTTAAGCAGGTTTTCGATACTGAAGGTCAGTTTCCCCACCGGCAGCGCGTAACTGCCGATAAAATCGACGGTATTATAGCCTTCCAGCTTGTTGCCGGCGGCGTCGCTGAGGTCAAACACCTGCTGGCTCTGCACGCGCAGGCTCCACGGATCCGGCGCCCAGCCTACCCAGGCGGTGGCTTTGGACGGCGAGGCGAGGGTGACGTCCCATTTTTGCCAGCGGCCATCGGTCTGTACCTGTGATTTCAGCACGTTGAAGTTGCCGCCGACGCTCCAGTCGCTGTCCGGAATAAAGTAATCGACCGCTCCCTCAACGCCGTAAATACGCCGCTTGTCGGACTGAACATCGATGGTCATGTCGGTACGGTTGACCACGATGGTCTTATCCGAAGTCGAGTAATACGCCGCCAGCTGGGTGCGCAGGTTATCGCCGGTGTAGCGCCAGCCCAGCTCATACGAGTTAACTTTGATCCCCTGTAGCGGCGAGTCATCGACGTTGACGCTGGAGAGCAGCGGCAGATGACCATTGACCGCGGCGCCGTATTTCCCGATGCCATAGTATTTACCCGGATCCGGCAGCTCAACGCCCTGCGAGAAGTTAAACCAGGTCTGTTGACGCTCGGTCAGATGGGCGACGATCCCGGCGTTAAACAGGAAGTTGTCATAATCGGTTTTGCCGCCTTTGATGGCGTCGGCGGAGCGCGCTTTGCCGTTGGCGATATCCTGTTGCTGGGCGTAGCCGACAAAGTCGTCAACCCGGTTTTCGGTCCACTGGTAGCGAACCCCGCCGCTGATGGTAAAGATGTCGTTCAGATCGTAGCTTGACTGCAGGAACGGCGCGACGTTGGAGATGCTGTATCCCGGGTAGCGGCCGGTGGTATAGATCGATTCGTTGTGCAGCCCACCGGAAGCCAGCGATTGTTGCAGATCGAAGAACATCTGATTGGCATTGAAGGTCTCATGATCGGCGTCGAGACCCCAGGTGAGATCCCAGCCCGCCAGCGGCTGACTGTTCAGGGTCAGCTTTGCCCCATACTGATCGGTATCCTGCTGCGACGAGGAGAAACTGCTGACCTGGCCTTTGCTGAGCGTCGGGAACGGATAGAAGGTGAGGGATTCATCGCGATAGTACACCTGGCTCACCAGATTCTGACCGAAGAAGTCGGCATCGGAGTACTGGAGGCTGATCAGATGGCGCTCGGTGCCGGGGATACGATCGGAATTGAGCCCGTCGGTGGTGTACGCTTTGCCGCCGCTGGTCACCGCGGACATATTCTTCCCGAGCCACAGGCCATAGTCATCATCGCCCTGGCTTTTATAATACTGGGTGACCAGCTGCAGCTGGCGGTTGTCGTCGATCTCGATCGTCCCCGTTCCCATGACGTCCAGACGGTCAGAGTGCTGGAGCCCCGTTTGGGTGTTATCGAGGAGCAGCGCATCGTTGTTGCCGTCGTACCAGCCGCCGAAACGCTGATAGGCTACCGATAAACGCCCGGACGCGTGGTCTGTCCCGCCGCTGACGGCCGCTGCGACGCGCTCATCATGATCGTTGCTGTTGGCAAACCCGCTCTTGCTGCCCACCTCAAGATCGACCTGCCGATCCTGCTGCCCTTTTTTGGTGACGATGTTGATAAGTCCGCCGGTACTGCCGCCGCCGTACAGTGAGGTCGCCCCGGAGATCACTTCGATATGTTCGATGTTGAACGGATCGATGGCGTCGAGCTGGCGACTGTCGGTGCGTGAGGAGTTGAGCCGGACGCCGTCAATCAGCACGACGATGGCGCGCCCGCGCATGTTCATCCCGTAATTGGTGCGCCCCTGGCTGCTGACATCGATGCCCGGGATCAGCTGAGCCAGCACGTCTTTGAACTCTTTCCCGCCCTGGACCTGCTGCTCAATCTCCTGGCCCTCAATGACCCAGGTGGTTTGGGCCATCTCGGCCACGGTGCGGTGGGTGCGGTTCGCGCTAACGATGATGCTGTCTTCATCAGATTGAGCCGCCAGCGCAGGCAGCGCGCTGGCCAGCAGCAGAGGGTGGAGCACCCAGAGGCGCTTTTTCATATCCATTCCTTTTATGAGCAAGTTGCTTTGTCGTTGTTATGGGCCGGCGTCGGCCGGTATTCGTTACAATGCGAAACATCTGGAAAAACTCAAAAAAGGATTTTGCACATAATGAATATCGCAATCAATATCATTTGCGTTTATCTTGCGCGAGAAAAGGTAATAAAAATCAATCTATTTTGTGGGGGTAAAGCGAAACGGCGGGCGGTTCCGGCGGCAGAATACCGCCGGAAGCGGGGCGCATCAGGACTCGAGGACCAGCGGCCAGAGACGGAGAGTGGTGTCAGTGATTTGCATCAGTTTGTCGAAATCGGCGCCTTCCCGTGCGCTGATGGACATCCCCTGCAGGACACAGTTGAGAAACTGCGCGAGCTGCGCCACGTCGCGGCCCGCGGGCAGTTCGCCCTGCGCTTGCCGCTGCTGCAGAAACTGGGTTAGCGCCTGCTCCTGCATCGCATGGCGGGATTTGATGGTGTTGGCGATATCCGTCGAGGAGGCGGCCAGCGCGGCGGAGGTATTGATGATAAAGCAGCCGGCCGGCGTCTCTTTGCTGGTAAAGCAGGTGGCGACCGCGGTGAAGTAGTCGCGCAACGCCCGATCGACGGTTTTTCCCTCAGCAAACAGCACGGCTTCGTGCTTCGCGGCAAAGCGCGAAATGTAACGATCCAATACTGCGCGGAACAGTCCTTCTTTATTCACAAATTCCGCATACAGGGTGGGGGCTTTTGCTCCTGTCGCCTCGACCAGATCGGCGAGCGAGGTCGCCTCATAGCCGTGCTGCCAGAAGAGTGTCATGGCTTTGTCCAGCGCCGCATCCCTGTCGAACACCTTCGGTCGGCCACGGCTTTTTTTGGCGCAACTTTGAACGTCAGTTGTCATGATGCCGTTGTACCTATGTTGGTTTGGTGAATGGCCATTATAAAAATAAACGATCGCCGGGGCCAGCGCTGTTGGTCCAAAAATAAATAATTCATATGCGTATGAAAATTAAGCATTTTATAAATAGTTAAACGATCGTTATAAAAATGCGTTGACGTGTGACTTAGATCACATTATTATTTACCTATCGATCGTTAAGTTAATGCTTACGACCCTACTATAAAATTCATCTGCATAGGTATAATAATCATGAAAACCGTTAATACTCTGGCTATTGCCGCCGTGCTTAGCTCCCTCTCTTTCGCCAGCTTTGCCGCTGTTGAGGTGCAGTCCACCCCAGCCGGCCAGCATAAAGTGGGCACCATCTCTGCGTCCGCAGGGACTAACCTGGGGTCGCTGGAAGACCAGCTGGCGCAGAAAGCGGATGAAATGGGCGCCACCTCATACCGTATTACTTCGGTAACCGGTCCGAATACTCTTCACGGTACCGCGGTTATCTACAAGTAAACCCGATGCGTTGCTGCCCGGCCCCCTTCACCGGTCAGCGATGAGTAAGACCCTGTTGTACCCCTGTTTGACCCTTGCCAACAAAAAACCCGCCGTCAGGCGGGTTTTTTGTTTTCTGCAGCGTGAGGTTACAGCGACTGCGGACCAGGGTCGGCATGACGGGTAACGTCAATGGGCATGCCCGAGCGGTAATTCATCGCGCGCTCCATTACCGTGCCGTCGGTCTGCGGCGCCTGTTTGAACGCCTTCATGGCCGCGTTAAGCGTAATAGGCAGGGTCTGCGGGTCGTCATCGATATGCTCAGACAGCGGCTGGTGGATTTCGACCAGACGGCGGCCGTCCGGCTCCACCGACGCCTTAATCGGCGTGTTGATAATATTCACCTTCGTGCCCGGCGAGATCGCGTTGTACAGCGCCTTGATATCGTTGTCGCGCAGACGAATACAGCCGGAGCTGACGCGCATGCCGATGCCGAAATCGGCATTGGTGCCGTGAAGGAGATAGACTCCGCCATAGGCGGCAAGGCGGATAGCGTGATGGCCCATCGGGTTGTCAGGACCGGCAGGCACCACCGCCGGCAGCTCAATCCCCATCGCTTTGTAGCGCGCGCGAATGTTAGCGGTTGGCGTCCAGGTCGGATTAGCCCGCTTGTCGGACACGGTGGTGACCATCGTCGGTGTGATGGTGGTTCCGCCCAGTTGGCCGATGCCGATCGGGTAGACAGTCACTTCATTCTTGCCCGGCGGGTAATAGTAGAGGCGCAGTTCGGCAAGGTTAATCACCAGCCCTTCGCGCGGCGTATCGGGCAGCAGCGTCTGCAGGGGGATAGTCAGCACGCTGCCGGCGCGCGGAACATAGGGGTCTACCCCGGGATTGGCCTGCAGCAGGGCCAGAAAGCCGACATTGTACTTTTTGGCAATCGCCTCCAGCGAACCGCCGTTATCCTGCACCACATGGAACTGATTCTGCCCCACCAGCCGGCTGCCCGGCGGGGGAAGGGGCCAGGTGTTAGCGCGCGCAGGCAGCGCCAGCGCGGCAACCAGCGCGACCAGCGCCAGCGCCAGCGCCAGGGGGAAACGGTTTCTCATTACCATAACTCCAAAATATATAACTGGTTATTTTTATATGAAAAAGGAGATGAGATTATGGCGTGAGTCTGTGTGGGGAAATCCAGGCGGATTGCAAAATGTTTGTAAAGATTGCCAGATATGTGAAAAGGGAGATACGGCGTACCGGCCGAATCTCCCCCGCGATCAGGCGACGGCGTTCTCTTCCAGCTGGCGCATGAACTGGCGAACCCAATCCATCCGCGTCTTTCGCTCCTCGAGATCCTGCATGAACTTCAGGCGCGTCGGCCCGTCCAGGCGGAAGTGCTGCGGCTGCTTCTGCAGCAGGCCGATCAACCACACCGGATTGACGTTGTTTTTCTCGTTAAATTCGATCACGCCGCCTTTTTCATTGCTCTCCAGCTTACGGATCCCCAGCTTCTGCGCCTGCTGACGCAGACGGGCGATATCCAGCAGATTGCGCGCGGCGTCGGGCAGGCGGCCAAAACGATCGATCAGCTCGACTTTGATCTCCTCCAGATCCTGTTCGTTTTTGGCGCTGGCAATGCGCTTATAGAACGACAGACGAGTATTGACGTCGGGGATGAAATCATCAGGCAGCAGGGAAGGCATGCGCAGTTCGACTTCCGTCTGCTGGCTGGTGAGATCTTCCAGCGACGGCTCGCGCCCGGCTTTCAGGGCATCTACCGCATTCTCCAGCAGCTCCATATACAGGGAGAAGCCGATGGTCTCCATTTGACCGCTCTGATCTTCGCCCAGCAGCTCCCCGGCGCCGCGGATCTCCAGATCGTGGGTCGCCAGCGCAAAGCCGGCGCCAAGATCTTCCAGCGAGGCAATGGCTTCGAGGCGCTTTTGCGCATCGGTGGTCATCGCCTTCGGATGCGGCGTCAGCAGCCAGGCATAGGCCTGGTGATGGGAGCGGCCAACGCGGCCGCGCAGCTGGTGCAGCTGGGCGAGGCCAAAGTGGTCGGCGCGTTCGATAATGATGGTGTTGGCGGTGGGAATGTCGATCCCGGTTTCGATGATGGTGGTGCACACCAGCACATTGAAGCGCTGGTGATGGAAGTCATTCATCACCCGCTCCAGCTCGCGCTCCCGCATCTGACCGTGGCCGATGGCGATCCGCGCCTCAGGCACCAGCTCCGCCAGCTTGTCGGCGGCTTTCTGGATGTTCTCGACGTCATTAAACAGATAGTAAACCTGACCGCCGCGCAGCGTTTCACGCAGGATCGCCTCGCGCACGACCAGCGCATCGTATTCGCGAACGAAGGTCTTTACCGCCAGGCGGCGCGCCGGCGGCGTGGCGATGATCGACAGATCCCGCATTCCGCTCATCGCCATGTTCAGCGTTCGCGGGATCGGCGTGGCGGTGAGGGTCAGGATATCGACATCGGCGCGCATCGCTTTGATGCGCTCTTTATGCCGCACGCCAAACCGGTGCTCTTCGTCGACGATCAGCAGCCCCAGATCGCGCAGCTTCACCTCGCTCTGCAGCAGCTTATGGGTGCCGATCAAGATATCGATTTTGCCTTCCGCGGCCTGCTCGAGGATCTGCGCCTGCTCTTTAGCGCTGCGGAAGCGGGAGAGCATTTCGATGCGTACCGGCCAGTTGGCGAAACGATCGCGGAAGTTGTCATAGTGCTGCTGAGCCAGCAGGGTGGTCGGCACCAGTACCGCCACCTGTTTGTGGTTCTCCACGGCGAGGAAGGCGGCGCGCATGGCCACTTCGGTCTTGCCGAAGCCCACATCGCCACACACCAGGCGGTCCATGGCCAGCGGCTGGCACATATCGCTGAGGACGGCGTTGATCGCCTGCGCCTGATCCGGCGTGGTTTCAAACGGGAAACCGTCGCAGAACAGCTGATACTGTTCGCGGTCGTGTTTAAAGGCAAACCCGGCTTTCGCCGCGCGCTGGGCGTAGATATCCAGCAGTTCGGCCGCTACGTCGCGTACCTTCTCGGCCGCTTTTTGCCGCGCCCGGGTCCAGGCATCGCCGCCCAGCTTGTGCAGGGGCGCGTTCTCTTCCGCTCCGCCGGCGTAGCGACTGATAAGATGCAGCGAGGAGACCGGAACGTATAATTTGGCATCGTTGGCGTAGGTCAGCATCAGGTATTCGCCGGTGATGCCGCCCGCCTCCAGGGTGGTCATCCCCGCATAGCGGCCCACGCCGTGTTCCAGGTGAACGACCGGCTGGCCGATATGCAGTTCGGCAAGGTTGCGAATTAGCGTGTCAGGGTTAATGGTGCGACGGGAATCCTGACGACGGCGCGCTACGCGCTCGCCGAGCAGGTCGCTCTCGCAAATCAGCGCCAGGCCGCGCTGGCTGTCGATAAACCCGTGCTCGGCGGCGCCAATCATCAGATAGCGCCCGTTGCCGGTGGCTTCCTCCAGGCGCAGCAGGTGTTTCGGCGCAATTTTGATCCGCGCCAGCATTTCGCTCAGCGCTTCCCGGCGACCCTCGCTTTCAACGGAGAAGATCACCGGGCCGGCAAACGCGTCGAGGAAGCGGCGCAGATTATCCAGCGGCGCTTTGTTTTGCGCCTGGACGGCGAGGTCCGGCAGCGTCTGGTAGCCCAGGTTGGTATTCGCTGCTTTTTCGGCCAGGCGCTCGGTTTTCAGCTGAACGCGCGGCCACTTTTTCAGTTCGCTGAACAGCTCATCGCTGCGCAGCCACAGCAGTTCCGGCGGCAGGAGCGGGCGCATCGGATCGACGCCGCGGTTTTCAAAGCGGGCGCGGGCTTCATTCTGGAAACGCTCCGCGCTGGCCTCGAGATCGCCGGTGTTGACGATCAGCGTGCTGGCCGGGAAATAGCTAAATAACGGCGGCAGCGGCTCGCTGAAGAACAGCGGCTGCCAGTATTCGATACCGGCAGGCAGCGTCCCTTTACTGACCTGCTGATAGATATGCTCGGCGTCGCGCTTCACCTCAAAGCGGTCGCGCCACTGACTGCGGAACAGCTCGATGGCGGTCTGGTCGGTGGGGAATTCGTGCGCCGGCAGCAGGTTAATGGCCGCCACTTCCTCCAGCGTGCGCTGGCTGTCGACGTCGAACAGGCGCAGGCTGTCGATTTCATCGTCAAAAAAATCGAGGCGGTAGGGCTGGTCGCTGCCCATCGGGAACAGGTCGAGCAGCGCGCCGCGGGTGGCGTATTCGCCATGCTCCATCACCTGATCGACATGGCGGTAGCCGGCCCCCTCGAGCTGGTCGCGCAGCGCATCGCGCGACAGGCGCTGACCCTTTTTCATCACCAGCGCGTGGCCGTGAAGGAAGCTGTGCGGACAGACGCGCTGCATCAGCGTGCTGACCGGGACGATCAGCACGCCGCGCTGCATAGTGGGTAACTGGTAAAGGGTGGCAAGACGGGAGGAGATAATGTCCTGATGCGGCGAGAAGCTGTCGTAAGGGAGCGTTTCCCAGTCCGCCAGCCCCATCACCAGGCTGTCGGTGAACTGCCTGATCTCGTCATTCAGACGCAGCGCGTTTTGCATGTCAGGCGCCACCAGCACCACCGGGCCCTTGTGGCGTTCGGCCATCTCCGCCACCAGGGTGGCGCAGGCTGCGCCGGTCAACTCGCCAAGCTGGCGCTGGTCACCGGCTTTCACCGGCAATGAGTATCGATATTGTTCAGGCATAGACGGTTTCATGATCTCTTAGGGATTCGCTCTGCCGATATGGAGGGCAACTCGCTGATATTCAATAGTGAGATTATCCGCGATTGGTCTGGATTCGCCAACCCGAATTGCCATCGCGTGTTGAGTGAAGAAAGGTCAGCGCTGTCGATAAGCGTAAAGATTAATAAGTAAGTACTTATCTATCCGTTTGTATTTGCTTGATTTTTAGGATTATTGCTAATAAAGTCGTCAGGTATCAGTCATTTACGCTGCCCCTAATCGCTTATATACTCGGGAATCGGCTATCAGCAACCAGATGGATGACATGTACCAACCTGCCGCACTCTTTATCGGCCTGCGCTATATGCGCGGGCGCGCAGCCGACCGCTTCGGTCGTTTCGTCTCCTGGCTTTCCACCATCGGTATTACCCTCGGCGTCATGGCGCTGGTGACGGTCCTGTCGGTGATGAACGGCTTTGAACGCGAACTGCAAAACAACATCCTGGGGCTGATGCCCCAGGCCATTCTTAGCGCCAAACAGGGTTCGGTGAATCCCCAACAGCTGCCGGAGCGCGAGGCGAAACTCCAGGGCGTCACCCGCGTGGCGCCGATCACCACCGGCGACGTGGTGCTGCAGAGCGCGCGCAGCGTGGCGGTCGGCGTGATGCTGGGCATCGACCCGGCGCAGAACGATCCCCTGACACCGTACCTGGTGAACGTCAAACAGAGCGATCTGCAGGCGGGCAAATATAACGTGATTCTCGGCGAGCAGCTGGCGGGCCAGCTGGGGGTGAATCGCGGCGATAAAATTCGCGTGATGGTCCCCTCCGCCAGCCAGTTTACGCCGATGGGGCGCGTGCCGAGCCAGCGTCTGTTTACAGTCATCGGCACCTTCGCCGCCAACAGCGAAGTCGATGGTTATCAGATGCTGACCAACATCGACGATGCTTCCCGTTTAATGCGCTACCCGCTGGGGAATATCACCGGCTGGCGCCTGTGGCTGGATAAACCACTGCAAGTGGATACCCTCAGCCAGCAGACGCTGCCGTCGGGCACCCAGTGGCAGGACTGGCGCGAGCGCAAGGGCGAACTGTTCCAGGCAGTGCGTATGGAGAAAAATATGATGGGCCTGCTGCTCAGCCTGATCGTCGCCGTCGCGGCCTTCAATATTATTACCTCGCTGGGAATGATGGTGATGGAGAAGCAGGGCGAAGTGGCGATCCTGCAGACCCAGGGGCTGACGCCGCGACAGATTATGGCCGTCTTTATGGTGCAGGGCGCCAGCGCCGGGATCGTCGGCGCGCTGCTGGGAGCCGTGCTTGGCGCGCTGCTGGCCAGCCAGTTGAATAATTTAATGCCGATCATCGGCGCCTTCCTTGACGGCGCGGCGCTGCCGGTGGCGATTGAGCCGCTGCAGGTCGTCGTGATCGCCCTGGTGGCGATGGCGCTGGCATTGTTGTCTACGTTGTACCCTTCCTGGCGCGCTGCCGCCACTCAACCCGCTGAGGCTTTACGTTATGAATAAGATCCTGCTGCAATGCGACAACCTGTGCAAACGCTATCAGGAAGGCAATGTGCAAACCGATGTCCTGCACAATGTCAGCTTCAGCATTGATGAAGGCGAGATGATGGCCATCGTCGGCACCTCCGGCTCCGGCAAAAGTACCCTGCTGCATCTGCTGGGCGGCCTCGATACGCCCACCTCTGGCGACGTGATTTTCTCCGGCCAGCCGATGAGCAAGCTCTCTACCGCCGCGCGCGCCGACCTGCGCAACCGCGAGCTGGGCTTTATCTATCAGTTCCACCATCTGCTGCCGGACTTTAGCGCGCTGGAAAACGTGGCGATGCCGCTGCTGATTGGCAAAAAGAAGCCGGCGGACATTGAACGTCAGGCGAAAGCGATGCTGCATGCGGTCGGGCTTGAACACCGTAGCCATCACCGTCCGTCGGAGCTCTCCGGCGGCGAACGCCAGCGGGTGGCGATTGCCCGCGCGCTGGTGAACAAACCGCGGCTGGTATTGGCGGATGAGCCGACCGGTAACCTCGACGCCCGCAACGCGGACAGCATCTTCCAGCTGCTGGGCGAACTGAACCTCGCGCAGCGCACCGCGTTTCTAGTGGTGACCCACGACCTGCAGCTGGCGAAGCGGATGAGCCGCCAGCTGGAGATGCGCGATGGCCGCCTGACCGCCGACCTGACCCTGATGGGGGCCGAGTAATGGCCTCTCCGTTATCGTTATTAATTGCATTGCGTTTCAGCCGCGGCCGGCGGCGCGGCGGCATGGTGTCGCTGATCTCGGTGATCTCCACCATCGGTATTGCGCTGGGGGTGGCGGTGCTGATCGTCGGTCTCAGCGCGATGAACGGCTTTGAGCGCGAGCTGAACCACCGCGTGCTGGCGGTGGTGCCGCACGGTGAAATCGAACCCGTGAACCAGCCGTGGAATAACTGGCAGGAGGCGCTGGCGAAGGTGCAGAAGGTGAAGGGGATTGTCGCGGCGGCGCCCTATATTAACTTCACCGGCCTGGTGGAGAGCGGCAGCAATATGCGCGCCATCCAGGTGAAAGGGGTCGACCCGCAGCAGGAAACCCGGCTCAGCGCGCTGCCCACCTTTGTGCAGAATAACGCGTGGGCCGGCTTCAAGGCCGGCGAACAGCAGGTGATTCTGGGTAAAGGCGTCGCCGATGCCCTGCACGTGAAGCAGGGGGACTGGGTGTCGATCATGATCCCTAACGCCGACGCCGACCATCAACTGCTGCAGCCGAAACGCGTCAGGCTGCATGTGACCGGTATTTTACAGCTGAGCGGCCAGCTCGATCATAGTTTTGCCATGATCCCGATGCAGGATGCGCAGCAGTACCTGGAGATGGGCGGCAGCGTGACCGGCATCGCCATCAAGGTCACCGACGTTTTCCATGCTAACAAGCTGGTGCGCGACGCCGGCGAGGTGACCAACAGCTACGTCTACATCAAGAGCTGGATTGGCACCTACGGCTATATGTATCGCGATATCCAGATGATCCGCGCCATTATGTACCTGGCGATGGTGCTGGTGATCGGCGTGGCCTGCTTCAACATCGTCTCGACGCTGGTGATGGCGGTCAAAGACAAAAGCGGCGATATTGCGGTGCTGCGCACGCTTGGCGCAAAAGACGGCTTAATTCGCGCGATTTTCGTGTGGTATGGTTTATTAGCCGGATCGGTAGGCAGCCTGTTCGGGGTGGTGATCGGCGTGATCTGCGCGTTGAATCTGACGTCAATCATCAACGGCATCGAATACCTGATTGGGCATAAATTCCTCTCCGGCGACATCTATTTTATTGACTTCCTGCCGTCTGAACTGCACTGGCTGGACGTCTTTTATGTGCTGGTGACAGCACTGTTGCTGAGTTTGCTGGCCAGCTGGTATCCCGCCCGCCGCGCCAGCCGTATCGACCCGGCGAGGGTGCTGAGTGGCCAGTAATTTATCGTCATCGTCGGCCTGGCTGACGACACAAGAGGAATTGCTGAAATGTACTATGGATTTGACATTGGCGGCAGCAAGATAGCGCTGGGCGTATTTAATCAGGAGCGGCGGCTGCAGTGGGAAAAACGCGTCGCCACGCCGAAAAGCAGTTATGAGGATTTTCTCCAGGCGGTGGAGGCGCTGGTCCGCGAGGCCGATGCGCGCTTCGACCGGCAGGGGACGGTTGGGATCGGTATCCCGGGGATGCCGGAAACGGCGGACGGCACGCTGTATGCCGCTAACGTGCCTGCCGCCAGCGGCCGGCCGCTGCGCGCCGACCTCAGCGCGCGACTGGGGCGCGATGTGCGCCTCGATAATGACGCCAACTGCTTCGCGCTGTCGGAAGCGTGGGACGATGAGTTTACGCAATACCCGCTGGTGATGGGGCTGATCCTCGGCACCGGCGTGGGCGGCGGCCTGGTGTTGAACGGTAAATCGATTACCGGACATAGCTATATCACCGGCGAGTTTGGTCATATTCGTCTGCCGGTGGATGCCCTGGAGGTGGTCGGGCGTGATTTTCCGCTGCTTCGCTGCGGCTGCGGCCAGCTGGGCTGCATTGAAAATTATCTCTCCGGCCGCGGTTTCGCCTGGCTGTATGAACATTTTTATCAGCAACCGCTTACCTCGCCGGAGATTGTGGCGCAGTGGCAGCAGCACGATCCGCGCGCCCAGGCGCATGTAGAGCGCTATCTCGATCTGCTGGCGGTGTGTCTGGGAAATATACTGACCATTGTCGACCCGGATTTGCTGGTGCTCGGCGGTGGATTATCTAACTTTACGGCCATTAGCGAAGGGCTGGCGCAGCGATTGCCGCGCCATCTTCTGCCGGTCGCCAGGGTACCGCGCATTGAGCGCGCGCGCCACGGCGATGCCGGGGGAATGCGCGGTGCGGCCTTCCTTCATCTGACCCATTAACCACAGAGGTAGCTATGCAGTCGCGCCGTTTACATCGATTGAGCCGTTTTCGTCGCAATAAACGTCAGTTGCGTGACCGTCTGCGTCAGCGGATTTTCTTTAGGGAGGACAGGATGAAGCCTGAAGCGATGGCCAAACCGAGAGTGGTGGTGTTAACCGGCGCGGGCATATCGGCGGAGTCGGGGATCAAAACTTTCCGCGCCGCCGATGGCCTGTGGGAAGAGCATCGGGTGGAAGATGTGGCGACGCCGGAAGGCTTCGCCCGCGACCCGGCGCTGGTGCAGGCGTTCTACAACGCCCGCCGTCGTCAGCTGCAGAGTCCGGAGATCGCGCCGAACGCGGCACATCTGGCGCTGGCGCGTCTGGAGGATCTGCTGGGCGACCATTTTCTGCTGGTCACCCAGAATATCGATAATCTGCATGAACGCGCCGGCAACCGCCGGGTGATCCATATGCACGGCGAGCTGCTGAAGGTGCGCTGTTCGTGGAGCGGCCAGGTGCTGGAGTGGACCGGGGACGTCACCGCAGAGGACAAATGCCACTGCTGCCAGTTCCCGGCGGCGCTGCGTCCGCACGTGGTCTGGTTTGGCGAAATGCCGCTGGGGATGGACGAGATCTACAGCGCGCTGGCCGAAGCGGATATCTTTATCGCCATCGGCACCTCCGGCCACGTCTATCCGGCGGCCGGCTTTGTGCACGAGGCGCGACTGCACGGCGCCCATACCGTTGAACTGAACCTCGAGCCCAGCCAGGTGGGCAGCGAGTTTGCCGAAAAGCACTACGGGCTGGCAAGCGAAGTGGTACCCGCCTTTATCGATAAGCTGCTGCAGGAAAACGCGCTGTAAACTGAATCAGCCTGCCGGGGGTCAGGGCGACGCCCACCGCTTCCGGCAGCGCTGTTGACAAGGATGTCACGTCATGACAGGAGTCAGACCATGCATCATCCCCTGGTCATTGCATCGATCGCCTTGATCGCGGCCATTACCATTGGCGTCTGGAGCCAGCGTGCGCTACCTGAATACGCCGATAGCCGACCGATCCTCTTCCTGCTGTGCCTGTTGATCGGCACCGGCAGCGCGTTGTGCCTGCTGCTGGATGGCTTAGCCCTGCTGTTCACCGGTCAGGTCGCGACGGGCGGTGTGCGGATATACGGCCCCATGCTGCTGCTGGTGGTGCTGTGGAAACCCCTCAACGGGATCTTCGGCATCATTGAAGATTTTGTGCAACGGCGAGCCGAAAAAGGGAAGGACAAAGACCAGCCCGACGGCGGGCGACGCTGAGCCGCTTTCCTCTGAAGCGCGCATCACGTACTCCAGGCTATCGTCAGTCCCCGGCGGTCGCTCTGGCGATATCGCCCGGACCGGCGCCGGGCAATGCCCTTCATCATATCATTCTCGGCTTCTCCTTTCTGAGCGATTACCCGCGATAATTTTGTGCGTGACCGCTGATTTCCGTACGTTTTTTTGTGCAGACCGGCAAATGTAGACCAGATTCAATAGGCGTCCGCACGTTCGCGCCGCGACCCTGTTCCCCCGCCCGGAAGTCTGTAAAGGAGACCCCGCCATGCCGTCACCGATGATTTATCAGGATCTCACTACCACCGCGCTGCTCAGCCATGCGGCGCAATACCACAGCGAGACGGAGATCGTCTCGGTGGGCGCCGGCGGTGAGAAGGAGCGCAGCAGCTGGGGGGAAGTGGCCAGCCGCGCTCAGCGGCTGGCATCGGCGCTGGCGTCGCTGGGGCTGCCGCCGGGCGCCCGCTGCGCCACCCTCGCATGGAACAATCGCCGCCACCTGGAGATCTATTTTGCCGTCGCCTCCGGCGGCTGGGTGACGCACACCGTCAATCCACGGCTGTCGGTTGACCATCTGCGGTATATCCTCAACGACGCTGCCGACGAGGTGCTGTTCTTTGACCAGACCTTTTTGCCGCTGGTGGCGCAGCTCCTGCCGCAGCTGCCGACGGTGAAACACGTCGTGCTGATGGCGCCCCGCAGCGAAGCGGCGCTCAGCCAGCTGCCCTCATTGCTGTTTTTTGACGAACTGTTGCAGCAGGGGATGGCAGACTATCGCTGGCCGCCGCTCAATGAACTGACGCCGGCCTCGCTCTGCTACACCTCGGGGACCACCGGCCGACCGAAAGGGGTGTTGAATACCCATCGTTCGCTGGTCCTGCATGCCCTGAGCGGCAATCAGCCGGACGCCGCCGGGATCTCGGCCAGGGATAGCCTGTTGCCGGTGGTGCCGATGTTCCATGTCAACGCGTGGGGGACGCCGTTTATCGCCGCCATGGTCGGCGCGCGGCTGGTGCTACCGGGGCCGCACCTCGATGGCGACAGCCTGCTGCAGCTGCTGGCCGCCGAGAAGGTGACGGTGGCGTTCGGCGTGCCGGTGATCTGGGCCGGTCTGTTGGCGGCGATGCGGCGGTCGGACATGCGGCTGCCTGATTTTAAACGTGCGTTTGTCGGGGGCTCCGCGCTGCCGCCGTCGATGATGGAGGCCTTTCAGCACGATTACGGCATTACGCTGATCCACGCCTGGGGAATGACCGAAACATCGCCCATCGGCACCATTAACACGCTGTTGAGCAAACATGACGCACTCCCGGCGCCGGAGCAGCAAAAACAGCGTACCGGTCAGGGGCGGCCTATTTTTGGCATCGAGCTACAGGTGGTGGATGTCGAGGGCGACCCACTGCCGATGGACGGTCAAAGTCAGGGATATCTGCAGGTCAGAGGGCACTGGGTGGTGGAGCAGTACTATGGTCAGGACGAAAGCGCCCTGACCGCGGCAGGCTGGTTTGATACCGGCGATATCGGTACGCTCGACGCCAATGGTTATCTGGTGATCAGCGATCGGGCAAAGGATATCATCAAGTCCGGCGGCGAGTGGATCTCCACCGTTGAGCTGGAGAATATCGCCATCGCGCATCAGGCGGTGCGCAGCGCGGCGGCCATCGCCGCCCGCCACCCGCGCTGGGACGAGCGGCCGGTGCTGCTGTGCGTTCGCGTGGAAGGGGGCGAAGTGGAAGAGAGCGATCTGCTGGCCTGGTTTGAGAAACGGGTGCCCAAATGGCAGATCCCGGACCGGGTGATATTTGTCGATGCGCTACCGGTCAGCGCCACGGGCAAGGTGCTTAAGAATCAGCTGCGCCAGGCCTATGGAGAGATATTAATGAGTGAGGGAAAATGAGCCACGCGCGACCCGGTCTGACGACCTGCTCTCAGTATGACGCAGCGCTGCACGCCTTGTCGGCGGCGCGCCAGCGCTGGGCGGAGACCTCAGTGAATCGTCGTCTGGCGCTCCTGCGCCAGATCAAGGATGCCCTGGCTTCAATTGCTCCTGCGTGGGTGGAGGCGGCGGCGAGGGCCAAAGGACTACTGCCAGGCGATCCGCTGACGGGCGAAGAGTGGCTGGCAGGCCCCTGCGCGCTGATGGTCGGCTGCAACGGGTTTATCGCCACCCTGGAGCAGCTGGAGGAGAAGACCTTTCTCCGGCGGATCCCGCTGCGGACGCTGGCGGACGGCCGCCTGGCGCTGCGGGTGGTGCCCGGCACGCTCTGGGATCGACTGTTGCTGTCTGGTGTTCGCGCTGAAATTTGGATGCAGCCGGGGGTCACCCGGGCCAATCTCGATCGCTGCGCGGCAGCCGCATACGATATCCCGCCGGCCGCGCGGCAGGGCAAGCTGGCGCTGGTGCTCGGCGCCGGGAATGTGGCCGCTATCACGCCGCTGGACGTATTACACAAACTGTTTATTGAAAATCAGGTCTGCCTGCTGAAGCTCAACCCGGTGAATGATTATCTGCACGATCTGCTGGCTCAGGCTCTGGCGCCGCTGATCGCCATGGATGCGCTCCGCATCGTCACCGGCGACGCCCAGGCGGGGGCGTGGCTGACCACCCATCCCGCTGTCGATGAGATCCATATCACCGGCTCGCGGGAGAGCCATGACGCTATCGTCTGGGGCGACGGTGAGGCGGCTCGCCAGCGTCGGGCCGCCGGGACGCCGCTGAACCCGCGACGGGTGACCTCGGAGCTGGGCGGCGTCAGCCCTACCATTATCGTCCCCGGTCCGTGGAGCGAGGCGGATATCGCTTTTCAGGCGCAGCAGCTGGCGACGCAGAAGATGAACAATGGCGGGTTTAACTGCGTGGCCAGCCAGGTGCTGATCCTGCAGCAGGGCTGGGAGCCGGCGTCGGCCCTGCTTAATCAGCTGTACCGGCTGATCGCCGCCAATACCCGTCCGGACTATTACCCCGGCGCGGAAAACCGGCTGACTGACTTTCGCCTGCGCGCCCGTCAGCCGCTGGAGATAGCCCGCGGCGACGCGCTGCCGTTGATTGTGGCGAACACCGAGGATGATCCGGACTTCTGCCAGCAGGAGGTCTTTGGCCCGGGGCTGTCGATCACCCGCCTTGAGGCCGACAGCGCGGAAAGCTTTTTGCGCCAGGCGATCGGCTATGCCAATCAGCGGCTGCAGGGCACGCTGGGGGCCAATATTGTGATCCACCCGCGCACCCGCAAGGCGATTGGGCATAAGCGTTTTAACGCGCTGATCGCCGAGCTGCGCTATGGCACGGTGGCGATCAACTGCTGGAGCGGGGTGGCCTTCCTCTTAGCTCCCTGCCCGTGGGGGGCGTTTCCCGGCCACAGGCTCGACGATATTCAGAGCGGGCAGGGCAAGGTGCATAACAGCTTTATGCTGGAGAAAACCGAGCGCACGGTGATTGAGGCGCCGTTTCGGCCGTTTCCGCGCAGTCTGTGGCATGGCGAACTGACGCTGATGCCCCTGCCGCCCTGGTTTATTACTCACCGGGGGCAGGAAGCGGTGGCGCAGCGGCTAGTGGATTTTTACCATCGGCCGCGCTGGCGCAAGCTGCCGGCGATCCTCTGGCGCGCGCTGAGGGGCTAAAGTGAGAGCAAAAAAAGGGCGGAACCGCGGTTCCGCCCTGCGGGATTAGCGGCCCGCTTTCAGCTTCTGGTAATACTCTTCATAAATAGCGCTGGCGCTGCCGACGTCATTTTGCCATTCGCCTTTCTCGATGGTGGCGGCGTCCGGATAGAGCGATTTATCGTTGGCCACGGCCGGGCTGAGCATTTTGCGCGCCGCCAGGTTTGGCGTGGGGTAGCCGATGGTTTCCGCGACCTGCTTGGCGACATCCGGGCGTAGCAGGAAGTTAATCAGCTTCAGCGCGCCGTCGACGTTTTTCGCATTTGCCGGGATCGACAGGCTGTCCATCCAGAAGATGCCGCCTTCTTTCGGCCAGATCACTTCCAGCGGCGTACCGGCCTGGCGGGCGACGTAAGCCGAACCGTTCCATACCATGCCGAGGTTCACTTCGCCTTCCATATACGGGTTCGCCGGGTTATCGGAGTTAAACGCCGCGACGTTGGGCATCAGTTTTTTCAGCTCGTTATAGGCGGCTTCAATCTCTTTCGGGTCGGTAGTGTTGCCGGAATAGCCCAGCTTACGCAGCGCTATCTGGAACACTTCGCGCGCGTCGTCGGTCAGCAGCAGGCTGCTTTTGTATTCCGGCTTCCACAGGTCGGCCCAGCTGGTGACGGTTTTCGGATCGATAGCGTCGCTGTTGACGCCGATGGCCGTCGCCCCCCAGATGTAGGGGATGGAGTAGTCGTTATTCGGGTCGAACGGTTTGTTCAGCATCTGCGGATCGAGGTTGCTGAAGTTAGTCAGCTTGCTCTTATCGATCTTCTGCAGCATGCCTTCTTTACGCATCTTGTCGACGAAGTAGGTCGACGGGACGACCAGGTCGTACGCCCCGTCTTTATAGGTCTTGAGCTTGGCGTACATGGTTTCGTTCGACTCGTAGGTCGAGTAGATAACCTTGATGCCGGTCTCTTTGGTGAACTGCTCCAGCAGGCCCGGCGGCACATATTCGGTCCAGTTGTAGAAGTAGAGCGTTTTGCTGTCGTCCGCGTGGGCGGCGCTCATGCCGATTGCCAGAGCGCCCGCCGCGAGCAGGTGGCGTGACCATTTTTTCATTTTAACGTCCCCTGAGTTTTATCACGTGCAATTAACTGACTGGCGATGACCATCACCAGCGACAGAACCAACAGTATCGTTGCCAGAGCGTTCACCTCTGGCGAAACGCCGACCTTGACCATCGAATAGATCTTCAGCGGCAGGATTTCATACCCCGGACCGGTGACGAACGAGGAGACCACCACGTCATCCATCGACAGCGTGAAGCTCAGCAGCCACCCGGCCGCCACCGCCGGCAGGGCCAGCGGCAGGATGATTTTGCGCAGGATGGTCATCTCGCTGGCGCCCAGATCTTTCGCCGCCTCCAGCATCCGCACATCGAAGCCTTTCAGCCGGGAGTAAACGGTGACCACCACAAACGGCAGGCAAAAGGTGATATGCGAAAACAGCAGCGACCAGAAGCCAAGCTGGACGCCAATCAGCATAAACAGCACCAGCAGGGAGATGGCCATGACAATATCGGGCGACATCATCACCACAAACAGCATGCCGCTAACGAACGGTTTGCCGCGAAAACGGTAGCGGTACAGCGCCACGGCGGTTAGCGAGCCGATAAGGGTGGCGAAGGTCGCCGACAGCACCGCCATGGTCAGCGAGTGCTGGGCGGCCTGCAGCAGGCTATCGTTGTTCATCAGCAGACTATACCAGTCGGTGGTGAACCCCTGCCAGTTGATGCCGAAGCGCGACCGGTTAAACGAGTTAACGATCAGAATAATAATAGGGATGTAGAGATACGCGTAGATGGCGGTCATAAAGCCGCCGCGCAGCAGTCGACCGATCATTCCAGCTCCACCTTTTTATTCAGCAGGCGCGCCGCGCGCCAGTAAATCAACAGCATCAGGCCCATCACCAGGGTTAAGGTAATGCTGGTTGCCGCGCCGAACGGCCAGTCGCGAATATTGAGGAACTGGCTCTTGATCACATTGCCGATCAGCAGGTTCTTGGCGCCGCCCATCAGGTCGGAAACGTAGAACAGCCCCATCGCCGGCAACATGACCAGCAGGCAGCCGGCGATGATCCCCGGCATGGTCAGAGGAATGATGATGCGGATAAACGTCTGCAGCTTGCTGGCGCCGAGATCTTTCGCCGCTTCCAGCAGCGGCCGATCCAGTTTCTCAATGCTGGAGTAGAGCGGCATCACCATAAACGGCAGCAGGATGTACACCAGGCCGATAATCACCGCCGACGGGGTGAACATAATGCGTATCGGCGTGTCGATCACTCCCAGCCACAGGAGAAACTCGTTCAGGTAGCCTTTGGTGCTGAGGAAAATCTTCAGCCCGTAGATGCGGATCAACGAGTTGGTCCAGAAGGGAACGATCAGCAGGAACAGCAGCAGGGGCCGCACCTTCTGCGGCAGCCGGGCAAGGAACCACGCAAACGGGTAGCCCAGCGCCAGGCAGGCAAGGGTCGCCAGCAGCGCCATGTTCAGCGAATGCAGCAGCACGTCGTAATAGAGCGGATCCAGCAACCGCGAGTAGTTGTCCAGCGTGAAGACCAGCTTGACGAAGTTAGCGTCGTCGCGGGTCAGGAAGCTGGTGGCGATGATCATCAGGTTGGGCAGAAAGACAAACAGCACCAGCCAACCGACGATGGTGGCGATCACCACATTCTGGAATTTACTGGTGTTCTTCATCGGCCAGCACCACCTCCCAGCTCTCCACCCAATTGATAGACATTTTCTGGTCAAGAGAGTGGTCGAAATCCGGGTCGTCTTCGTTAAAGAATTCGCTGACCATCACCATTTTGCCGTTTTCCAGCTCCACCACCGACTCGAGAGTCATGCCCTTATAGTTGCGCTCGCGCACATAGCCGATCAGGCCGTCGGCGTCGCTGTTGTGGTGGATCTCATCGACGCGCAGATCTTCCGGGCGCAGCAGGACATGCAGACGCTGGCCGGCCTCCACCGCAAAATTGACGGTGATGTTGCATTCACGCCCTTCCACGCTGGCCCGCACGCGCTGTTCGTCGAGGCGTTCAATGACCGTGGCGTCGAAGATATTAATCTCGCCGATAAAGCTGGCGACGAACAGGTTTTTTGGCTCTTCGTAGATCTCGCGCGGGGTGCCGTCCTGTTCGATTTTGCCATCACGCATCACCACGATGCGATCGGACATGGTCAGGGCCTCTTCCTGGTCGTGAGTGACGAAGACGAAGGTGATGCCGAGCTTACGTTGCAGCGCTTTCAGTTCGTTCTGCATCTGCTTGCGCAGCTTGTAATCCAGCGCCGAAAGGGACTCATCGAGCAGCAGCAGGCGCGGTTTGTTGACCACCGCGCGGGCGATGGCCACGCGCTGCTGCTGGCCGCCGGAGAGCTGGTGCGGTTTGCGCTGGGCAAACGTCTCCAGCTGCACCATCTTTAAGGCATCCATCACCCGCGGAGTGATTTCCGCCGCCGGGGTTTTCTGCATCCGCAGGCCGAAGGCGACGTTCTCGAACACCGTCATATGCGGAAACAGGGCGTAGCTTTGGAATACGGTATTAACGTGGCGGTTTTCCGCCGGAACATGAGTGATATCGTGATCTTCGAGATGGATCCGTCCGCTGTCGACGTTTTCCAGGCCGGCGATAAGGCGCAGAACGGTGGTTTTACCGCAGCCAGAGGGGCCAAGCAGGGTGAGAAACTCACCATTGTTGATGGTCAGGTTAAGGTTATCGATGACCGTTTTACCATCAAAGCTTTTGCGAATTCCCGCCAGTTGCACCAGCGGCGAACGCGAACGCGGTTGTATATTCAATTTTTGACTCTGTCCCATGTAGACGCAACGGAAACTTCCGACCGCTGCGGGGTTTGTGATTAACCACCTTTGGGGTTGCACGTTTTTAATAAGGGCCAGCATTCTACGGCAAACGAGGGTAATCGCCAATCCTTGATACGCCTGCATAGTCTACCTTTACACCATAACGTCGGTTCCGTTATTAAATTTCGCTTTACGGGCTAAGAATGACCTGACGCAATATTTGTCTTTTCTGGCTTATCAATAATGTTGTCACAAAAGAAGAGGGTGGCTACATGGATAAATTGCTTGAGCGTTTTTTGCAGTACGTTTCTTTGGACACGCAGTCGAAGCCTGGCGTTCGTCAGGTCCCCAGCACGGAAGGGCAGTGGAAGCTGTTACGCCTGTTGCAGGCGCAGCTGGAAGAAATGGGACTGGTCAAGGTAACGCTGAGTGAAAAAGGGACGGTAATGGGAACCCTGCCTGCCAACGTCGAGGGCGATATCCCGGCCATCGGCTTTATCTCTCACGTCGACACCTCCCCGGATTTCAGCGGCAAAAACGTTAACCCGCAGATTGTCGAAAACTATCGCGGCGGCGATATTGCGCTGGGTATCGGCGATGAGGTGCTCTCCCCGGTGATGTTCCCGGTTCTCCATCAGCTTTTGGGGCAGACGCTGATCACCACCGACGGGAAAACGCTGCTGGGGGCGGACGATAAGGCCGGCATCGCCGAGATCATGACCGCGCTGGCGACCCTGCAGGCGAAAAATATCCCCCACGGCGATATCCGCGTGGCCTTCACCCCCGATGAAGAGGTCGGAAAAGGGGCGAAACATTTCGACGTCGAGGCCTTTGACGCCCGCTGGGCCTATACCGTTGACGGCGGCGGGGTCGGCGAACTGGAGTTTGAAAACTTCAATGCCGCCTCGGTGACCATTAAGATCGTCGGCAACAACGTGCACCCCGGCACTGCGAAAGGGGTGATGGTCAACGCGCTGTCGCTGGCCGCGCGGATTCATGCCGAAGTGCCGGCCGACGAGGCGCCGGAGACTACCGAAGGCTATGAAGGCTTTTATCATCTCACCAGTATCAAAGGCAGCGTCGATCGGGCCGAGATGCACTACATCATCCGCGATTTTGACCGTAAGCACTTCGAGGCGCGCAAGCGCAAGATGATGGAGATCGCCAAAAAGGTGGGCAAGGGGCTACACCCGGACTGCTATATCGAGCTGGTGATCGAGGACAATTATTACAACATGCATGAGCAGGTGATCGCCCATCCGCACGTGGTCGATATTGCCCGCCAGGCCATGGTGGACTGCGATATCGAACCGCAGATGAAGCCGATCCGCGGCGGTACCGACGGGGCGCAGCTCTCGTTTATGGGACTGCCATGCCCGAACCTGTTTACCGGCGGCTACAACTATCACGGCAAACATGAGTTTGTCACCCTGGAAGGGATGGAGAAAGCGGTGCAGGTGATCGTGCGTATCGCCGAGCTGACGGCGGCACGAAAAGGGCATTAATCTTCTCAGGCAGCCCGGTAGGGCCGCGTGTCGGACAAGACGCCGGATGGCGGCTGCGCCTTATCCGGCCTACGGTCCAACCGGTGACTGCTGACCCCGTAGGCCCGGCAAGCGCAGCGCCGCCGGGCGGTCAACAGCAGAGCGGGTACTTGTCTTCGTGCCGGATGGCGGCTGCGCCTTATCCGGCCTACGGCCCAACCGGTGGCCGCGGAACCCGTAGGCCCGGCAAGCGCAGCGCCGCCGGGCAGGATGGCACTCAGTCGCCAAAGAACCAGTAGCCGCTGTTGACCAGCGCCGCCAGCATGGCGAGGAAAGAGGGATCTTCCAGCGCATCGCCAAAATGGTCGGCGCGCAGCGTCAGGTGGGTGGCTAAGGCGTCCAGCGCCGGGCGGTGCGGAGAGTTGATCTTCTCGCCATTGACGAACACCTCGCCGTCAATGCGCAGCACCCGCAGGCCGCCCAAGCGTTCCAGGGTATCGCCCTGCTGCAGGGCATCGTAAATTTCATCGGGCTGATACGGCGGCTCCGGCGGCGCGACGTCGAGCTCATGACGCGACTGAGTGATAAACTCGCCGAACCACTGCTTAAAGTGCTCCGGTTGGTTAATCAGCCCCAGCATCATCTCGCGCAGGCGGTCGAGTTCGGCCGGTAAAATATCCGCCGGATGGTCGCGGGAGGGCACGTCCGGATCGGCGTAGCGCTGGCTGCCCAGTTCGCGCTGGAGAACATAGTCGGCAAAGCCGCTGAACAGCTCGCGGGCATTCGGCGCGCGATAGCCGACCGAATAGTTCAGCGAATTTTCCAGCGAATATCCCTCATGCGGGAATCCTGGCGGAATATAGAGAATATCGCCCGGCTCCATCTCTTCATCGATGATCGCCTCGAAGGGGTCAACCTGCAGCAGGTCCGGATGCGGGCAGTGCTGTTTCATCGGCACTTTTTCCCCGACGCGCCAGCGCCGACGGCCAGTGCCCTGGATGATAAACACATCATACTGATCCAGATGTGGGCCGACGCCGCCGCCCGGTACGGAGAAGGAGATCATCAGGTCGTCGATACGCCAGTCCGGCAGGGCGCGGAACGGGTGCATCAGCGCCGCCGACGGCTCATGCCAGTGGTTGACCGCCTGTACCAGCAGGGACCAGTTGTTTTCGCTCAGGTGATCGTAGCTTTCGAAGGGACCGTGACTGACCTGCCATTTTCCATCCTGATGGCTGACAAGGCGGCTATCGACCTCGCTCTCCATGGCCAGTCCAGCCAGTTCGTCCGGGCTCAGCGGGTCGATAAAATTGGCGAAGCCGCGCTTCAGTACCACCGGCCGTTTTTGCCAGTAGCGTTCGATAAAGTCGGGCCAGTTAAGCGTTAATTGATAATCCATATTGATATTCCACTGCAGGTGTCTGACAGGGATTATAACGGATGCGGCGCCCCGGCGATGCAGGCGCCGTGAAAAAACTCAACGATTAACTCTCTTTATCTTCCATCAGCTGGCGGCCAAACACCACCTCCATGCAGGCGCCGCCGAGCAGGCTCTCGCCGGCGATGATCTCCCCGTCATATTGTTCGACGATTTCCCGGGCGACGGAGAGCCCCACCCCCTGGCCGGGACGTAGAGTATCCGCCCGCTGACCGCGGTCGAAGACAGCGCGGCGCTGGCTCGGCGGGATCCCCGGCCCATCGTCTTCCACCAGAATGTGCAGATGGCTGTCGGTGGTCTGGCGCACGGAAACCTCCACGAACTCCAGACAGTACTTACAGGCGTTATCGAGAACGTTACCCATCACTTCCATAAAATCGTTCTGCTCGCCGACAAAACTGATCTCCGGCGAGATGTCGAGCGAGATATTGACCCCCTTGCGCTGATAAACCTTATTGAGGGCGGAGGTCAGGCTGTCGAGCAGTGGGGCGATCGGGTGCAGCTCCCGGCTCAGCAAGGTGCCGCCGCTGCGCATGCTGGCGCGATGCAGATAGTAACCAATCTGCTGCGAAATACGGCTGATCTGCTCCAGCATCACCGGCTCCGCCTCGTCGACGCTGATCTTCTCGCCGCGCAGCGAGCGCAACGTGCTCTGCATCACCGCCAGCGGCGTTTTCAGGCTGTGGGTAAGATCGGTGAGGGTGGTGCGGTATTTGTCATAGCGTTCACGCTCGCTGCGAACCAGCCGGTTAAGGTTGCTGACCAGCCGGGTCAGCTCGCGGGTGGTGTTGGGATTGAGCTTCTCGCGGTGATGTTCCTCCAGCTCGCGCACCTCTTTGGCCAGCGACTCGATGGGGCGCAGGCTCCACCAGGCGGCGACCCACAGCAGGGGGATCACCAGCAACAGGTTGGCGGCCAGCACGTAGATAAACCAGCTCCACACCATATAGCTGCGCTTGAGCTCCACCGGGATGGTGTCGACCACCACGATACTGAGCTGGGGCATTTTGCTGGTGGCCGGGTAGAAGTTGATCGCCACCGAGTGGGTCATCTCCGAATCGTCGCCCTGTTCGCGGATGGCGTCCAGCTGTTCCTGAACCTCATGGTTATTGCGCAACAGCATACTGCTGCTGTCGACATCGGCTTCAATTTCATGGAAGCCATTGCGTTTCAGCCAATCCGGTTGAATGCGTTTTGTCAGCCAGGGAACATCGCGCTGCGCCCACAGCAGTTTGCCCTTCTCATCGTAAATAAGGGTCACCGTCGGGCTTTCCATATTCAGATTTTCCGGGATATCGACGTCAATGGCGCCGTTCTCCCATTTGGCCAGCATATAAAAGAGATTGCTCTCGCCGCGCAGCAGACGGAAGGTGGTTTTATCGAAGCTGACGCTGTAGCCCACCAGCGCCACCATGCCATAAGCCAGGGAGAGCACCAGCACCACCCCGGCGGTCGCCAGCAGGAAGCGAACCCGTAACGACAGCGGGAAAATATGCCGCAACAGTCCCTTCATCAGCGCAGTTCGAACAGATAGCCCTGGCCGCGCACCGTAGTGATGACGTCCTGCGGGTATTCAGCCTGAATTTTCTTACGCAGCCGGCCCATCAGCACGTCGATGGTATGGCTTTCACGCAGTTCGGCATCCGGGTAAAGCTGGAGCATCAGGGAATCCTTACTGACCACTTTGCCGCGATTGCGGATCAGGGTTTCCATAATGGTGTACTCAAAAGCCGTCAGCTTGATCGGCTGGTCGTTCACCGACAGCTCGCGCCGGGAGAGGTCGACCTGGAACGGCGGCAGAGAGATCACCTGCGAGGCCAGGCCGCTGTTGCGGCGCAGCAGCGCCTGCATGCGGGCGGCAACCTCTTCAATATGGAAAGGCTTGGTGACGTAATCATCCGCCCCGGCGCTCAGCACTTCGACTTTATCCTGCCAACCTTCGCGGGCGGTCAGCACCAGCACCGGCAGTGACACGTCGTGGCTGCGCCAGCGGCGGATCAACGATAATCCATCTTCGTCCGGCAGACCGAGATCGACGATGGCGATATCCGGGAGATGTTCGCCCAGATAGTAATCCGCTTCCTTGGCATCCTCTGCGGCATCGACCTGATGGCCCAGCTCCTGTAGCTGAACTTTAAGGTGGTGACGCAGCAGGGCATTATCCTCAACCACGAGTACGCGCATGGCTGTTCTCCCTAGCAATTTCGAAAGTAGTCTGACGCTTATTATATACGCAAAATATAAACAGCTGTTAAATAAAGCTTTTTATACAAACGGCGTGCAGCATCGCCGGGCAGGTCGGCGTTGGGCGGCGCCTTTTGCGCACGGGCATGGAACTCCTTCATTCTATGCGTATTTTCAGCAAACGCCCAGCGGCAGGGCGCGGGCAGCGGCGGGTTGGTGATGTTAATTTTTTGTGTAATAGTGCTGGAATTATCCCTCAATGACGCCGCAGGTTATCCATTATGTCTCAGCAGCAGAGCGCGGACTGGGTCAGGCTGGCGCAGTCGCCCAGTCGGACGGAGCGCATCGAAGCCTTCTTCGGCGGCCACGGCTATGAGCCGCACCGGCACGACACCTACGCCATCGGCCAGACGATCGCCGGCGTGCAGAGCTTTCACTATCGCGGCGGTCTACAGCACAGTCTGCCCGGCGGGACGATGGTCCTTCACCCGGACGAAATACACGATGGCGAGGCGGGCACCGAGGCGGGGTTTCACTACCGCATGGCCTATATCGAACCCGCGTTGATCCAGAAGATACTCGGCGGCAGGCCATTGCCGTTTATCCCCGGCGGCCTGTCGGCGGATCCACGGCTACGTCGCGCCGCGCAACCGTTGTTGAAAGCGGTCACGGCTACCTTCGAGCCGCTGGAGGAAGAGGACGCCCTGTACGACCTGGCGCAGACCCTGGCCGTGGTCGGTGGGCAGCGTTCCCGTCGCCAGGCGTTTGATTATCAGGCGGCGGAGAGGGCCCGGGAGTATATCCATGCCTGTTTTATGCAGGATATGACCCTCGACATCCTGTCGCAGGTCAGCGGCCGGGACCGCTGGAGCCTGAGCCGCGATTTCAGAACGCTGTATGGCACCAGTCCGTGGCGTTACGTCATGATGCGCCGGCTCGATTTTTGTCGCCAGCGGATGCGCGCCGGGGAGCGTCTGGTGGATATTGCCGCCGAGGCGGGCTTTGCCGACCAGAGCCACATGACGCGCCAGTTTATCAGCCGCTTTGGCCTCTCTCCGGGGCGCTGGCTGCGGGCGATCCGCGGCTAAGGCGGCGCAGGTTGCACAATCGTTCAAGCGTGACCGCGGCGCGGTGAACTATGCTGACTGCCTTTATCACAAGGAGACAGCCTATGTATCAACTCGTTAATTTTGCTCATAAATTTTCCCTGTTCAGCGAACAATGGCAGCCCAAAGTGGTGGCCGAAATGAACGATTATCAGTTCAAGATCGTGCGCATCGCCGGCGACTTTATCTGGCACAGCCATCCGGAAACCGATGAGACGCTGATGGTGGTGGAGGGGGTATTGCGCGTGGACTTCCGCGACGGACATGTGCTGGTGAAGGCCGGGGAGATGATCGTCGTGCCGCGCGGGGTGGAACATAAGACCTCGGCGGAGATGGAAGCGAAGCTGCTGCTGATTGAACCGCGCGGGGTGCTGAATACCGGCCACGAGGGCGGCGAGCGGACGGCGGTGAACGACGTCTGGATCTGATCGCCTTCCGGCGATAAAACGCCCCTCTTTCCGGCGGAAAGAGGGGCAGGGCGATTACTTCAGCTCGTCAACCATGGTGGTTGCCCGACCGATATAGTTGGCCGGGGTCATCGCTTTGAGACGCACTTTTTCCTCTTCCGGCAGGGCGAGGCTGTCAATAAACTGCTTCATCCCTTCCGCGTCAACGCGTTTGCCGCGGGTCAGCTCTTTCAGCTTCTCGTACGGTTTTTCGATACCGTAACGACGCATCACGGTCTGGATCGGCTCAGCCAGTACTTCCCAGTTGTGATCCAGTTCGTCCAGCAGGCGATCCTGGTTCAGCTCCAGCTTGCTGATCCCTTTGAGGGTGGACTGATAGGCGATCAGCGCATAGCCGATGCCCACGCCGAGGTTACGCAGGACGGTGGAGTCGGTCAGGTCGCGCTGCCAGCGGGAAACCGGCAGTTTGCTGGCCAGGTGCTGCATGACCGCATTGGCCAGGCCGAGGTTGCCTTCGGAGTTTTCGAAGTCAATCGGGTTCACCTTGTGCGGCATGGTGGAGGAGCCGATTTCCCCGGCGATGGTCTTCTGTTTGAAGTGGTTGAGCGCGATGTAGCCCCACACGTCGCGATCGAAGTCGATCAGAATGGTGTTGAAGCGCGCGATGCAGTCAAACAGCTCAGCGATATAGTCATGCGGCTCGATCTGCGTGGTGTACGGGTTCCACTGAATGCCCAGCGAAGTGACAAACTCTTCGCTGAACTGATGCCAGTCGACTTCCGGGTAGGCGGCGATGTGGGCGTTGTAGTTACCCACCGCGCCGTTGATTTTACCGAGGATTTCCACCTGGTTCAGCTGACGGTACTGGCGCTCCATACGGTAGGCGACGTTCGCCATCTCTTTACCCATGGTGGACGGCGTCGCCGGCTGGCCGTGGGTACGGGAGAGCAGCGGTACATCGCGGTACTGGGTCGCCAGATCTTTTACCGCGTCAATCAGCTTGCGCCAGTAAGGCAGAACCACTTCGTCGCGGGCGGTTTTCAGCATCAGCGCGTGGGAGAGGTTATTGATATCTTCGGACGTACAGGCGAAGTGAATAAACTCCGACACGGCGTGCAGTTCGGCGACGTCAGCGACTTTCTCTTTCAGAAAGTACTCTACCGCTTTCACGTCGTGGTTAGTGGTGCGCTCGATGGTTTTGATGCGCTCGGCGTCTTCGACGCTGAAATCGGCGACGATTTTGTCAAGGAAACCGTTTGCGTCGGCAGCAAAAGCAGGAACTTCCTTGATCGCTGCGTGGGCGGCCAGTTTTTGCAGCCAACGTACTTCCACCTGAACGCGGAATTTCAGCAAACCGAATTCGCTGAAGATACCGCGCAGCGCGCTGACTTTATCGCCGTAGCGGCCGTCTACAGGGGAAACGGCGGTCAGTGAGGATAATTCCATAGATCACAACTCCGGGGTTAAATGAGCAAGAATTTGCTTTGCCTGGTTAACCAGACGATTACGGGAAAACATAAGCTGCAGACGTCCGCCGCCCACCTGATGCCAGAGCACCGCGGCGCGAATCCCCGCCAGCAGCGCTGAGCGAACTTTCGCCTGCACCTGCGGGCTTTGCAGCACGGCAGGGGAGCCGGTCACCTGAATACGCGGGCCCAGCGGGCTTATCACATCGACATAGATGCCCGCCATGGCGCTGAGCAGCGTTTCGGACTGCAGGTCAAAGTGCTCCAGCTGACGGTGCAGGCCGGCGATGCGGTTGCCGAGCGTGTCCATCGCCCCTTTACTGGCGGCGAGCTTGCGCTCCAGCACCATCAGGCTCAGGGTATAGCGGGTGAGTTCCGCATTGAGGCCCTGACGGCTGCTGGTATTGAGCACCCCGAGCAGCGTTTCAAGGCCGAGGCGAAGATTGGCTTCACTGCCACCGAACACCGCCAGCGTCGACTCGGGATCGAGGTCGATGATGCTGTTCAGCGACACATGCAGGGCATCGCTGTCGCAATGTCCCTGATGCGCCAGTTGCTGAACCAGTCGCGCCGCCTGGCAAACGCCAGCCAGCGCCAGGGTGATGTCATAGTAATTCTTCGCCACACATACTCCTTGTCAGCCGCCGGGGCGGTTCGTCCCGGCGGAAATAACGCGCGTTCAGGACTGCAGAGGCAGTCGTTGTTCAATAATTCCGCCGCCGAGGCACACTTCACCCAAATAGAACACGGCGGACTGGCCCGGGGTCACCGCCGCGACCGGCTCATCGAAGCGGACTTCGATACGGTCTTCATCCAGCGCGGTAACGGTGCAGGGGATATCGGTCTGGCGATAGCGGGTTTTCACCGTGCAGCGCAGGGTGCCCTGCAGCGGTTCACGGTCAACCCAGTGCAGCTGTTGGGCAATCAGGCCGACGGACATCAGGCGCGGGTGGTCATGGCCCTGGGCGACGATAAGAATATTATTCTCAACGTCTTTATCGACCACGTACCATGGGTCTTCGCTACCCTCTTTGGTGCCGCCGATACCCAGTCCTTTACGCTGGCCCAGGGTATGGTACATCAGCCCCTGATGGGTGCCGATCTCCTCGCCGTCGACGGTGAGGATTTTGCCCGGCTGCGCCGGCAGATAGCGGCCAAGGAAATCGCGGAATTTACGCTCGCCGATAAAGCAGATGCCGGTGGAATCTTTTTTCTTCGCGGTGATCAGATCCAGCTCTTCGGCGATCTTACGCACCTGCGGTTTTTCCAGCTCACCCACCGGGAACAGGCTCTGGGCAATCTGCTCGTGGCTGAGGGTATAAAGGAAGTAGCTCTGATCTTTGTTGCCGTCGAGACCGCGCAGCAGCTGGCTTTTACCGTCGACATCGGCGCGGCGCACATAGTGCCCGGTGGCGATGTAGTCGGCGCCGAGGTCTTCAGCGGCAAACTCGAGGAAGGCTTTAAATTTGATCTCTTTATTGCACAGAATATCCGGGTTCGGCGTGCGGCCGGCTTTGTACTCTTCCAGGAAGAGCTCAAAGACGTTATCCCAATATTCGGCGGCAAAGTTAACGGTGTGCAGTTCAATGCCCAGCTTATCGCAGACCGCTTGCGCATCGGCAAGGTCGGCGGCGGCGGTGCAGTATTCCTCGCCGTCGTCTTCCTCCCAGTTCTTCATGAACAGGCCTTCCACCTTATACCCTTGCTGCAGCAGCAGGTACGCGGAGACCGAGGAGTCGACGCCGCCGGACATGCCGACGATCACTTTTTTCTGGCTTTCTGACATGGAAATACTCGCTACATTGAACTTCGAGGCGGCGTATTCTAGCACGCGCTCACCGTTCATTCACCCCCTGTGAACGGCCAGTTAAATGCGCCAATCAGCGACAGCGGCTGGCGCGGGTCCTGCAGGTAGCAGCGAATGCTTTCGGCAACCAGCGGCGAGCGCAGGTTTGGCGCGTTAAGAATTTCCTCAGCACTGAGCCACAGGCAGCGATCGATATCGCTGTCGTGCGGTTCAGTGGCGCACAGATCGCTAAGTTCGATGGCGAACAGGAAGCGCAGAAACGGGGTGTTATCGGGGGCCAGCCACTGATGCATGCGGATGAAGTGCTGCGGCGTGGCGCGAATGCCGGTCTCTTCCCACAGTTCACGTTCGGCGGCCTGCAGCAGCGTTTCATTGGCCTCGAGATGGCCCGCCGGCTGGTTCCACAATGCTTTGCCGTTAATGGTCTCTTCGACGATGAGAAATTTATCCTGGGCGTGAACCACGCAGGCAACAGTGACATGAGGTTTAAACATCGCTTTTCCTTTTCGGTTATTCGGCTTTGCGCCAGTCGCCGTTGGCCAGCCCGTCGAGGGTGTAGCCGCCCATAGCGTAGCGGATCAGCCGCAGGGTGGGGAAGCCGACGTGGGCGGTCATCCGGCGCACCTGACGGTTGCGTCCCTCGTAGAGCGTGATCTTCAGCCAGCGGGTGGGGATCGATTTGCGCTCACGAATCGGCGGGTTGCGCGGCCACAGCCAGGCGGGCTCCTCCACAAGTTCTACGCCGGCAGGCAGGGTGGGGCCATCGTTGAGGGTGACGCCGTCGCGCAAAGCGGCCAGCGCCTCGGGGGTGGGTTCGCCTTCCACCTGGACGTAGTAGATCTTGCCGGTGCGTTTACCCGGCTGGGTCAGCTTCGCCTGCAGCGCGCCATCGTTGGTCAGCACCAGCAGCCCTTCGCTGTCGCGATCGAGTCGACCTGCGGCGTAGACGCCCGCCACGGGAATAAAATCTTTCAGCGTGCTGCGCCCGGCCTCGTCGGTAAATTGTGGCAACACATCATAGGGTTTATTGAACAAGATCACAGTTTTTGGCTGGCGTTCTTTGCGTTGTCTGGTGACTTGTTGTGTGCTGAATCGCTCAACGCGATGTTTTCTAAATGAAGTTTTCTGCATGGTATTTTCAGGCTCTATCAATTGCCGCATTATAGCCTAATTACGAATGCCTTTCATGGACGCAAACATTCAGGTAGTATTGACATGCTCATTACAAATTATTAACAAAAAATTGCTCAAACCGATTCGCAACACAGGCAGGAAGGCGACACGGACGCGATAGCTCCGGTTAGCGGGAAGACCCGGTACTCCGAAGCTGGCCGACTCAGCCAACACCAGGCTCGCGTGAAGAGGGAAGAGCAGAACCAGAAGCGCTCGAAGGAGAGGTTAATGGAAAGCAAAGTAGTAGTTCCGGCGGAAGGTCAAAAAATCACCCTGCAAAACGGCAAACTGAACGTCCCTCATAATCCGATTATCCCGTTCATTGAAGGTGACGGTATCGGCGTTGACGTTACCCCAGCGATGCTGAAAGTGGTTGATGCCGCCGTTGAGAAAGCCTATAAGGGCGAGCGTAAAATTTCCTGGATGGAAGTTTACACCGGTGAGAAATCGACCCACGTCTATGGCCAGGATGTCTGGCTGCCAGCTGAAACCCTCGATCTGATTCGTGACTACCGCGTTGCTATCAAAGGTCCTCTGACGACCCCAGTCGGCGGCGGCATTCGTTCCCTGAACGTGGCGCTGCGTCAGGAGCTGGATCTCTACGTTTGCCTGCGTCCGGTACGTTACTACCAGGGCACTCCGAGCCCGGTTAAGCACCCGGAACTGACCGACATGGTTATCTTCCGTGAAAACTCCGAAGATATCTATGCCGGCATCGAGTGGAAAGCCGACTCTGCTGAAGCAGACAAAGTGATCAAATTCCTGCGCGATGAGATGGGCGTGAAGAAAATTCGCTTCCCGGAACATTGCGGCATCGGCATCAAGCCGTGCTCTGAAGAAGGCACCAAACGCCTGGTTCGTGCAGCCATTGAGTATGCGATCACCAACGATCGTGACTCTGTGACCATCGTTCACAAAGGCAACATCATGAAGTTCACCGAAGGCGCGTTCAAAGACTGGGGCTACCAGCTGGCTCGCGAAGAGTTCGGCGGCGAGCTGATCGACGGCGGCCCGTGGGTGAAAATCAAGAACCCGAACACCGGCAAAGAGATCGTGGTAAAAGACGTGATCGCCGATGCCTTCCTGCAGCAGATCCTGCTGCGTCCGGCGGAATACGACGTTATCGCCTGTATGAACCTCAACGGCGACTACATCTCTGACGCGCTGGCGGCACAGGTTGGCGGTATCGGTATCGCCCCGGGCGCCAACATCGGCGACGAGTGCGCGCTGTTCGAAGCGACTCACGGTACTGCGCCGAAGTATGCAGGCCAGGACAAAGTGAACCCGGGCTCCATCATCCTGTCCGCAGAAATGATGCTGCGCCATATGCAGTGGTTCGAAGCCGCAGACCTGATCGTCAAAGGCATGGAAGGCGCTATCGCCGCCAAGACCGTGACCTATGACTTTGAACGTCTGATGGAAGGCGCTAAGCTGCTGAAATGTTCAGAGTTTGGCGACGCGATTATCGCGAATATGTAATCCCGTTGGTGGATTAAGTAAAAGCGGGAGCCGATGGGCTCCCGTTTTTTTATCGCATGCAGGCTATTATTTTGCCGGGCGCTCGCTGCGCGGTGCCATCGCCGATTTCCCGCAACACAATGTCCATCAAAGCCATGCACCTCGTGACAGGGATCGCTCAATTTACCGCGAGAACGCGAGTGGGAATGGATTGAACGCCAGGGGCCATACCGATGGCCCGACCGGCTTAAACCGGCTCCGTTCGGCGAAAATGTGATATAGCCTAAACTCAGGCTATCCGTTCACCTTCAGATTAAACAGCCGGGACAGCGCCGCTCTGCCGCTATCCGTCACTTGTACTTCCCGATATCCCGGCGTGCGGGTGATCCATCCTTTTTGCTCAAACAGCACCATCAGCGCCGATCCGGCGTCGCCTCCCAGATGAAAACGTCTTTCGCTCCAGTCAAGACAGGGGCAGCAAGGCTTACGTCGCGGTCGAACGTTAAGTACTGCGCCCAGGCTTTCAAGCTGGGTTTTACCGGCTGACGTCAGGGACTGCCCATCGGCCGTCAGCCATTTTTCCCGCAGCATAAACTCATAAATATTCACCGCCAGTTCGCCCGCCAGATGGTCGTAGCAGGTGCGGGCGTAGCGAAGCGTAACCGGCGTGCTGGTGGCCAGCGCCTTATGCGCCTGCATTGAGACGCCCATCAGGTTTTCCAGCAGCCCGGCGATATGCGGGCCTGCCAGGCGGTAATAGCGGTGGCGCCCCTGCGCGAGACACACCACCAGCCCGTTGCTGAGCAGTCGGGCAAGATGTCCGCTGGTGGTGGAGGCGGAGACCTCGGCGACCGTGCTGAGCTCGGTCGCCGTCCATGCGCGCCCGTCCATCAGCGCGCAGAGAATACTGACCCTTGACGGGTCAGAGAGGGCTGAGGCCACCATCGCCATCGCGGTTTCCAGTGCCGCCTCTGGCTCACTGTCTTGCTGCGTTTTCAGGAGATTCATTCAGAAAGTATGGCCCATTTTTTGGTCACTTCCGCTGCCCGGGTGTCATCATCGGTAAGGAGAATGAGCCGGTTACGGTGGTCGCTGTACTGTACCAGAATATTAATACCGTTGTGGGCCAGGGTGTCTGCAATGTCCCCCAGCTCCCCGGGTCGTTCCTGGGGTAACTTGCGTATCAGAGGACGGCATACATCGCTGACCGTAAATCCGGCCTCGGTCAGCACCCTGCGGGCTGTCTCACCGTCTTCTACCAGAAAATGCGCATGTCCGGCATCAGGCGTGGTGAATACCCCACCACCTTCGAGACCCACACCGTTGTTGCCCAGCGCTATACCCATTGCGCCAAGCGAGCCCGGCGTGTTGCTGAGAATGACGTGAATATCATACATCTGGCTGTGCTCCCCGATCCGATGAGTAATCCCGGAACACGCGGGCAACGCGTATTCTGTAATATGAAAAAATCGATGCTTTGCCTTCGCGCTGGGCAGCCAGATGCCGCTCATTTTGCTGCCAGTTGGCCACCGATGCTTCATCTTCCCACCAGGATAACGAAAGGATTTTGCCGGGTGAATTCAGGCTCTGAAAACGCTCGATGGCGATAAACCCCGGCGTGCCTGAAAGCAAAGGCGTCAGCCCGGCCGCCAGCTCAAGATATCTTTCCTGTGCTTCCGGTAAGGTGCCGGCCTCAAAAAGTACCGCAATCATAAGTCTGCTCCGTGGTGAATTTCCCTGCAGTCTAATGACGGCCAGAGCAGGATGCTTCGGTGTGCAGCGAAGTGTGGCTGAGGTTGGATACCCCAGCCACATTTCCTGAGCGCCGGATGACCGCGCCAGAAACGAGTTACTCTGCGTTAAAGATAATAAATTCAGGCTGGTAGCTGACCGGGAAATTGACCGAGCGGGCGATAAAACAGACGTGATGGATCTGCTGATGAATGGCCGCGGCGGCGTCGAGATCGGTACCTGGTAATACGGTGATTTTCGGCCTGAGGGTAGCAGAAATAAAGCGACCCGCGCCCCCTTTTAATACTTCGCCCGTTGCCACCGGCGAGTCCTGATATTCCATGACCGTAATGCCGGCATCTGAGGCCAGATGTAAGTACCACAGCATGTGACAGGCAGAGAGAGAAGAGAGCAGGAGATCTTCCGGGTTCATTTTGCCGGGATCGCCGCCCAGTAATGGATCATTTGAACAATGAATGGGTTCTTTTCCCTTTACCGCGATATCCCAGGTTCGGGCATAAGCCTTGTAACCCGAGGTACCCGTGCCCTGATTGCCGGTCCATGTGATGTGACTGGTATAAGCATGTTCCATTGGTTTGCCTTTCTCTAGAGAGGGATGAATTTCTTCACTGCGGTATCGTCCAGGTGCATTGCCTGAACGAAGCCGCAGGTAGAATCGCAAGGTTGTCATGACGTTGGCTAGAATGGCATAATGGTATACCATTTATGAATGATGTAAAGAGAGCCAAATGAACGCTGCTACCCGTTCGACCGCTGACATCCTTGCCAGTGAGTTAAAAATCTTAATCAACAAGGGGGCATTGCGAGATGGCGACCGGCTTGTAGAGCGCGACCTGGCCTGCCAGTTTTCTGTCAGCCGTATCCCAATGAGAGAAGCGATACAGCAGCTTGAGCGCGAAGGTCTGGTTGAGATTTACAGAAATCGCGGCGCGGTGGTGAAAACGCTGACGGCCGCAGATGTCGATGAAATTTATCAGCTGCGGGCACTCCTGGAAGGTGAAGCCATTTTTCATAGCCTGAAGAATATGGACCCGGAAACGCTTGCCCGGGCAGAGCTGGTGCATCAGCTGCTGAGCAGCGCTTCTGAACCCGAGCAGCAGGGGAGGTATAACCGGGAGTTTCATGAACTGCTGTATCGGAAGTGTAACAATCAGCGCCTGTTGAAGATGATCGGTGAATTGCGCGAGCAGATTGAAAGATATGAGCTTTTTCAGAACAGACTGCTGTCGGATACGCTGAAATTCCAGGATGAGCATCAACAGATCCTGATGGCCTGCCAGCAAAATAATCCACAGGAGGCTCGGGCATATACCGTGAAACATATTCTTTCAGCAGGCGAAACCCTTCGCGCCTATATTGTAAGCCGTTAATAGTTGCGTAAAGCGGCTGCGTTGTTCAGGCATAAATTGCAATCCGTCTCAGCTCAATGCTATAAGAAAAGAGCCGTTATAATGGCGCTTATGTTTTATCTGTAAAGAATAAGTGAAGGTCAGATAATGATTACGTCAGTGCAGCCAACCACCACCGTCACCACCACGACCGTAACCTGCGGTGGTGTGGGCGTATCTGTGACCGGCTCCTGACAAACAGATCCTCACTCCCCGCCAATGTGGACGGGGAGCGTCTTCTCCGTTCGTGACAGACTGAATGGAGACCCATCATGATTTCATCTGAACATGCCCTGTTAATTATCGATATGCAGCAGGGGCTTTTCCGTGGCCCGGTTTCCCCGTATCAGGCCGATGCGCTTCTGGCGAACGTTTGCCTGCTGATTGAAAAAGCGAGACAGGCTGAGGTGCCAGTCTTCTTTGCCCGCCATACCGGACCTGACGACTCTCCGTTCTCCGCGCAAAGTCCATTAACCCAACTGCTGCCTGAGATGGGGGTTAATTGCGAGCGGGATATCGTTTTGATTAAAAAATACCCCTCCTGTTTCCAGCAAACTGACCTTGAGCATCAGCTCGCCCAGGCCGGCGTAAAACAGCTGGTTATTGCCGGGATGAAAACCGAATTCTGCGTGGACACGACCTGCCGAGCGGCATCGGCGCTGGGATTACGGACGGTGTTAATCTCGGATGCGCACTCAACCATGGATAACGAACGTTTATCAGCGCCTGACATCATTGGCCATCACAATGTCACCCTTGCGGGGCCCTTTGTGACGCTGTCGACCGCCGCGGAGTGGCGCTTTTCGGCAGAGAAATAAGGGTGAAGAAAGGGAGCCTGAGGGCTCCCGTTCGCGACGCCTGCTCATCCGGTTTTACTGCGTATGGCGACGCAGGGTGGAGGCGGGGTGACGCCGGAGCGCCTCTTCGGGACGCACCGGGCGCCGCACCAGCTCGCCGCCGCAGTTCGGGCAATGGCCGTTCAGCCGGGCCGTCATGCAGTCCTGGCAAAAGGTACACTCGAACGAACAGATAAACGCTTCGGGTGAGTCTGGCGGCAGATCTTTATCACAGCATTCGCAATTCGGGCGTAACTCGAGCATGACCTTCTCCTGTGGTTAATGGCGGTATCCGCCACGGCGGGCCAGCGGATACTGTTTTTATATCACGGCCCGCACTGGCCGCCGAAGGGTTTCGCTGCGTTAACCTCCGCCTCAAAGCGTTGCCTTTCCGGGCTGCATCCCCGGCACGAGGATCACTTTGCGGCATGCCTCTTCACGCTTCTCAAAGATCTGATAGCCGCGCGCGGCCTCCTCCAGCGGCATATGGTGCGTGATAATCTCCTCCGGGGTGAGCAACCCTTGCTCAATTAGCGCCAGCAGATCCGGCAACCAGGCATGGACGTGGGTTTGCCCCATTTTGAAGGTCAGCCCCTTATCAAAGGCATCGCCAAACATAAATCCATGAATGAAACCGGCGTAAACCCCGGGCACGCTGACGATGCCGCCGCGGCGCACGGCGGCGATGCACTGGCGCAGCGCTTTCCCGCTGCTGCCCTCGATTTTCAGGGTGCTGAGGACGGTTTCCGTGAGGCTGCCTTTCGCTTCGAAGCCGACGGCGTCAATCACCGCGTCGACGCCGCGATGGCCGGCGGTGTTGTCGATAATCCACTGCGCCGGGTCGTCATGGTGGTCGAAGTTTATCGGGATCGCGCCATAGCGCTGCTGCGCGAAGTCGAGTCGGTAATCGTTATGATCAATGATGAATATCTGCTCTGCGCCATTGAGCCTGGCGCAGGAGGCGCACAGCAGGCCAACCGGGCCGGCGCCAAAAATAGCCACGCTGCTGCCGGGTTTGACCTCGGCGTTTTTTACCGCCTGCCAGGCGGTGGGCAGAATATCCGACAGAAACAGCACCTTTTCATCGGGTAAGGTGTCCGGCACTTTAAACGGGCCGGTATTAGCTTTGGGAACCCGCACATATTCCGCCTGGCCGCCGGGGATCCCGCCGTACAAATCACTATAGCCAAACAGCGCCGCGGGTGGCGAAATACCTTTGCGATTGAGCGTCGCCCCCTGGCCGCTATTGGTGCTTTCGCAGGCGGCATATTGCTGCAGGCGACAAAAGAAGCAGTCTCCGCAGGCAATGACAAACGGGATAACCACCCGATCGCCTTTACGAACCGCGGTGACGTCCGAACCGGCGTCCACCACTTCCCCCATAAATTCATGGCCGAAAATATCACCATGGTGCGTGCCGGGGATCTTTCCGCGGTAAAGGTGCAGATCGGAACCGCAGATCGCCGTCGCCGTGACGCGCAGAATAATATCGTCCGGCGCCTCAAGGGATGGGTCAGGCATGGTGTCAACGCTGACATGATGGGGGCCATGATAAGTGAGTGCTTTCATAGAGTCTTCTCCTGGAGAGAATGGCTGATCGCATCAGGCGCAAAGGCAAAGTGACCTGACGCTAATGCCGCCGATAAACCACCGTGAAAATAAAGCGTAGAGTACTAATAATGGAACTGCGTGATATTCCAGTCGCTGAATATATTCTACGCTTCGCTTATTTATTGGCGTTATTTGCCTGTTTCCCCTGAATATGCCAGGCTTAATCGGGCATGATATTCGCTCCATTTTATTTTCCAGCCGCTTCCCCAGCGGCTTTTTTTTTGCCTTAAAAACAAGAAAAATTCCTAATTTCAGTCGGGCTACAGGCAATACTGCCGCTTCGTTATATAACCCAACGGGAGTAACCCGCCGGTATAAATAATTCTTTGCCGCATGGGGGGGCTCTGTGCATTATTTCCCTGAACACAGTAAGTTAGCGGAAATGTGCCGTCTGGTTGTTTTTGATGTGTTTTATAGAATTATTCCGAATTGCTGCTAAAAGGTATCGGAAACACCGGATAATAATTTGACTAACCAGCATTACCCGCTAGATTTAAATATCGAACGACGAGTGATACGGAATATTTTCGTATCGTACTGACATAACCGATATACATGAGGTGAAAATATGGCAGAGCATCGTGGTGGTTCCGGTAATTTTGCTGAAGACCGTGAAAAAGCTTCTGAAGCAGGTCGTAAAGGTGGTCAGCACAGCGGCGGGAACTTTAAAAATGATCCGCAGCGTGCGTCCGAAGCGGGTAAAAAAGGCGGACAAAACAGCCACGGCGGTGGCCGCAAGTCTGATAATTCCTGATTATCCTTTTCCTTGCACCCTGAAGTGAAAGTATCTCCTGCGAGTCTGTCACGGGCTCGCAGTTATTTTCTGACTCCAGAAGGTATTTCTATGAATATGAAAAGCATTGAAGATGTATTTATTCACCTGCTCTCAGATACCTACAGCGCAGAGAAACAATTAACCCGCGGGCTGGCTAAACTGGCCAGAGCGGCGTCCAGTGAAAAACTCAGCGCGGCGTTCAATGCTCATCTTGAAGAAACCCAGGGCCAGATTGAACGTATCGACCAGATCGTTGAGCAGGAATCCGGTCTGAAAATCAAACGCATGAAATGCGTGGCCATGGAAGGATTAATCGAAGAGGCCAATGAAGTCGTTGAGAGCACGGAAAAAAATGAAGTACGTGATGCCGCGTTAATTGCCGCTGCGCAAAAGGTCGAGCATTACGAAATTGCCAGTTACGGTACCCTGGTGACCCTGGCGGAACAGCTGGGTTATAAAAAAGCGGTCAAACTGCTGGCCGAAACCCTGGAAGAAGAAAAACAAACCGATGTGAAATTAACCGACCTGGCGGTAGGTAATATTAATAAAAAAGCAGAAAAATAAACGCTCCCTGACACGAGGAAATCACGATGAATCACATTGAACATTATCATGACTGGCTACGAGATGCGCATGCCATGGAAAAACAGGCAGAATCCATGCTGGAATCAATGGCTGGCCGTATCGATAATTATCCGGATCTCCGTGCCAGAATCGAACAGCATATTAATGAGACCAAACGGCAAATTACCGTGCTGGAAGAGATCCTCGACCGCAACGAGATTTCGCGCTCGGTGATTAAAGATTCGATGAGTAAAATGGCGGCTCTCGGCCAGTCCATCGGCGGGATGTTTCCTTCCGATGAAATAGTCAAAGGCTCGATCAGCGGGTACGTCTTCGAGCAGTTTGAGATCGCCTGCTATACCTCTCTGCTGGCGGCGGCTGAAAAAGCGGGCGATACCACTTCCATTCCGGCCATTGAGGCCATCCTGGCGGAAGAGCAGGCCATGGCCGACTGGCTGATCAAACATATTCCTCAGACCACGGAGCAATTTCTCCTGCGTTCAGATGCTGACGGCGTAGAAGCGAAAAAATAACCAGGAGGCAGGCCTATGTTTCGTCATGTGAAACAACTGCAGTATACCGTGCGCGTTGCTGAACCCAATCCGGGGCTCGCGAATTTACTGCTCGAACAGTTTGGCGGCCCTCAGGGCGAGCTGGCCGCCGCGTGTCGTTATTTCACTCAGGGATTAAGCGATGACGATCCCGGCCGCAAAGACATGCTGATGGATATCGCGACAGAGGAGCTGAGCCATCTGGAGATCATTGGCACCCTGGTCGGCATGCTAAATAAAGGCGCCAAAGGGGCGCTGGCGGAGGGCACCGAGAGCGAGGCGGAACTCTATCGTTCGCTCACCGCCAACGGCAACGACAGCCATATTACGTCGTTACTGTACGGCGGCGGTACCCCGCTGACCAATTCGGCGGGCGTGCCGTGGACGGCGGCCTACATTGATACTATCGGCGAACCCACCGCCGACCTGCGGTCGAACGTCGCGGCGGAGGCGAGGGCGAAGATCGTCTATGAACGGCTGATCAACGTGACCGACGATCCCGGCGTAAAAGACGCGCTGGCGTTCCTGATGACCCGCGAAGCGGCGCATCAGCTCTCTTTTGAGAAGGCGCTGCAGTCAATTCGCAACAACTATCCGCCGGGCAAACTGCCGCCCATTAGCGAGTACGCGAACACCTACTACAATATGTCTGAAGGTGGAGAAGTACGCGGCAGCTGGAACAGTGACAAACACTTCGATTATGTCAAGGATCCGCAGCCGGCCGTGGATGGCGGAGATGGCAGCGCCTCTGTCGGCCTGACGCCGGAGCAGGAAGCGCTGTGCAAAGCGATGCTGAAGCGAACAGAGTCTGACCCGCAGGGTGATCCTTTGACCGGCGCTGAACTGGGCGCCGGTAAGCAAAACACGTCATCATCGGCTAAGTGATGTTCGCATAAGCCCCGGCTGCGGCCGGGGCGTTTCATAATGATGGGTGCGGATTATGTTTGAATTTGACGCGTTTCATCTGGCCCGACTGCAATTTGCCTTTACCGTTTCCTTCCATATTCTGTTTCCGGCCATCACTATCGGCCTTGCCAGCTACCTTGTGGTGCTGGAAGGGATGTGGCTGCGAACCCGGGATAACGTCTGGCGCTCGCTCTACAACTTCTGGCTGAAAATTTTCGCCGTCAATTTTGGCATGGGCGTGGTTTCCGGATTAGTCATGTCCTATCAGTTCGGCACCAACTGGAGCGGATTCTCCCAGTTTGCCGGCAGTATTACCGGCCCGCTGCTGCTGTATGAAGTGCTGACCGCCTTCTTCCTCGAAGCGGGATTCCTCGGCGTGATGCTGTTCGGCTGGAGCAAGGTGCCGCCGGCGCTGCATTTTTTTACCACCTGCATGGTAGCCCTTGGCACCCTGGTCTCCACCTTCTGGATCCTCGCCTCCAATAGCTGGATGCAGACGCCGCAGGGTTTTACCCTCGAAAATGGCCACCTCATCCCGCAGGACTGGCTGGCGATTATCTTTAACCCGTCATTCCCGTATCGCTTGTTCCATATGGCGATCGCCGCGTTCCTCAGCAGCGCCATGTTCGTCGGGGCCTCCGCCGCCTGGCATCTGCTGCGCGGCAACGACTCGCCGGCCATCCGCAAAATGCTGTCGATGGCGATGTGGATGGCGCTGCTGGTGGCGCCCATCCAGGCGGTGGTGGGGGATATGCATGGCCTTAACACCCTTGAGCATCAGCCGGCGAAGATTGCGGCGATTGAAGGACACTGGGAAAACCGGCCGGGCGAGGCCACCCCGCTGCTGCTGTTTGGCCTGCCGGATATGGAAGAGGAGCGGACCCGCTATGGCCTGGAGATCCCGGCGCTGGGCAGCCTGATCCTCACCCACAGCCTGCATAAGCAGGTGCCGGCCCTGAAAGATTTCCCGAAAGAGGACCGGCCCTATTCGCCCGCCGTGTTCTGGTCGTTCCGTATCATGGTTGGGATGGGCGTGTTGATGATCGCCTTAGGGATCTGCAGCGCCTGGCTGCGCTATCGGCGGCGGCTGTACCATTCGCGTCCGTTCCAGTGGTTTGCGCTCTGTATGGGGCCCGCCGGTCTTATTGCGCTGGTCGCCGGGTGGGTGACCACCGAGATGGGCCGTCAGCCGTGGGTGATCTACGGTTTGCTGCGCACCCGGGACGCGGTGTCGTTGCACAGTACGCTGCAGATGGCTATCAGCCTGCTGGTGTTTATCGTGGTCTACTGCGCGGTGTTTGGCGTGGGGTATTACTATATCTTCCGGCTTATCAAAAAAGGGCCGCAGCCGGTGACGGAGCTGACCTCGCAAACCGCAGGCACCCCGGCGCGTCCGCTCTCGGCGGCAGAGCCGGTGCGGGATGAGGAGAACGCATCATGAGCATCGATATCTCGGTGATTTGGTTTGTCATCATTGTCTTCGCCACGTTGATGTATATCGTGATGGATGGTTTCGATTTAGGCATCGGGATGCTGTTCAGCGTGGTGCATGACGCCGAAGAGCGCGATGTGATGGTTAACAGCGTGGCGCCCGTCTGGGATGGTAACGAAACCTGGCTGGTGCTCGGCGGGGCAGGGCTGTTCGGCGCGTTTCCGCTGGCTTACGCGGTGATCACCGATGCGCTGGTTATCCCGCTGACGGCGATGCTCATCGGCCTGATTTTCCGCGGCGTGGCGTTTGAGTTTCGTTTTAAAGCGGTTCCCTCGCATCGCACCTTCTGGGACTATGCCTTCGCCGGCGGCTCGCTGCTGGCGACCTTCAGCCAGGGGATTGTCGTCGGCGCCTTTATCAACGGCTTTGCGGTAGCCGACCGCCGCTTCGCCGGCTCGACGCTGGACTGGCTTACCCCCTTTAACCTGTTCTGCGGTCTGGGGCTGGTGGTGGCCTATCTGCTGTTGGGCACCACCTGGCTCATCATGAAAAGCGAAGGCGCGCTGCAGCAGCGGATGCGCGAGCTGACCCGTAAGGTGCTGCTGGCGCTGATGGCGGTGATCGCGGTGGTCAGCGTCTGGACGCCGTTGGGCTGGCGCTACGTGGCGGAACGCTGGTTTACGCTGCCCAATTTCTTCTGGTTCGTGCCGGTGCCGATCCTGGTGCTGACCCTGAGCCTGTGGATCTGGCGCCTGAGCGCGCGCCCCGCCAGCCACGCTCGTCCCTTTATCCTGACGCTGGGCCTGATATTCCTCGGCTTCAGCGGGCTGGGGATCAGCGTCTGGCCGAACATTATTCCGCCGCACATCTCCCTGTGGGATGCCGCCGCGCCGCCCTCCAGTCAGGTATTTATGCTGCCGGGGGCGCTGCTGATCATCCCGGTGATCCTGATGTATACCGCCTGGAGCTATTACGTCTTTCGCGGCAAAGTGTCCGGCAGCGAAGGCTATCACTGAGAGGACAGCAAGTCGGCTACTGATGATTGACCGGCGCGCCGCGCCGTCCGGTCAGGGATGACCGAAATGGTCGCGGACAGACCGGCGACTCGCTCCACACCCGCGGGCAGGGTATCGATATGGATACGCACCGGCACACGCTGCGCCAGCCGCACCCAGCTGAACGTTGGCTCGACCTGCGGCAGGCCCAGGGCGCCGGTTTCATCATTGGTATCGCCGATCCCGTGCCCGATGCTCTCCACATGGCCGGTAATAACCGGGTCGTAGCCCATCAGCGTGATGTGCGCGGTATCGCCAATGTGGATGTGGCGCAGACGGGTCTCTTCAAAATACCCCACCACCCAGAAGCTCTGACCATCGATAATGGCGACTGTCGTCACACCGGCGGTGGCATAGTCGCCGGGGCGCAGCCGGAGATGGGTCACGTAGCCGGATACCGGCGCCCGCACGGTGGCATGCGCTACATTCAGCTGCGCCAGCGCCAGTGCCGCCAGCGCGCCCTGGTAGTTAGCGGCCGCGACGCTGGCCGCGCTGTTGGTCTGTTTCAGATCTTCGCTGGAGATGACGCCCTGGATCTGCGCCCGACGTCTGGCGGCATCCTGGCGCATCGCCATCTCCTGGCGTCGGGCTTCCACCTCCGCCTGAGCGCTGCTGACCGCCAGCTTCAGCCAGCGCGGATCGATGGTATAGAGTACCTCTCCCCGATTGACCCACTGGTTGTCTTTCACCGCCACGCTGGCCACCGGCCCCGAGACATTGGGGGCGATCTGCACCACGTCGGCCCGCATCCGGCCATCGCGGGTCCAGGGCGTCTGCGCCTCCTGTTTCCAGAAAATGAAAGCCAGTAGCGCGGCGGCGGCGACGGCGCCTAAGGTCAGGGCATAGCGGCCCAGAAGTGTCAGATACAGTGTCATACGGATAACCCCAGCGTGTGAACGCCCTGCAGGAGCAGGAAGAAAAGCGCGATAAAAAGGGACAGCCCCCACAGCGGCCGGCACGGCAGGCGACCCGGGCCGCGGGCGGAGAAGATAAGCGGTTGCAGCAACAGTGTAGCGAGCAGGGCGATAAGGCCGACAATCAGCAGGCCGGGGAAAAATACCCCGCCCAGCGCGAGGTCACGCATGGTTCTGGCTCTCCTCAGGCAGGTGTAAGGCGCAATACAGCGCGATGAGCGCTTCCGCGCGTTCGCGCGAGGCGGCATCGGTCGCCGGTAAAGCCTGGGCCAGCAGCGCATTGACCGGTTGCTCCAGGGCCGTTATGTCCGGCTGCGGGTTCAGCGCGTCCAGGAGCGCTTGCACTGCGTCCGCCGACGCACTGTCCGCCTGCTGATAGCGACGGCGCAGATGGATCACGGCGAGACCGGTACGAATATCGCGCAGCATCGTGTCAAGCAACTGACCGGCTGCCGGTCCGCTCTGCGGCAGGCGGGGCAGCAGTAATGCGGTACGGTCGATCATCAGGTTGGTCCAGCGGTGGGCATTGTGCGCCAGCCGGCCGCGAGCGGCACGGCGGATATCGCGCTGGCACAGCGTCAGCAGACGACGGATAGCGGTTTCCGCCTGCACGGTTTGCAGCAGGCGCATACCAAACGCCGCATAACCGACGGCGATAAACAGCGCGAGCGCGGTATTGATCGCCGTCGCGAAGTCGCCGCGGTAGCTGGCCCCCAGCTCGCACAATATCGGCAGCGTCAGGGTGATGCCCATCGCCATAAAGGTGGTGGCTGGCCGCGCCTGCAGCGAGCCGGCCAGCAGATAGACCGGGGCGAGCACCGCCGCCAGCAGCGCAAATTCGTTCACCTGCGGCAGCAGGACGAAGCTGTAGAGCAGGCTGAACAGCACGCCCCACACGCAGCCGATCAGGTATTTCACCAGATGCGCCGCCGGCGCGTCGAAGCTGGCGAACAGGCTACAGCAGACCCCGAGGATCGAGACCGCGGTGCCGCCATCGGGCCAGGCGGATCCTATCCAGATCAGGCAGCCGCTAAGGATGATGACGAAGGCGCCGAAAGAAGTCCGCAGGGCGCTGAGCGGATCGCGATGGAAAACATAACCCTTCGCCGCGCCGGCGTCGGGGGGCAGGGCAGGCGACCGCCGACGATAAACCGCCTTCGCCAGCCGCTCGCTCTCCTGCAGGAGGCGGATGGCTTCCGCCAGATGGCGCGCCAGGCTGAGCCGCAGCGCCTCGTCCATGGTCTGCGCGTCAGCAGCGTACCGGACGATGAGCCGCTCGCAGCGGGAGAGAAGTCCGTCTGCCGAGGGCGCCGACCTGGCGGCTTGCGGGCCTGTCAGCCAGGCCTCTGCCTCCGCCAGCAGCGCCTGCAGGTCGTCAGGTGGCGGCCCGCTCCGCTGTAAACGGTCATACAATTCGCCATTGACGATCAACAGTCGCGCCAGCCGGTCGTGGATCGCTTTTCTCGCCTGGCGGTGAGGGACAGACAGGCCGTCATCCCAGGGCAGGTGGTGGTTGATGCCCTGGAGAAACTGCAGGCTCAGCGCCAGCCGCAGCGTTTCCGCCGCCACCGGCTTGCCTGCCAGCGTATCGGCGATCCGCTGGCGGGCGGTTGCCAGCGTCTGTGCCAGCGTGCTGTTAAACCGCCCGGCGATGCGCACCGGCAGCACGAAGCGATGGATCAGGCCGGCGCATAAGATACCGATGGCGATCTCTTCCACCCGGGTGACGGCGAGATCAAAGATCGTCCCGGGCGCGGAGACGGCGGGAAAGCCAATCAGGCTCGCGGTGTAACCCGCCAGCAGGAAGGCGTACCCGCGCGGCGTGCGTTCAAGCAGGGACAGGCAGAGGCTACCCGCGATCCACAGGGCCAGCACGACGCTGCACAGGATCGGCTGGTTAACGAAGGTGGGCACGATGATTACGGTGGCCGCCGCGCCGACGACGGTCCCGACCAGCCGATAGACGCTACGGCTCAACGAGGCGCCCGCCGAGGTCTGCGAGACGATATAGACGGTGATGATGGCCCAGGAAGGCCGCTGCAGACCGATGGAGAGCGCGAGATAGTAAGCCAGCATCGCCGCGGCGAAACTCTTCGCGGCATAGATCACCGCCTGGCCATCGCTGCGCAGCGCGGCTGAGGGTATTTGCGGCATGAAACGGTGCGCGACGGCGCCTGCGGCCCGCAGCCAGCGGGCCTGACGAAAGAGGATGATGTTCATGCCGCCGATTATTGCCGGCTTGCGCTTGCGGAGAAATACTCTATTCTGTCAAAAAATACCTGAATCTTGCCAACCGTATGCCATCACCTTTTGCCAATACGCTGTACGATCCGGACGCGTCTTCCTGCCCGGCCGTCGCGCGTCATCTTGATTTTGTCGAGTATGAAGCCGAAGTGCCGGTGCATAGCCATCGCAAAGGACAACTGATTATCGTGCTGTATGGCGCGGTGCGTTGTCGGGCGGAAAATAACCTGTGGATCGTGCCGCCTCGCTGCGCGGTATGGATCCCGGGCGGTATTGCCCACAGTGTGACCGCCACCTGGAATGCGCGCCTCAACTACCTGTTTATTGAACCCGGGGCGGCGGCGCTGCCCGACAGCTGCTGCGCGCTGGCGCTCTCTTCCCTGATCCATGAGCTGGTGGGGCGGCTTACTCGCGAAGGGGCGGACTACGCGGCGGATAGCCATGCCGGGAGACTGACCCGGGTGACCCTCGACGAGCTGGCGACCATGCCGGCGCAGCGCCTGAATCTGCCCGTCTCAGCGCACCCCAAAATACGCGCCATGGCCGACAGGCTGGTGAGTCATCCTGACGATCGCAGTACCCTGCCGGTGTGGGCGAAACGTCTGGCGCTGAGTGAACGCTCCCTGGCGCGCCTGATGCAGCGGGAGACCGGCCTCACCTTCGGACGCTGGCGCCAGCAGCTGCATCTGATTATTGCCCTGCAGGAGCTGGCCAGCGGCGTTTCGGTACAAAACGTGGCGGCTAAGCTGGGGTATGAGTCGGTGAATGCTTTCATTACCCTGTTTAAAAAAACGATGGGGACGACGCCGGCGCACTATTTTGCCGAACGGCAGACCGGCACTCGTTAAGAAAAAGGGACGGGCGACGACCGCTGGCCTGACGCCCGCCAGAGAGGGCGGGCAGGGACTTAGGCTTTCGGCGACTTGATCTTAATAATAAATCGCTCATTCAGCCGGGTGATCCTCGCGCCAATGTCGCCAAACTCGGTGGCGATTTTAAAAAAATCGTCCGCGGCGACGTCGAAATCGAGTTCAATTTTCTGATGTTGTCCTGTCGCCAGTAATTCATAGAAATGGTCAAGGCTGCGGGCTTTTTCGCTGGGCATCGTATTTCTCCATGGTCAACCAATCAGCAGGGCGTTTATGACTTATCGCGCTTTCCGGATTATTCAGCAGAATGGCAATGGGGCCTGATATAAGATTATGCAATGACAGTAAGAGTGGGGTAGGGCGATATTATTCCGTGTTGTTAAACCGTGCGGTCGCGCGTTTGCCGGCGATACCATGACGGCAGGAACAATCCTGTGGCGTCGGCTGATGATAGACATTGTTTGATGACAATTTGATGTCAGTAAAATGAACCTGCAAGGGCTCGGGATTTCATATCGCTAAATAATTTTTATTCTGTGGCTGATAAGGTAGTTCTTAACTACTTTATGGTGATGGGGCTTTATTTTTTATGGCCAACGGCGAGGGAACAACGATGCAATTACTTGATTTATTCGCAGGCTTATTGTGGTTAAGCAGCGTTATTTTCCTGCTGTTTGTTCTTGATGTGGTCATCACCCGTTATCTTTATCGTAAATAACCGACAGCGGCGACGGCGCTCGGCGTAGGGTACAGCGCCGGAGGATGATAGTATAACGCCGGGACTGATTCAGGAAGGAATGTGCGGTGGCCGGGAGAGTTGATTACGATATTGAAAAATACCAGTTTACCGAAGCCGGTGAAACGTCGCGGCTGCGGGAGCAGTGGCGCGAAGTCTATCAGGAGTGCCGTCAGCTGCAGGCCGGGGCAGAGGAGCGCCTGCGCATTGCGTTACTGAACGTCGACTATGTCACCAGCTTTGAGCTGCCTTTTCGCCTGCTGCTGGTGCGCGCGCCGCAGCTGATCGCCGACGTCCGCGAGACGCTGCAGCTCAGCCGTAAAGCCGCCGTTTTCAACGGCAAACGTTACGGCTGCGTCTACAGTTTGAAGCAGGATTTACAGGCTGTACCGGAGAGCTTCCATTACCACCTGACAAACCGCATTCGTCGCGTCGAAGCGACGGGCCTGACGGCGGCGCCGTACCAGCAGATCGCCAGGGAGATTAAACCTGCCCGGGATCGACTCCGCCAGGCATTAATCGCCGGCCTGCCGGTTACCGCGCTTGATGCCCTGTTCTGGTTCGGCAGTCAGCGGGTGGCGGCGGACATTGCCCAGCTGCGCCGGTCCGGTATGGCTATTGTCACTGAGGAGGTGGAGGTCAGCGACAATCTGTTCAATACCACCCGGCGGGTACCGGTTTATCGTCTGACCAGCGCGTGAGCGGGTCTCGCTTCGCCCAGCCGCTGCCTCTGCAGGCAGTCGACCATTGCGCCATCAAACCAGACGCACAGCCCTCTGGCGGCATGCCGCGGAGCCGGTTCCAGCCACGCGCTGGCGCTGAGCATGATCAGCATCAGCGCCAGCGGAACCACGTATATTCTTTTCACTTCCCTCTTCCCGCTTCGCCTTTTCTGCCAGTAAGGTAGCGGGAAAATATGACGTTTCGTTGACCCGGCTGCCTGATTTATCGCCCGCAGAAGGCATGGCCGGCGGGGCGTGCCGGGTGATGCGTTATTCATCTTCGGCATAACAATATGACAAAAACTGGCGGCTTGTTTTTTTCGTTTTTATTACATCATGCTTTTTATCCTGCAGGGAAAAAGCATGAAGTCGCCATGCCTGGCGGCGGGGTTATCTTGTAACTGGCTGGTTTGAAACGATATTTTAATTGTGATTTACGCGGGTCTGACAGCGGGGGCAAATTTATATTAATTCACTTTACCGATCAATAAATTATATCTTGATAGCTTTTAGCTATCGAATGTTTCTTATCGATCATTTTAAACTATTTTTGTTAGCGGGAAATATATGACATGCTTTAACCCTTTCTTATTTCTGGTATTTTTTAAATGGTTGAAGAAAACGTGAAAAATACCTCTTATCGCTTCGTTCTGGAGCCCGCTATTAGCGATGGCCGCGGCTACCACTCGTGGGAATTGCTCACTAAAGACATTATAGCACCCGCACAAAATAACACCTCAGCGCCCACGTTTTCTTTCTCCACGCTCACCGAAAGCGATAAGCTTGCACTATTTACCCGACAAATCGAGTTGCTTTCCGTATTTGATTTTTCCCAGGTCGATAATAAGCCGATCTCTCTGAATATTGATGATTTATTAAGCCATTTTATTCTGACCGACCGCTATCTCTGTGATTTTCTGCGCTCCTGTAAATACATTGCTCTGGAAATAAATGAGAATTTTCATGAATTTATCGCTGGCCGTGAACTGACGGCGCTGAGCACGCTGGCGGCGCTTTGCCCGGTCTGGCTGGATGACTTTGGTCGCGGACGAACGACGTTCCGGCTGCTGGAGCGATTTCGCTTTGATTGCGTCAAAGTGGATAAAGACTATTTCTGGGACAAAGAAAACGATCCCGCTTTGCCCGGGCTGTTACAGGCTATTCATACCCTGACCGGGCATGTGATTGTGGAGGGGATCGAAACCGAAAAGCAAAAACGGCTCATCACTGCGGCCGGGGATATCATTGGTCAGGGTCGTTACTGGAAGGATGAATATATCTTTCTTTGCTGCTGAGCGCCCGCCGGGGCCAGGTTTCGGTTACCTGCCATTCTTTTCTTATCCAGTTTTAAACGAATGCTTTGTTACAGATAGTCTTTATTCCCGCGATGATAATCCAGTCTCTTTTACTTGCCTGAAGGATAACTCATTGTGAATACACGCTTGCGTAACACCCTGATCGCCATTGCGCTGACCACCTGCTTCACCGCCGCCAGCCAGGCGTCGACCTCGGCTGACGTGCCGTCTGTCTCGCAGGACCCGGTCGTCCAGCACCTGAAGCTGAGTGAGGATCAGGTCGCCAAAATCCAGGCGCTGCGTCAGGGCTTCGAAAACAGTGTGAGCCAGATTAAAATCAGCGGCTATCAGGACGGCGCCCTGGCCGACGTGATTCACTCCGGGAAATGGGATGAAGCCAAAGTCAAACAGCAGCTGGCTGCCTTTAGCCAACTGGATCAGCAGGTGCGCTATTATCGCGTGAAATACTACTTCGACGTCAGCCAGGTGCTGACCGCCGAGCAGCGTGAGCAGGTGAAAAAAGACCTCGCCGCGGCGATCAACTAACCCGCCTTCGCCATCCGCTCCGGATGGCGCTGCATCGGGCGACAGACGCCGCGTGTCCGGCGCCTGTCGCCCCGCTTGACTGACTTACTGACCGTGGCCGTTTTCCAGACGGGCAAAATACTCCGGGGCAAACGGACGCGGGTCGACATCGGCAAACGGCGCACGCTCAAAGTGCGCTTTCAGCGCCCAGGGAACTGTGCAGTCAAAAATCGTCTTGCAGCTGATACCTTCCCCGCGGATCGACGGACTGTATTCCGGCGTCTGGGAAGGATCGAGCTGGTGACCGCGGATACCGGGGAGGGTGGTGATGCTGACATCCCCCTGCATACGGGTGGTCATCGCCCACAGGATATCGTCGCTGTCAAAGATATCGACATCCTCATCAACCAGAATGATGTTTTTTAGTTCGGAATAGGTCGCCAGCGCCAGCAGCGCAGCCTGTCCCTGACGTCCTTCGTCGGCGGGCTGACGTTTTTTCACCTGCAGGATCCCCAGAAATTTACCGCCGCCCGCGGTGTGGGCGTAGACGTTTTGTAAAAAGCCCGGGATGGCGGCCTCGACGGCATTCCAGATACTGGCTTCGGTCGGCAGCCCGGCGAGGGTGGTATGTTCTTCCCCCGGTCCCACCAGCGTCTGCAGGATGGCATTGTGCCGCATGGTTACCGCTTTGACTTTGATCACCGGCAGCGACGGGTTGGCGCCGCCGCAGTAGCCGGGAAATTCCGGCATCGCGTGGCCGCTGTTGGTGTGTTGATCTTCTCTGACGCGCACGCCGGGCAGCAGTTCGCCTTCAATGACGATCTCGGCGCGGGCGATGGCTTTCTCCGGGACGCTGACGCCCTGCACCAGCTCCACCGGGCGCTGACGCAGCGCGCCGGCGACGCCCAGTTCGTTATAGCCAAACGGCGTGGTGGGGGCTTCGAAGCAGGCGCCAATATAGATGGCCGGATCGAGACCCATGTTGATGGTTATCGGCAGCGGTTTGCCGGCAGCCTCGGCTTTCTGGCGAAACACTTCGATATGGCGGCCGGCGGCAAGAAACATCGACAGCTCATCCCGGCCCTGCACGCACAAGCGGTGGATGGTGACGTCGGTGAGCGAGGCGTCGTCAGGATCGCTGGCCAGCGCCAGGCCCAGGCAGAAGAAGGGGCCGGCGTCGATCGGGGTGTTGGTGGGCGCCGGGAGCAGGGTGCGCAAATCAAAGTCCGGATCGTCGGCCAGAAAAACCTGCTCCTGACAGGGGGCGCTGCCGGCCGGAACCACCACCGGCGCGACCGGTGTTTTCACCGCTTTACCCACCTCCAGCGCCAGCTGCGAAGCTTCGCAGCCCAGCAGCAGCGCCGCCCGCTGGCGGCTGGCGTGCATGCCCACCAGAATACGCGAATGCGGATAGCCTTTAATATTGTTAAACATCATCGCCGGGCCAATGCGGGTGGGGCGCTTCACGGTGCCGCCGGCGCCGATATGACGATAGACGCCGGCCAGCTCGGCGTTAGGGTCCACCGGATGATTGGTTTCGAGGTATTGATTGTCATGCTGTTGCAGCAGTGCGATGGCGTCGCGCAGATCCTGAATCGGTGCGGTCATGATGTTCTCCTTAGCGTGTCGATGCGCACAGTATGCTTCGCAGGCTAATGGTTATCAATTGCATCATTCATGTGTTATTGATAAGATTTTTATTATCAATAAAACCTATGGAGTCCGGGCATGTCCTTGCGAGCGTTACGCCATTTTGTGGTCGTTGCCGAAGAGTTACATATGCACCGTGCGGCGGAGCGGTTACATATCGCCCAGCCCGCCCTCAGCCAGCAGATTAAACAGCTCGAGCAGCGTCTGGGGGTGGTGCTCTTCTCCCGCGCCAACCGCCGTCTGACCCTGACCGCCGCGGGCGAGGCCTTTTGGCAGAAGACGCGGCTGGCGCTGGAGATGGTCGACCAGGCGGCACTGGACGCCCAGCGCACCGCGCGGGGCGAGCAGGGAAGGCTGCATCTGGGGTATGTCTCCAGCGCGATGTACGACAGTAAACTGCCGGGGCTGCTGCGCGAGCTGCGCGCCGACTGGCCGGGGATTGAGCTGTCGCTGGTGCATGGCGATGTGCAAATGCTCTACGAAGCGCTGCTGGATCTGCGCCTGGATATCGCCATCATCCGCGCGCCGCTGGCCTCGCCGCCGGAGGCGCTGGTGGTCAGGCCGTTTGTGCGGGAAAAGCTCTGCCTGGCGCTCTATCAACAGCATCCGCTGGCGGGCGTGGGGGCGCTCAATCTGGCCTCATTGCGCGCGGATAACTGGATCTCGCTTGACGATCCGCAGGGCACCGGGCTGGAGCAGGTGTTTATTGACGCCTGCCGCGTCGCGGGCTTTACGCCGCAGGTGGCGCAGCGGATTAACGACGTCACCTCGATGATTAGCCTGGTCTCCGCCGGGGTCGGGGTGGCCCTGGTTCCGGTCTCGGCGCGGGCCTTACGCCTCGATAACGTGGTGTATATCGATCTTCAGGACCGGCTGGCGGAGAGTGAGCTGAGCATGGTTTACCACCGCCATATCCGTTCGGCGGTGGTGCGGAAAGTTATCTCGTTGCTCAATGCGACCGAGCAATCACCCGGTTAGCTGGTCTTCAGGCGGCCAAAGCTGACAATCCTTGAGCGGCCCAGCTCTTTCGCCCGGTACAGCGCGGCGTCCGCCGCGCGTAGCAGGCTGTCGCTTTGGGTGTGCTGCGGGTAGCTGGCGATGCCAATCGACACATCCACCTGTCCTATCTCGGTCAGACCATCGCGCAGCGTCATCGCGTGCACCTGGGTATAGATCTCGCTGGCGCACTGGTGCGCCTCGGCTTCGTCAAGGCCGGGGAGCAGTACCAGAAACTCTTCGCCGCCGTAGCGGAAAGCCGTGCCGATATCGCGCACCGCGCGCTGCACGATGGTGGCGACGCTCTTAATCACCAGATCCCCGGCCTCGTGGCCGTAGCGGTCATTGATGGCTTTAAAATGATCGATGTCGATCATCAGACAGCTCAGCGGGGTGTGGGTATGGACCGCCAGCGCCATCTGTGAATGCAGCGCTTCGTCCAGATGATGCCGATTACGCAGGCCGGTCAGGGAATCGAACAGCGCTTTTTCCAGCAGGGCGCTGCGTAAGCGCTGATTGGCCAGCGCCAGGCCCAGCGCTTCCGCCATCAGCTCAAGGTAGGCCCGGGAAGGAGCGTCACTGGCGGTAACGTTCTGAAAGGTCAGCAGCCCGATGGCTTCGCCCTGGGCGATGAGCGGTACGCAGAGCGACTGGCCGGCGTACGCCTCCGGCAGATGATAGCAGGTGATATCGGGTTCGCCCTGCACCGGCGGATGGCTGAGTCCCCGACGTATCGCCCAACAGTCGTCGGGTGAAAAGGGCGTCGTCTCCCCGGCGGGCGCCAGCCACTGCGCCACGCAGCGCATCTGCCAGGGATCGGTATCGAGAATATACAGTTTCCCGGGGATCGTCGGGGCGATATTCGGCGCAAACAGTTCCGCCACCTTAATCACATCCTCAATGGTTTCACAGCCCTGCAGACGCTGGGTCATGCGCGCCAGCAGTTCGCGGATCGCCCAGTCAGCGTCGCGCTGCTGCTCCAGCTGCTGGCGGGCCAGGCCGTTCTCGCGAAAAATGCGGATGGCCTGGGCCATATCGCCAATCTCATCCACCTGAGTGAACTGCGGCGTCTCCACCGCATAGTCCTGGGAGGCGAGACGCTGCACCACGTCGCTCAGGCGAACCACCGGGTAGAGCACCCGCCGCTTGAGAATAAAGCCGAGGACGAACAAAAACATCAGCGCGGTCAGGCCGACCATGATTTCCGACAGGGTGCGCCAGATCCGCGAGCGTTCGGTGGCCTGGTCAATGGCGACGGCGGCGCGATTTTCGAGCATCTGGCGGAAGCGATCGATCTGCGTCTGCAGGCGTTCCAGCTCGGTCTCGTATGCATTGCCGTACAGCACGGCGATTGCCGCTGGCGCATCGCCGTGGGCGACATGCGCCAGGGCGGCCTGTTGTTCATCCTGCAGTTCAGCGGCAATCTGCAGGCCATCGTGCAGCAGCGCCAGCTCCTCGCGGCTGGCGCCGTTATCTTTCAATCTGGCCAGCCGCAGCTCAATGCTTTTGTCGGTCCGCTGCAGCTGCTGGTACTGCTCCAGCGTCTCCGGAGAGGGCTTAACCACGTATAGCCGGGCGAGGTCAGACAGCGCCCAGGCGTCGTTTTCCACCTCGTCGGAGAGGGTATCAAAGACCTGGCGCTGCTGTACCGCCTGGCGTTCGACGCGGTCTGCGCTGGAGGCCATGAGCATGGCGCTCCCGGAGGCCAGCGTCAGGCCGACGGTGATCCCGTAGGCCCAGTTGGTGATGGTGGCGATTCTCACCCTGTGTTTCCTTGCATGCAGATGAAGCTGTTTTAATTATAGAACCCGTCCCCGTCACGACGGCGGTCCGCTTCAGGGACGGTGCTCGCTGCGGGGGTGTTCGAGGGTCTGAAGAATGATGGCGTGTAGCGTTTCCGCATGGTGGCGCAAAACGAGAAAGACATCGCGATCCAGAGCGCCATTTATAACATCCGTTTCCATAATCTGTAAGGCCTCCTGCCAGGCCATCCCTTTACGATAAGGGCGATCTTCGGTCAGGGCGGTGAAAATATCGGCGATGGAGATAATGCGGTCGGCGAGGGTCAGGTGATCCTTTTCGAGATGCAGAGGGTAGCCGCTGCCGTCCAGTTTTTCATGATGATTCGAGGCCCAGTTGATAATGTCGCCAAGCTCGCTGTAGTCGCTAAGGAGATCCCCGGTCATGTAGCTGTGCTCGCGTACCTGGCTCAGCTCGTCGTCATCCAGCTCCCCCTCTTTTTCCAGAATAGAAAGAGGGATATAAACCTTACCAATGTCGTGCAGATAGCCGGCAACCTGTATTTGCTGGCAGATGGGCTCCGGCAGCTGCATCCAGTGGGCAAGCTGGCGGGCGATTTCCCCCACCATAATACTGTGGCTGGCGGTAAAGCTGCTGTAGGTGTCGACAATTTTGGCAATCAGCAGGCAGACATCTTTCAGACCGTCAATATCCAGATACAGCGTGTTGATGGGGGCAATAATTTCCAGCAGCCGTTGAATATGCCCGGGATGCAGGTGCTGCCAGAAGTTCGCATTTTCAGCGACCTCGCACAGGGTATCGCAGAGTAACGGATCGATCTCCCGGTGCAGGGTGACGAACTGCTCCACCACTGCCCGCGTGGGCCAGGCGGTCACGCGGCTATCCGCCGGCAGCAGCCGTTCAAAGGCATCGGCGAAATAGACAATATGCTGTTCGCGGCTGCCGCGGTGCTCCGGGCTGAAGTGGTGGTCGCGAATAAAGGGGACGATGGGCCGGAAGGTTGCTAACCCCTCGAGCATCGCCGCCCCCTGGCGCTGATGCGGATCGTGGACATTATCGATGGCATCCAGCGAATGAATGGTGCGTCTATCACCCAGTACGCCGATATCGTGCAGCAGCGCGGCGCAAAAGATGGTCTGCTGCCGCTCGGCAGGCAAGCCCAGCCTTTGCGCCAGCGTCAGGGCGATTAAGGCCGTTCGTTGCATATGCCGGTGCAGATCAGGGTTAATGATCTGAATGACGTTAGTGGTCAGCATCAGGGCCGACTTCAGGGCAATACGCATTTCTGTTCTCCGTTCGCGTCACCCGGCGGGCATAAATGACCTCGGGGGTGACGGAAGTGTCGATAATCTGATCCCAATGCGTGTTGTGTGTTGCTGAAAGGGTAAAAACTCATAATGTATGGGTTCATGGCGCTTGCCCGGTTCAGATCCAGTCATGCACCAGATTTGGGCGATGTTGATGCGAGAACCTTAATATTGTCTGATAGTTAACCATTTACCCCCCGTAAAAGATATCAATTCTGGCAAGCCCTTTGCATTAAGCAAGCGTAAGTTTGATTAATGTCTATGAAGGGAGTGACTTGTATGAATTTTAGAGCATTACTTGCCATTGCGTTACTGACGATGAGCAGCCTGGCGTTTAGCGAGACGCGCTTACCGCATATTGTCATTTTAGCCACCGGCGGGACGATTGCCGGCTCGGCGGCCAGCAATACCCAGACGACGGGCTATAAGGCCGGGGCAATTGGCGTGCAGACGCTGATTAACGCCGTGCCGGAAATAAGTAAAATCGCCCACGTCGAAGGTGAGCAGGTGGCGAATATCGGCAGTGAGAATATGACCAGCGATATTATTCTGCAGCTCTCGAAGCGGGTGAATGCGTTATTAGCCCGGGATGATGTCGATGGCGTGGTGATCACTCATGGCACCGACACCCTCGATGAAACCCCTTATTTCCTCAATCTGACGGTGAAAAGCAATAAACCGGTGGTCTTTACCGCCGCGATGCGTCCGGCGACGGCGATCAGCGCCGACGGGCCGATGAACCTGCTGGAAGCCGTCACCGTCGCCGCCGACCCGGATGCCCGCGGGCGCGGGGTCATGGTGGTGCTTAACGACCGCATCGGCGCGGCGCGCTTCGTCACCAAAACCAATGCCACCTCGCTGGATACTTTCCGGGCGCCGGAGGAGGGTTATCTTGGCGTCGTGGTGGGGGGAAAACCCCAGTTTGAAACGCGGGTGGATAAAATTCATACCCTGCGCTCGGTCTTCGATGTGCGTCAGCTGAAGGCCCTGCCGAAAGTGGTGATCATCTATGGTTACCAGGACGACCCGGAGTATATGTACGATGCGGCGATCGCCCATCATGCCGACGGTATTATTTACGCCGGCACGGGGGCGGGTTCTGTATCGGTACGTAGCGCCGCTGGTATAAAAAAAGCGCAGCAGGCGGGTATCGTGGTGGTGCGCGCCTCCCGCACCGGCAGCGGCGTGGTGCCCCCGGACGACAGCCAGCCAGGGCTGGTGGCCGATTCCCTCAACCCGGCGAAAGCGCGTATTCTGCTGATGACGGCGCTGACGCAGACGAAAAATCCGCAGCTGATCCAGCAATACTTCCACACCTATTGATCCTCTACGGCCGGGTCGTGGTTCGCGCCCTGGCCGCGTTGTTCTCTCAATCACCCGACGCGAGTGCAAACCGGCGGCGGATCATTGTCCGTCATTCACCCCCGCCTGTTTTTATGCGCGAGGCGTAAAGAAATATTTTTTTAGCAGCCGGCGAGGGCGCCATTAAAATGCCTCCGCAGGAAAAGACGAGTATTTTTAAAGCAGGCTTAAATAAGCCTATTCTTAATTATTGTCTTAAGGCGAATTTAATCTTCCTTATGCTGATAGATTAAACATGATGCATTCCACGGCGCGCGCGCTTTAATTATCACGCCCACAAATGACGATGCGACGCGATGCGCCACGCCGCTGGCCGCGCGGCTTAGCGGACGACATCTCCCCGCAGGCACGGCGCTCCCGATGAAGAATTCGGTTTTTTCTGCTAGTAACGCGGATGATTAGCGTGAAAATGATATACATGATGAATATATTAAAAGGGCCGCAAGATTTAAGTTTACATTTAGTAACATTTGTGCCGCAATTATGTTTTTTTGTCAGCACGCAGTTTTTTACTTGCCGGAAGGAATTTCGCCGGATTAGTATTGTCGAACTTGCTGTACGTACCGCCTAATGATGATAAATGGACTCTGTTTTCCTTAAGCGTTACCACAAAATTAATGTTTACAGGAAAAATCATGGCCTGCGTATTTCATAAACAACTTTTACACCCGCGCAACTGGCTGACCTGGTTCGGGCTCGGCATTCTCTGGTTGATCGTGCAACTGCCTTATCCGCTGCTGCATTTTATCGGCACCAGCGCGGGTCGTCTTTCCAGACGCTTTCTCAAACGCCGCGAACATATCGCCCGGCGCAATATTGAACTCTGCTTCCCGGAGATGTCGCCGGCGGCGCGCGAGACCCTCATCGATCAAAACTTTATGTCGCTGGGAATGGGACTGATCGAAACCGGCATGGCCTGGTTCTGGAGCGATGAGCGGGTTAAAAAATGGTTTGATGTCGAGGGCTTTGCCAACCTTAATCATGCGCTTAGCGGCGGGAAAGGGGTGATGGTCGTCGGCGTACACTTTATGTCGCTGGAGCTGGGCGGGCGCGCCATGGGGCTGTGTCGTCCAATGATGGCCACCTATCGTCCGCACAACAGTCCGCTGATGGAGTGGGTGCAAACCCGCGGTCGCCTGCGCTCGAACAAAGCGATGATCGATCGCAACAACCTGACCGGCCTGGTACATGCCTTAAAATCAGGCGAAGCGGTATGGTTTGCTCCGGACCAGGATTACGGCCCCAAGGGCAGCGTGTTTGCGCCGTTTTTCTCCGTCCCGCAGGCGGCTACCACCAACGGCACCTATGTGCTTTCCCGTTTATCGGGGGCGAAAATGCTGAGCATCAGCATGGTGCGCAAGCTGGATCGCCAGGGCTACAGTCTGCACATTAGCGAAGTGATGAATGACTATCCGGGTGAGGATAAGCAGATCGCCGCCGGCTATATCAACAAGGTGATTGAGCGCGAGATCCTGCGCGCCCCCGAGCAGTATCTGTGGGTGCATCGCCGTTTTAAAACCCGCCCGCTGGGTGAACCCTCCGTCTATTAACCTTCCCGCACAGGCTGCGCTTTCAAAATCCCGACAGTTGGGGTAACGTGAGCCGGATCATGTTTTAGTCGTGCGCGAAGGAGTGCAGAGTGTTCGCTGAGTTTGGTGTTCTGAATTATTTGACCTACCTGGTCGGGGCGGTGTTTATCATCCTCGTCCCTGGCCCTAATACGTTTTTTGTGCTGAAGACGGGCATTGCCCACGGCGTAAAGAAAGGCTATCTGGCGGCGGCGGGCGTCTTTATTGGCGACGCGGTGCTGATGTTTCTGGCCTTTGCCGGCGTGGCGACGCTGATTAAGACCACGCCGGTGCTGTTTAACGTCGTCCGTTACCTCGGGGCGATTTACCTGCTGTGGCTGGGGGGCAAAATGCTCTATGCGGTGCTGACCCAGCGTGACGGCCAGGCCGACGCCAGCGCAGAGCCGGCGAGCGCAATCCTTAAGCGCTCCCTGACCCTGAGTCTGACCAACCCGAAAGCGATTCTGTTTTATGTGTCGTTTTTCGTGCAGTTTATCGACGTCAACGCCAAAGCACCCGGGGTGGCGTTCTTTATTCTGGCGCTGACCCTCGAGGTGATAAGCTTCTGCTATATGAGCTTTTTGATCCTCTCCGGCTCGTTTGTCACCCGCTACGTCAAAACCCGCAAGAAGCTGGCCAAACTTGGCAACAGCCTGATTGGCCTGGTTTTCGTTGGGTTCGCCGCGCGCCTGGCTACCCTGCAGTCCTGATCCCCACGGGCCGGTTACCCACAGACCGGCCCGCCGCCTCTTATTCTGCCCTGTAACAAAAACCCTTCATTTTTTATTGCATTGGTGTTACATATACAGCCGTTTATCGCTCAGCAAAAAGGAAGCCCGGATGATTCTGCAAAAACTCCTCAGCAATAAAAACTGCAAAAAATACTGTCTGTCGCTCGCGGCGGTGTTTGCTATCGCGCTGGCGGTGGTGGGACGGGCGACCTTTGGCGGCGTGGTGAGCGAGTACAATATGCCGTACTCGGAGTGGACGACGTCCATGTTCTTCCTGCAGGGGGCGATGGTGACGGTTTACAGCATCGTCTTTACCGCGCTCTTCGCTATTCCGCTCGGCTTTATTTTCCTAGGCGATGAGCGTCAGGATTAAGCGTCAACGGGCGAACCAAAGTTCGCCCTGTTTTATCGGCTCATCAACAGCGTGAAGCATTAATCATCGTCATGATAGTGATGATGGTGGTGATGGCGATGGTGGTGATAGCCATCGTCAACAATGCATCCCGATAACAGCGTGCACAGCGCAATAATCAACGGTAACACGATCGGTTTTTTCATCCTTACTTCTCCCGCTATTTTTCTTTCCCCGGGGCCGAGAATGCCGCGGCGGATAACGTGAGTGTAAAGCGTTAACTTATTGATGGGATAGGACAACTCCGCATTATCGCCGCGGCGATCACCACCAGCCGAACTGGGCGCCGGCCACCGCCACGATGGCGACAACCAGCATAATAATGGTGCTTTTTTTCATTATGCCCCGCCCGGCGCCGCATAGCCGCCGACAAAAAACCAGCCGAGAAAGACGACGGCGATGATAAAGATCGCCACCGGGAAAAGAATACCCAATTTCATGATAGTGTCCCTGTACCCACGAATGATGCCCAGCATGATACTGGATATCGCGTGACTTTAGTCAATATGAATAAAATTCTCCTGCCGGCGAGACTTCTTATCCTGATACATCGCCTCATCGGCAGCGCGTAAGGCCGCTTCAACATCGATACTCTGCGGATCGCAGATGACCACCCCGAAGCTGGCGCCCTCATAGTTGATACGCTGTTCGCCGAGGAAGTAGACGCCGCACAGGGCCTGGCGCAGGGTGGTGACATACGCCTGCTGCGCCGCGGGCGGCTGGGCGCTACCGACGATCAAAAACTCATCGCCGCCAAGGCGGCCAACGATATCTTCACGGCGCGCGACGGCGGTGAGTCGTTCGCCGACCTGCACCAGAAAGCTGTCGCCGCACGGATGGCCGAACCGATCGTTAATGGCTTTGAAACCGTCGAGATCGATAAAAATGAGCGCGACCTGTTGCTGCTGAGCGCGGGCGGAGGCAAAGCGTAGCGCCAGCTGCTTAAACAGCGCGCGGCGATTAGGGAGCTGGGTGAGCTCATCGGTCGACGAATGCAGCTCCAGCGCGACGTTTGCCGCCTGCAGCTGTTGCACCAGGGTGTCTTTTTCCACGTAGTGGGAAATGAGCTTCGCGAACAGGCCCATGACCTGTTCACCTTCAAGGTTATAAGGCTGTTGTTGCCGGCTGGTGGCGCAGAGGGTGCCGAACAGAGAGCCGTCGGCCAGGCGCACAGGAATGCTTAAAAAGGTGGCGATCCCCAGCTCCTGGGCGGCGATGCAGGAGTGCCAGCGACGGGCGACGTCATTGCTAAACGTACACTGATCCTCAAGGGCGCGTTTGCACAGAGATTCATCCCAGGGGACGGAAAATCCTTCCGGGATCTGCATTTCGCTGCTGTTGTGGGCGAACATGATCTGCTGCCGCTGGGCGTTAATATCGATGCGGGTAAGGTAGGTGGACTCCATTCGCGTCACCGCCTCCAGCATCTCCAGCAGCTGGCGCACCAGGGTTTCCAGGGACTGTTCCGTAGCGAGGGTTTGCGACACCCGGGCAAGAATAAAATCTGACATGAATAATACAGCTCCAGCACGCCAAACGTCACCCCAGCATATTGGGCTGCAAACGGACATCAGCGTCGAGTAAACAGTGATATTTTTAAATTTATCACATCTGTCTGGGGAATACTTGTCGACACGGCGGGAAAAAAAGCCCCGTCGGGGGCGACGGGGAAAAACTCATTGATTATGGAATGATCTGTTCTCTGGTCAGTTCGAGAACAAGGGTTAATCTACGGGGGAAAAGTGCAGGCAAGATGGAGAAAACGTGGAGATTCAGGCTAAAATCCCCGGGAATTGAAGAAAGGGAGAAAAGATGAAAAAGTTACTGGCTATTTTGCCCCTGGCGCTGGCCGGCTGCGCCCAGCCGCAGCCCACCGCGCCGACGAAAACCATCGGCATGGCCAATCCCGCGTCGGTCTACTGCCAGCAATCCGGCGGCACCCGGGTGCCGGTGCAAACGCCGCAGGGCGTCAGCACCCAGTGCAAGCTGCCCAGCGGCGAAACCCTCGATGAGTGGGCGCTATGGCGCCGGGACCATCCGGCTAAATCGTAACCGGCAGGGCCGCCAGCCAGGCGGCCAGCACCCGGGCATGATTCTGCTCGGTGTTCTTCGCGGCGTACAGCAGCGTCAGCGGCTGGCGCTGCGCCAGCGCCGCCAGCCGCAGGCCCGTTTCGCGATGGGCGTCGAGCTCCTGACGATAGCGCTGGCTGAAGTGGTCGAAATCGATCGCCTCGCCGTGAAAGGCTTTCCGCAGCTCAGCGGACGGCGTTAACTCTTTACACCACTCATCGCAGGCCAGCGCCTCTTTTTTAATACCCCGCGGCCAGAGACGGTCGACCAGCACCCGATAGCCGTCGCTGCTTTCCTGTGGATCGTACACCCGTTTACATTGAATCATCATCCTGCTCCCTCTGTGCCATCCAGGCGAGCAACTGCGGGATCTGCCCGTCGGAAAATACCGTGATGCCGTGAGCGCGCAGCAGGTCGGCGGCCACGCCGGCGCCCGCTTTGCGCCGCCCGCGAAAGGAACCGTCATAGATAAACTGACTGCCGCAGGTGGGGCTGCCGTCGGTGAGTAATGCCGCCTGACATCCCGCTTCCCGGGCGGCGCTGAGCGCCAGCCAGGCGGCCAGCTGATAATGTCCCGTGACGTCGCGGCCGTCGCTTTCCACGATCCGCGCCCGTCCGGCAAGCACATCGCCGCCGGCGCCGCCGAGGATCTCCGCCGGCAGGCGGGGCGTCGGCAGACCGGCCGCCAGCTCCGGGCAGTGGATCACCAGACGATCCGCCTGCTGCCAGCGGGACAGGGTCGCCGCCAGCTGCGCTTTCTCGCTACCGTTATATCGCACCTGGAATCCCATCAGGCAGGCGCTGACCAAAAGCTTACTTTTCATCCTCTCTCCCTTTTGCGCTTGCTCCAGTATACCTCACCCACCGGCCACGGCGGTGGGGTGAAAATAAGGATTGTGTTCCGCGGAGGGGATCGCTATCCTGACGTGCCTTGTGCTGCTCGTCTCGTCCAGACATAAGGAACCTGCTATGAAAACCCCTTTACGCCTCGCCCTCGTCGGCGATTATCACCCCGATATTGTTGCCCATCAGGCCATTCCCCTGGCGATAGACGATGCTGCCGCCGTGCTGGAGCAGCCGGTGAAATATGACTGGCTCGCCACCCCGTCGATCGCCTCCGGCGACGCGCTGGCGGAGTACGATGCCGTCTGGGTCGTTCCCGGCAGCCCGTATCGTCACCCGGAAGGCGCGTTTGCCGCTATCAGCTATGCCCGTGAAAACAGCATTCCTTTCCTCGGCACCTGCGGCGGCTTTCAGCATGCGGTGATTGAATACGCCCGTAACGTGCTCGGCTGGCAGGACGCGGGCCATGCGGAAACCGACAGCGAAGGGCGGATGGTGATCGCTCCCCTCAGCTGCTCGCTGGTGGAGACTTCTGCCGTCGTCGAGCTGCGGGCGAATACGCTGATTGCCCGCGCCTATGGTCGGGAGAGCATTGAAGAGGGATACCACTGCCGCTACGGGGTGGATAGCGCGTTTGCCGCGGAGCTGGAGCAGGGCGATCTGCGCGTCACCGGCTGGGATGAAGAGGGCGAGATCCGCGCCGTCGAGCTGGTGACGCACCCGTTTTTTGTCGCCACCTTGTTTCAACATGAACGCCACGCGCTGGAGGGGCGTCCTGCGCCGCTGGTGCAGGCGTTGCTGCGCGCCGCGGCACAATAACCCTACCGGCAGCGGGCGCTGCCGGTCATCTTCAGGGATGAATCTCCCGGTCGCGCCCGGCGAGGGCGCCGCAGACCGCCATCACCAGCGAAATCAGCGCCACCGCCAGCAGCGGAATATGCCAGTCGCCATTGGCATCGTGGATCCTGCCCATCAGCGGCGGTCCGCAGGCGGCCAGCAGATAGCCGACGCTCTGCGCCATCCCCGACAGCGCCGCGGCCTGGTGCGCCGAGCTGGCGCGCAGGCCGATAAACGTCAGGCCGAGGATCATCGTGGCCCCGGAGCCAAAGCCGAACAGCAGCGTCCAGCCGATGGCCAGCCCTGGCAGCAGCCACAGCCCGGCGGCGCTGATGGCGCACATCAGGGCGACCAGCACCGCGATCCCGCGCTGGTCGCGCAGCCGATGCAGGATCAGCGGTATCGCCAGGCCGGGCGCGGCGGTCGCCAGCTGCAGCAGGCCATGCAGCGAGCCGGCCTGCGCTTCGCTATAGCCCATACTCTGCAGAATCGACGGCAGCCAGCCGATAATCACGTAATAGACCAGCGAGTTGATGCCGAGGAACAGCGTCACCTGCCAGGCCAGCGCCGACCGCCAGATCCCCCGGTTATGCATGGCGCCTGAGCCGGTCAGCGGCGCCTCCGCTTGACGCCGGGACTGCGGCAGCCAGCTGACGAGCGCCAGCAGCGGGAAGATCATCAGCAGCAGCAGCGCCCCGCGCCAGCCGAATCCGGCCATCGCCACGGGGACCACCAGCGCCGAGCCAAGCGCCGCCGCGCCGCCCATCGTCAGGGAATAGGCGCCGGTCATCCGGGCGACATGCTGCGAGAAATCCCGTTTAATCAGCCCGGGCAGCAGCACGTTACCCAGCGCAATGCCGCAGCCGATCACCGCCGTGCCGATAAACAGCCATGCAGCGGAGGGCAGGGAGCGCAGGGCAATGCCGGCGCAGATCAGCAGCATCGCCAGCAGCAGGCTGCGCTCCATGCCGAACCGGCGGGCAACCCCAGCCGCCAGCGGCGAGACAAGGCCAAAGGCCAGCAGCGGCAGGGTGGTGAGCAGCCCGGTCTGCGCGGTGGTCAGGCCATAGTCGCTACGAATCGCGTCCAGCAGCGGCGCCGCGCCGGTAAAGACCACGCGCAGGGTGGTGGCGATGAGCAGGATACCGGTAATCAGCAGCGCGGGGCGGCGGCCGGTGGAGGAGATCACAGAAGACATATCATTCTCAAGGTAACTAACGAGGGGGGTTACGATAGCGACTTTGCCCCCTGTTTAAATCAAGCTAAAATGACAGATTATCGCTAATATCGGACAACATGATGATCGGACTGGGTCTGGATGGTTATGAACCGGACAATGGCCACGAATCGGCCATTGCCTTTCGTATTCGGGTGGTGGAGGCGGAGCAGTATATTCCGGCGCATTCCCACCGTAAGGGGCAGCTGATCCTCGCCCTGCACGGCGCCTTGACCTGCGAGGTGGAGAACGCGATGTGGATGGTGCCGCCGCAGTATGCGGTGTGGGTCCCGGGGCAGCTTTCCCACAGTAACCGCGCCACCCCCGGCGCCCAGGTGTGCTTCCTGTTCATCGAGCCGGGCGCCGCGCCGATGCCGGACCGCTGCTGTACGTTAAAGATTTCCCCGCTGGTGCGTGAGCTGATCCTCACCCTGGCGGAACGCGGCGGCGAGTCGCTGGCCGCCCCCGCCACGGCCCGGCTGGTGCAGGTGCTGTTTGATGAGCTGCCCCGGCAGCCGCAGGAGCACCTGCAGCTGCCGGTATCGAACCACCCGAAAATTCGCCAGATGGTGACGATGATGGCCGAGGATCCGGCGCGCTGGCAGACCCTGAGCCAGTGGGCGGCGGAGTTCGCGATGAGCGAGCGCAATCTGGCGCGGCTGGTGGTGCGTGAAACGGGGCTGAGCTTTCGCCGCTGGCGCCATCAGCTGCAGCTGATCCTTGCGCTGCAGCAGCTGATCCGCGGGCAGACGGTGCAGCAGACGGCCCAGGCGCTGGGCTACGATTCCACCACCGCCTTCATCACCATGTTTAAGAAAGGGCTCGGACAGACGCCGGGCCGCTATCACGGCAGCCTGGCTACGACTTCCCAATAAACAACGAGATGATCCCGGCGGCAATCAGCGGCCCGACCGGGACGCCGCGAAACAGGGCGACGCCGAGCACCGTACCGACCAGCAGTCCGGCCACCAGCTGCGGCTGGGAGCCCATCAGCGAGACGCCGCGCCCGCCAAGCCACGAGACAAACACCCCGACCGCAATCGCCAGCAGCGATTTCCAGTTCATAAAGGAGTGGATCAGGGTCGACGGCGGCAGCGTGCCGCTGGCGATGGGCGCCATCACGCCGATAGTCAGAATGATGATCCCGACGGTCAGTCCCTGTTTCTCAATCCAGGGAAAGAAGGCGTTCAGCGGCGTGACGCGCACGATAATCAGCACGAGGATGGAGATCGCTACGGTGGTGTTATGGCTGATAAAGCCGAGCGCCGCCAGACCCAGCAGGATCAACAGGGTGGTATCAAACATGTACAGAGGTCCTTGCCAAAAAAAGAATGCCAAAAAATATCCCGCTTACTCTACGCATCATGGCGTGAATAAACAGGATTTTTGCGCCATGCGGCGGAAATCAGGGCCGATGCCCGGTTAGCTAAGACGGCGAAAGGTCGCGATCTCCGGTCGGGCGATATGTAAATAGTCTTCGGTATCGAGAATGATCGACCGGTCCAGGCGCCCGGCGTTAAAGGCGATTTGTGGAAAGCGCTCAAACAGCAGCGGGTCGGCCACCAGGCGCAGCGCCGGATGGAAGCTGAAGGGGGGAATGGCGCCGAACACGCAGGCGGTGAGCGCCTCCACTTCCGCCGGGCTGGCCAGCGAGGCTTTGCTGCCGCCGATATGCCGGGCCAGGCTGGCCAGATCGGCCTGCTGATCGGCGGCGAGGATCGCCAGCACATGCTGGTTGACGCCGTTTCCTTTTACTTTACAGACTAACGCTTTCGCGCCCTGGCCAAGCGCGGTGCCGCGGATCGCCGAGACGGCTTCGCACTGGCCGACCGCGTCGTGCGCCATCACCCGGTAGCGCGCCTGGTGTTCGTCGAGCAGCGCGCACAGCCGCTGGTGGATATTACCTTCTACTGCTTCAAGCATAGCGTCCTCCTGACAGCATAAAGCAGCCAGCTTAGCGCTGTTGCGCCGGCCTGCCAACGGTGGGCCGGGAAATTCACCATTCGCTCATTATTGCTTCACAGTGCTGTGTTGCAATCCCGCAGGGCTGGATGAGTTTTGTAAATAAAAAAAAGAATGATTTTCATTTTCAATCGAACTTTTTTTATTTCGCTCAGTCTTTATCGGACGACACAGAATATTAATGATTGCCGTAATGAGGTTAGGATGATGCACGATGCAACCATGCAGGGTTCCCCACGCAAGAAGTTTAATAAAATAAGGGAACTCAACAGACGGCGAAATTACTTCACTAAGAAAGTACGTAATGCCCTGCGGGTGGGAGTGGCGAAAGCGCTCTGGGACCGCCGACGCCGTCAGCCGGTGGATTTGTCGTCCGCGAAAACCGTCTTACTGATGCGCAATGAGGGGGCGGTCGGCGATGTGGTAGTGGATTCCGCGCTGGTGAAATGCCTGCATCAGTCAGGCTATATCGTTGATTTCCTGCTGACGACCTCTAATAGCCAGGTGATGCGTTATAACCCGCGGATCCGCCATATTTATGAAGCTGACCCGGTCACGTCCGCCGATTTTTTGCGAAAATTTAATCATAACGTTCCCCGCGACGTTATTAATGAACTGGCTAATAATAAGTACGATATTATTATTGACCCTTCGCTGTTCGATATTCCCGTGCATCGTCTACGGCTTTTCCGACAAATAAAAGCGAAATCGGTGCTCGGGTTTAATAAATGGCCGTCGATTAAGCACTACTCCCACTCATTTGATTTTGACTGCCAGCGCTGGCACGTGACGAAAACGTTCGAGTTGATCGCCGACTATCTCAAACTGGACACCTGCGGGCTGGATGCTTACGACCTGGCGATCCCCGGGCCGATTATGCAGGAGGTGGCGCAGTATCTGGCGTCGCTGAGCGGAAAAGCGGTAGTGATTAATATTTTTGCCGGCCATGCCGACCGGAGTCTCTCCCAGACGCAGCTGGCCGAACTCCTCGACAAACTGCTGGCTCGCCATCCGGGGATCGCGGTGATTCTGCTCGATCACCGGCGCGAGATCCGCATCCCGCTGCCGCCGGAGGTGGTGGTTAATCCATTTAACACGTTGCACCATGCGATGGCGCTGATTGCCCAGGCGGAGCTGATTATCTCCCCGGACACCTCGGTGGTGCACATGGCGGCGGCGTGGAACAAACCGCTGATCGCGGTCTACAAGGACGTTCTGCTCAACAACCGTCTGTGGGCGCCGGGCTATGACAACGCCAGGCAGGTTATCGTTAAATGCGGGAAGGTGCATCAGCATCGCGAGCTGGTGGATCGGATAATGGCGGCTCTGCCGGAGACGCTGTGAGGCGATGAGGGGAGGCTCACCTGCTGGCCGTATGCAAGAGCCAGCAGGTGAGCGAAGGTTGCATTGCCAGTCTGCAACCGCCGCTATTGTACTGTTGCCCGTGGCTCTGCCACATCCGGGAAAGCTCTTAAAGAGGGGGGGCCGCGAGGGACGGGCGGGATTACTCTTCAGTGAGCCACATGTCCGCCTCTTCAAACATCTCCTGCACCGTGCGGCTGATCAGCTCTTTTTCATGCTTGCTGGCGTCGGTGTTGATCGCCGGGAGCGTCATCATCGGCTTCACCCGCACTTCCGCCTGCGGAAAAATGCGCTGCATGCGTTTGGTCAGCTCGTTAAGAATGGTCTCTCTGGCGCCCGGCAGCCCGGCAAAATTGCGCTTGTCATAAATCAGTTCCACAAACATCTTCTGTCCTCTGTATGCTGATCGCGGGCGATAGTTTTACTGTATTAATGTACAGTGTCAAGCGATTGCCGCGGCGCTGCGCATCCGCCATCTCGCGCGGCGGGCGGGCTGCGCGCAAAAGCAGCAAACGGTTCGCCACCGACGACGGTGACCTTTAGTGACATCAAGGAGTTATTTCAGTGCTGGCGATTGATAGCTGGAGCCGATATTGACCGGCAAAACCGGCAAAACTACTGTATATATATTCAGTATTATATGGTGGGTTGAAAAATGAACTTTTACACGCCGGTTGAGCTACGTCAGATTGTCTCCTTTCCCTTTTTTGCCGACCTGGTGCAGTGCGGCTTTCCCAGCCCGGCTCAGGACTATGTCGAGAAGCGAATCGACCTCAACGAGCTGCTGGTGCAGCATCCCAGCGCGACCTATTTTGTCAAAGCCGCTGGCGACAGCATGATCGACGCCGGCATTGACGAAGGGGATCTGCTGGTGGTGGACAGCGCGCGCAAAGCGGAGCATGGCGATATCGTGATTGCCGCCGTCGGCGGCGAGTTTACCGTAAAAAAGCTGCAGCTTTTGCCGCGGGTGCAGCTTAACCCGATGAACCCGGCCTATTCGCCCATCGTGGTCGGCCGCGAGGAGACGCTCGATATTTTCGGCGTGGTGACCTACATCATCAAGGCGGCGGGCTGATCATGTTCGCGCACTGTGATGTGAACGCCTTCTATGCGAGCTGCCAGACCGCCTTCCGGCCAGACCTGAAGGGGCGGCCGGTGGTGGTGCTGTCGAACAACGATGGCTGCGTGATCGCCCGCTCGGCGGAGGCGAAGCCGTTTGTGAAAATGGGCGAACCCTACTTTAAGCAGAAGGCGGCGTTTCTTCGCCACGGCGTCGTGGCGTTCAGCAGCAACTATGAGCTGTACGCCGACATGTCCAGCCGGGTGATGTCCACCCTGGAAGAGCTCGCCCCGCGCTGCGAAATTTACAGTATCGATGAAGCCTTTTGCGATGTCAGCGGCGTGCGCCACTGCAGAGATCTGACTGACTTTGGCCGGGAAATCCGCGCCACGGTGCAGCAGCGCACCCATCTGACGCTGGGCGTCGGGATCGCCCCGACCAAAACCCTGGCGAAGCTGGCCAACCACGCGGCGAAACAGTGGCAGCGGCAGACGGGCGGGGTAGTGGATTTATCTTGCCCGCAGCGGCAGCGAAAGCTGATGGCGCTGCTGCCGGTGAGTGAGGTCTGGGGCATCGGGCGGCGGATCGGCAAAAAGCTCGAGGCGATGGGGATCGGCACGGTACTCCAGCTGGCGGAGAGCGATATCCGCTTTATCCGCAAGCACTTCACGGTGGTGCTCGAGCGAACGGTACGGGAGCTGCGCGGCGAGCCTTGCCTGGCGCTGGAGGAGTTTGCCCCCGCGAAGCAGGAAATTATCTGCAGCCGCTCGTTCGGGGATCGCATTACGGCCTATGAGGATATGCGCCAGGCGATCTGCAGCTATGCCGCGCGGGCAGCAGAAAAGCTGCGCGGTGAGCATCAGTACTGCCGGTTCGTCTCCGCCTTTGTCAAAACCAGCCCCTTCGCGCTGAATGAACCCTATTACGGCAACAGCGCCTCGCTGAAGCTGCTGACGCCGACGCAGGATTCCCGGGATATTATCGCCGCGGCGACAAGCTGCCTGGACGCCATCTGGAAAGCGGGGCACCGCTATCAGAAGGCCGGGGTGATGCTCGGCGATTTCTACAGCCAGGGCGTCGCCCAGCTGAACCTGTTCGACGAGCTTGCCCCGCGGCAGAACAGCGCCAGGCTGATGCAGGTGCTCGACCAGCTGAATGCGAAAAACGGCAGGGGGGCGCTCTATTTTGCCGGCCAGGGGATCCAGCAGCAGTGGCAGATGAGGCGAGAGATGCTATCGCCGCGCTACACCACGCGATACGGCGACCTGCTCCGCGTCAGATAACGCGCTTTATCCCTGCACCGCAGCCGGAAAAACTGCCGCCAGCCAGTCAATAAAGACGCGGAGCCGGGGCGGGACGTGCCGGTGCCGGGCATAGACGACGTGAAAGGGATAGGGGGCCGGGCGCCAGGCGGCGAGGATCTCCACCAGTTTGCCGCTTGCCAGCGCGGGTCTTAGCGAATAGGTAAAGGTCTGCACAATGCCTAAGCCCGCCTCGACGGCGGCAATATGCGCATTGCTCTCATTGATGCCGAGATGGGGCTCTGTCTTGAGCTCGGTACTGACGCCGTGACGCGTAAAGCGAAACGGAAACGCTCTGCCGCTGGCCGGCGACAGATAGCTGATGAGCTGGTGGCCATGATGGAGTTCATCCGGCGAGGCGGGCGTGCCGCAGCGCTGAAGATAGCCCGGGGTGGCGCAGGTAACCAGCGTCGCCTCGCCGATTTTACGGGCGATCAGCGTCGAGTCTTCCATCGGCCCGCCGCGGATGGCGCAGTCAATATTGCCGCTGATGAGGTCCGCGGGTTTATCGGCCACCTGCAAATCAATACGGATATCCGGCCAGGAGGTCATAAAGTCCGCCAGCAGCGGGATCAGCACATCGCGCGCGGTCGACCCGCCGATGGCGATCCGCAGATGGCCCTTCGGCTTATTGTGGGCGGTATTGAAGGAGGCGTCGATCTCTTCCAGGTCTTCCAGCAGGCAGCGAGCTTTTTCATAGTACTCCCGTCCTTCCGGCGTTACGGTAATACGCCGGGTGGTGCGCTGCAGGAGGGAAACCCCCAGGTGCGCTTCCAGTTGCTTGATGGTTTTGCTGAGGGTGGCGTTGGGCATATCCAGCGAGTCCGCGGCGCGGGTAAAGCTGCCGGCTTCGACAACGCGGGTGAAGGCTTTGAGGGCTGAAAACCGGTCCATTATGGGCGTGATCCTGGTTATTGGACGTCATTATCCACGGAGGGGAAAAGTGTTTTTCAGATTAGGCCATTTTTCCGCCTCTGTGAGGCGATTACAGTGCTTTCCATACCCGGCGGGGCGCTTTCGCGAGCCTGGCCTGTTTATACTCTAACCAAGGAAATGCACCATGAGCAAAAAACTTGCGGATAAAGTGGCGTTAGTGACTGGCGGCAGCACCGGGATTGGCCTGGCGTCGGCGAAAGCGCTGGCGGAGCAGGGCGCGAAGGTGTATATCACCGGCCGCCGACAGGAGGAGCTGGATGCGGCGGTAAGATTCATCGGGCCCGCCGCCCGCGGGATCCGCGCCGACGCCGCCGTGTTAAGCGACCTTGACGCGGTATTTGCGACCATTGCCGACGAGTCCGGCCGCCTGGATGTGCTGTTCGCCAATGCTGGCGGCGGGGATATGCTGCCGCTCAGCGCCATCACCGAAGCGCACGTCGAGCGGATTTTCGCCACCAACGTGCGCGGGGTGGTGTTCACCGTGCAGAAAGCGCTGCCGCTGCTCACCGACGGCGCCTCGGTGATTTTGACCGGCTCTACGGCGGCGGTCAAAGGGACGGCGAACTTCAGCATCTATAGCGCCAGTAAAGCTGCGGTACGCAGCCTGGCGCGCTCCTGGGCGCTGGAGGTGAACGACCGCGGGATCCGCATCAATGTCGTCAGCCCGGGGCCGGTGCGTACCCCGGGTCTGGGCGGGCTGGTGGCGGAGGCGGACCGTCAGGGCCTGTTCGATGCTCTGGCCGCCAGCGTACCGCTCGGACGGCTGGGCGAGCCGGAGGAGATTGGTCGGACGGTGGTGTTTTTAGCGTCGGATGAGTCGAGCTTTATTAACGCCGCAGAGATCTATGTCGACGGTGGAATGGCGCAAATCTAAGCACAGTCTGTCGCCAGGCGAGCCGCCCTGGCGGAGACCGGGGCGGCTCGTGGTTTTGGCGAGCGTTGACGCACCGTCCGGGAGCAGCTTATTGCGTACCCAGCTGTTTCATCAGCGTCAGGTTATCTTCAATATGCCAGTTGGCGGCAATTTTACCGCCGCTGATCTGATAGATATCGGTGGCGATAAAATCGATATTTTGTCCTTTACCCTGCCGGGTGCCGAAGGTCCCGGTAAAGTGGCCATGAAAATGTAAGTGTGAGACCACCCGGTCACCGGCCACGATCATTTGTTCGACATCACAGCGTAAATCCGGCACCGCCTGGCGAAACGCTCTGGAGGCAAGGATCGCTCCTTCCGGCCCCTGTCGGCGCCCTTCCGGGGGCGTTTTATCGATAAAATTCCCCGCCAGCGCCGCCCGGGCCAGCGCTTCATCGCCGGTATTCCAGAACGTGGCGTATTGCCTGGCGACATATTCATTGGCGGCGCGTGTGGCAGCGGGAAGGCTGCTATCAACGATGAGCTGGGCTGGCTTCAGCAAACCCTGCGGGGCTGAAAACGCGGAGCCGGATATCCCGGCAAGCAGCAGCGCGGTGGCGCAGCGACGGCGCGTGATGCCGCGTCTGGCCTGCGTGCAGACCACAGCGACACCACGCCCGGCAGGTAACATGTTGTGGGTCATTTTCACTCTTTATGCTCCGTATAGAAGGGATAGTCGGTATAGCCCGCCGCCGTTCCGCCAAACAGCGTGCCGGGATCGCTGACGGTCGCCAGCGGCCAGCGGTGCTGAAGCCGCTGCGGCAGGTCGGGATTGGCAATAAACGGCCGGCCGAAAGCCACCAGGTCGGCGAGACCGGCGCCAAGAATACGCTCCGCCTTCTGCTGATCGTAATTGCCGGCCACGATCAGCGTGCCGCTGAAGGTTGCGCGCAGCGTGTCGCGGAAGTGCCGGGGAACGGCTGGCGCATCGTCCCAGTCCGCCTCCGCCAGATGGATAAAGGCGATACCCTGCTGTTCGCACCAGGCCGCCAGGGCAAGGATGGCGTCGATCACCTGCGGGTCATTCATCCCGCGCTGGGTAATGAAGGGGGAAAGGCGGATGCCCGTCCGCTCGCGGCCGATAGCGTCGCTGATGGCGGTCAGCACCTCCTGGGCAAAACGGATCCGGTTGTTCAGGCTACCGCCGTACTCATCGGTGCGCTGGTTGGCGGTACGCCGCAGGAACTGGTCGATCAGATAGCCATTACCGCCGTGCACCTCCACGCCGTCAAACCCCGCCGCGATCGCATTGCGCGCCGCCTGGCGGTAATCGGCGACAATACGCTGGATATCCGACCGGGAGAGCGCCCGCGGCGGTGGGCAGTCCACCATCTGGCCCCGGCCCTGCTCATCCACCACCCAGACCTGGGCGTCCGGCGCCAGCGCCGAGGGGGCCACGGGTTGACCATCCGCATGAAAACGGGCGTGCGACATGCGTCCCACGTGCCAGAGCTGAGAAAAAATAACGCCGCCGGCCTGGTGTACGGCCCGGGTCGTCAACTGCCAGCCGGCAATCTGGTCTGCGGAATGCAGGCCGGGCGTCCAGGAGTACCCCTGTCCCTCAGGAGAGATTTGCGTCGCCTCCGTGACGATTAACCCCGCGCTGGCGCGCTGGCGATAATACTCCGCCATCAGCGCGGAGGGGATATTTCCCGGCTGCAGGGCGCGCGCCCGGGTCATGGGGGCCATGACGATGCGGTTTTTCAGCGGCAGCGTACCGATGCGATGACGATCAAAAAGTGAGAGCGTATTCATAATGATGTCCCTTGCGAGTGGAATGGAAATCACTTTACAGTCGGGATCTGATTTTGATAATTAGACGAAAAACAGATTCACTTTTCGGGAAATGCGAAAAATGGGCAAACTGGAAGATATGGCGCTGCTGGTGGCCGTCGCCGAGGCGGGGGGACTCTCCGCCGCCGGCAGACGGTTGTCGCTCTCGCCGGCCACCATGACTGCACGTCTGAAGGCGATGGAAGAGCGTTATCAGACCCGCCTGTTCCATCGTTCCACGCGGGCTATCACTCTGACCAACGCGGGGGAAGATTTTTATCATGCCGCGCGGCGCGTGCTGGAGGAGGCGCGCCACGCCGAGTCGTTGCTGACGCAAAAAGAGGGGGTCCTGAGCGGCGATATTCGCCTTTCCGCCCCCTCCGACTTTGGCCGACAATACCTTAGCCCGGCCATCGTCGACTTTACCCGCCGTCACCCGGAAGTGACCTTTTCCGTCTACTTAGGCGAGCGCGTGGAGGATCTGGTCGCCAACCGGCTGGATATGAGCATTCGCGTCGGTAACCTGCCGGACAGCAGCCTGGCCATCCGCCACATTCGTCCTAACCACCGAGTGCTGGTGGCCTCGACGGCTTACCTTGCCGCCCGTGGAACGCCTGCTTCGCCCGAGGCGCTGCATCATCATCGCTGCCTGGCGCTGGAGCGGCACGGCGTGGTGATGAACGAGTGGCGCTTTGAGGAGGCGGGAAAAGAGCAGGTCATCCGGGTGACGCCGGCGATGGTCTGCGACGATGGGGCACTGCTGCGGCAGTGGGCGCTCAGCGGGGCGGGGATCGCCGGTAAATCATGGTGGGATGTGAAGAGGGATGTCGAGGAGGGGCGGCTTCAGGTGCTGTTTGCCGACCGCTTCACCGGTTTCAGCCGGTTAGACCGCAAGGAGGTTGGGCTGCAGTTTGTCTTTCCCCAGCGAAAGCTGCAGCCCCCTCAGGTATCGGCGTTTATGGCGTTTTTTATCGACTGGCTGGAGAGGTGACGGGCACGGCGGTTAGTCATGCTCAGAACCGCAAAGGATGGCCCCCGGGTGTTATGCCAGCCTATAGAGTCTTGATCTCAAATATGATTAGATAGCTTTCACTTAAAACCAGTCAGTGGCTGCCATGAATCTCAGGGAAAAAATCATTAATGAATTCGGCGGGTTGTCGCCCGAGCTGCAACGCGCCGCCGAGTTCTCACTGCAAAATGCCAGTCAGCTGGTGGTGTTATCCATGCGCGCCTTCGCGGCGGAAGCCGGGGTAAAACCGGCGACGCTGCTGCGTCTGGCGCAGCGGCTGGGCTACCGCGGCTGGAGCGAGCTAAAAAGCGATTTCATTGACGACCTGGGGCTGCGCAATGATACATACGTATCAAAAGCGGAAAAAATGATGGCCCGCGGGACGCAAACGCAGCTGTATAAAGAGGTATTTCAGGCGCATCAGGCGAACCTGACCTTTACGCAAAACGAAAATGCCCAGCAGATGGAGCAGGCGGTGACCTTGCTCGATAGCGCGGAGAATGTCTATATCTGCGGATTCCGCGCCAGCTTTCCGATCGCGTGGTCGCTGTTCTATGTCTATCGACTGTTTAACCGCCAGGTGTCATTGATCGATGGCCTGGCCAGCAATATCGAAGTCTTTACCCGCGAACTCACCGCCCGGGACTGCGTCTTACTCACCAGCTTTGCGCCCTATTCACGCGAATCACTGGATGTTTTACGGGCAGCCCGGCAGGCCGGGGCGAAGATCCTCGCCATTACCGACTCGCCGGTTTCCCCCTTAGCGCAGGCGGCAGACTGCACGCTGCTGTTCTCCATCGACAGTCCGTCATTTTTCCCTTCCGTGGTCTCCGGCATGGGGCTGGCGGAGTGTCTGCTGGCGATGCTGGTGGTGCGCCACGGCCGGGAGGCGGTGAGTAAAATTGAAAGTGCCGAACGCTATCTCATTGAGTCTGGCGCCTACGTGATCCCCGGTAAGTCCTGATAAATGATTCAAATGTATCAGTTATAAGTATAATGGATGCATTTATATCTTTAATTCGTTGACGTGATCCAAATGGATCCTGCAAGATACGCTCAATTAATGTAGCGGATTCAGGAGCAGAACCCAGTATGAGTCATGTCATTCACCGCAGCCTGCGTAGCACGCCGATGGTGGCCTCACGTGCGCAAGGGGCCTATATCTTTGATGCCCAGGGAAAACCGTATCTTGATGCCTGTGGCGGGGCGGCGGTTTCCTGCCTCGGACACGCGCATCCTGATGTGCTGGCGGCGATGCACCGCCAGATCGATCGGCTGGCCTATGCGCATACCAGCTTTTTCACCAGCGATGCCGTCGAGCAGCTTGCCGAACATCTCACCCGCACGGCGCCCGGCGAGCTTAACTACGCCTACTTTGTCTCGGGCGGTTCTGAGGCGGTAGAGACGGCGCTGAAGATGGCGCGGCAGTACTTTGTGGAGATCGGCCAGCCATCGCGCACCCGCTTTATCGCCCGTCAACAGAGCTATCATGGCAATACGCTGGGCGCGCTGGCGGTGGGCGGTAACGAATGGCGCCGTCGCCAGTTTGCCCCCTTATTAATGGATGTTATCCGCGTCTCCGCCTGCAATGAGTACCGCGATCGCCGGGCTGACGAGACCCAGCAACAGTATACCGAACGTCTGCTCAATGAGCTGGAGCAAGCCATCCTTGAGGCCGGCCCGGAAACGATCATCGGTTTCTGTGCGGAAACCGTGGTGGGAGCGACGACGGGAGCCACGCCGCCGACGCCGGGCTATCTGCAAGGGGTCCGCCGCCTGTGCGACAAATACGGCATCCTGTACATCGCGGATGAGGTGATGTGCGGTATGGGGCGGACCGGGACGCTGCATGCGTTTGAACAGGACGACGTGGTGCCCGATTTAGTGACCATCGCCAAGGGACTCGGCGGAGGCTATCAGCCGATTGGGGCGGTACTGGCGAGTGAGACCATCGTCTCCGCGCTGAAGGCGGGCAGCGGGTTGTTCCAGCACGGTCACACTTACATTTGTCATGCCACCGCCGCGTCGGCAGCCCTGGCGGTGCAGCAGGTGATCGCGCGCGATAATTTACTGGACGCCGTCAAACAGCAGGGCGCCTATCTGCACAAGGCGCTGCGCGAGGTGCTGGGGGAGTTACCGCATGTCGGTGATACGCGCGGACGCGGCCTGTTTGCGGGGGTCGAACTGGTGCGCGATAAAGACGCCAAAACGCCATTCGATCCTGCCCTGAAGCTGCACGCCGCGATCAAAGCAAACTGTATGGCGCGCGGACTGATGGTCTATCCCATGGGCGGCACGATCGATGGCCAGTCTGGCGACCACATCCTGATTGCACCGCCGTTTATCATCACCCCGGCGCAGCTCGATTTTGTGGTCGATACCCTGAACAGCGTGATCCGCGAAGAGACGGGGAAATTATGATCAATCGTTTACCGCCCCTGGCGGAACAGGAATGGGACGATCGGCAGCGTCAGTTAGCGGAAGAGATCATCAACGGACCGCGCGGCGCCTTACTGCCGCCTTTTGAGCCGCTGTTGCGTAGTCCCGAGCTGATGGCCCATGCCCAGCGTATGGGGGAGTACCTGCGCTATCGCAGCGCGCTGGGCCAGCGTCTTTCTGAACTGGCGATTTTGCTGACCGCGCGGCACTGGTCGCAGCCGGTAGAGTGGGCGATCCATGCGCCGATAGCCCGCGAGAAAGGGATCTCTGCCGCGGCGGTGCAGGCGATTAAGGAAAGGCGCCGGCCCGCGGATCTGCGGCCCGATGAGCAGGCGATCTATGACTTCTGTCAGCAGCTGCATCAACAGCAAAAGGTCAGCGATGAGACCTGGCAACAAGCCATTGAGTTATGGGGCGAGAAGGGCGTGGTGGATCTGATTGGAATAAACGGTTATTACAGTTTTCTCTCCATGGTGATGAACAGCGCGCAAACGCCAGTACCGGATACCTCTGACGCTCTGTTTTCTGAATAAGTTATCGATTTTATTCGGGCGCATAAAACTGCGCCCGGCATATCAGCTCTTATTATTGGTTCTTCCGGCGAGATATTTCGCAGGATGACGTTCGTTGTAGGCTATTTCACTGACGCTGAGGGTAATTATGAGTGGATTATTTAAGAAATTAAAGCTGACGCTGGCATTAGTTATTTGTTCAGCCAGTTTTGTGACAGCAGCAGAAGATAAAATAACGGTGGGTGTCGATACTGCCTTTGTTCCATTTGAATTTAAACAAGGCGATAAATATGTCGGCTTTGATATCGATCTGTGGGACGCGATTGCGAATAAAATGCATATCAGCTACGAATTAAGGCCAATGGATTTCGGCGGCCTGATCCCCGGTCTGCAGTCGCGTAATCTGGATGTGGCGATGGCGGGAATAACGATTACCGATGCGCGCAAGCAGGTCGTGGACTTCAGCGAAGGATATTATAATGCCGACCTGCTCATGGCCGTGAAAAGTACCGACAACTCCATTGTTAAATTCAGCGATTTGACCGGGAAAAAAGTCGGCCTTAAGCAGGGGACAGCGGCAGCCAGCTTTATGAAAAGCAAATATAAAGCGAATTATATCGAGTTCCCGAATATCGATAACGCCTACCTTGACCTGCAGGCCGGTAATCTCGATGCCGTGGTTCATGATTCACCGAATGTCCTTTACTACGTGAAGACGGCGGGTAACGGCAAGGTCAAATCCACCGGTGAGACGGACAGCATTCTGCCACAGCAGTATGGCTTTGCGATGCAGAAAAACAGCAGCCTGACGCCAAAAGTCAACCAGGCCCTGCAGGCCCTGCGCGCCGATGGCACCTACGACAAGATTTACGTAAAGTGGTTTGCTAAACAGCCGAAATAACCCTGCCAGGTCGGAGCAATCCGACCTCATATTTTCTTTACGGGTAGAAGCATGAATTTTGACAGTCGCTATATTTGGGATGCATTGCCGCTGCTGATGCAAGGTTTGCAGCTGACGCTGATTATTTCGTTATCAGGCTTGTTAGGTGGATTAATCATTGGCTTGCTGGCCGGCACCTGCCGCGCATTAGGCGGAACAATATCCAAAACGGTATCGCTGGTGTTTGTGGAAGTCATCCGCGGGACGCCAATTATGGTGCAGGTGATGTTTATCTACTTCGCCCTGCCGATGGTGTTGCCAGTGCGTATTGATCCGGTTCCCGCCGCCATTATCACCATTGTGATTAACTCCGGGGCTTATATAGCGGAGATCACCCGGGGGGCGATTCTGTCGATTAATAAAGGATTTAAAGAAGCCAGCCTGGCGATGGGATTATCGCCGCGCAGCACCCTGTGGCATGTCATTATGCCGCTGGCTTTTCGGCGGATGATCCCGGCATTAGGCAATCAGTGGATTATCAGTATAAAAGATACCTCGCTGTTTATTGTCATTGGCGTGGCAGAATTAACCCGTCAGGGACAAGAGATTATTGCCGGCAATTTTCGGGCGCTGGAGGTGTGGACGGCGGTGGCGATGATTTATCTGTTTTTGACATTGTGCCTGAGCTTCCTGCTGAAACAACTTGAGAAAAGGATCCATATTTTATGAGCATGGTTGAATTTAGCGCGGTGGCGAAAAACTTCGGCGCCACTCAGGTGCTGCACGATATCAATTTAAAGATTGAAGCGGGCGAGGTAGTGGTGATCATTGGCCCTTCCGGTTCGGGAAAATCGACCCTGCTGCGCTGCATTAACAAGCTGGAGGAGATCTCTTCGGGAACGCTGCTGGTGGCGGGCATGCACATTACGGATCCGCACGCGAATGAGTGTGATATTCGTCGCGAAGCCGGTATGGTGTTTCAACAGTTTCATTTATTCCCGCATCTGACCGCCCTGGAGAATGTTATGTTCGGTCCGCTTCGCGTGCGCAAGCAGAGTAAGGCCGCGGCGCGGGAGCAGGCGCTGGCGTTGCTGGACCGCGTGGGGCTGCGTGAACGCGCCAACCACTATCCGGCAGAGCTCTCGGGCGGTCAGCAGCAGCGCGTGGCGATAGCGCGCGCCCTGGCGGTGAAACCCAAAATGATGTTATTTGATGAGCCAACATCCGCCCTCGATCCCGAACTGCGGCATGAGGTGTTAAAGGTCATGCGATCCCTGGCCGAAGAGGGCATGACGATGGTGATTGTGACCCATGAGATTGGCTTTGCCAGAGAGGTGGCTTCCCGGTTGATCTTTATTGATGGCGGCACCATTGCCGAAGATGGTTCACCTGAGGCGCTGCTCACGGCCAGCAGCAATCCGCGTCTGCAAGAGTTTTTGCAACACGTATCCTGAACATAAGTGAATGATGACAATATGAAAACAATCGCAATCCGTGGTTCCGCCTATGCGGTCGGTCAGCAGCTTGGCGCGTTTGGTCGTGAGGCCTGGCATACTAAAATCAGGCAAACGGCGCTGTGGCAAACCGTAACCGCCCTGAAAACGGCGGAACAGACCCAGCGCATGCGCGCAGCCGTGCAGGCGCAGTTCCCGCTGATTTGGCAGGAGCTGGAGGGCATGGCGGAGGGGCTGCAGGCGCCGGTGGATGAGGTGTTCGCCTGGAACTGTCGCGGCGATCTGGTACGTTCGACGTCAGATGGCTGCACCACCCTGGCGGGGAGAAGCCCGGAGGGCGCGTTGATCATTGCGCACAATGAAGACGGCTTCCCGCAGCTGCGTGAAGAGTGCGCCATCGTCAGCGTAACCCCGGAGGTGGGCCTCGCCTTCACCAGCTTTGCCTATCCCGGCTCCCTGTGCGGGCATACCTTCGCGGTGAATGAGAAGGGGATAGTCAATACGGTCAACAATATTCGCGCCGTGCATCGTCCGGACGGCATGCCGCGCCAGATTGTGGCCCGCGCATCGCTGAACGCCGCCACCTTAGAGGAAGCCGTCACTTTGCTGAGCGCCACGCCGCGCGCGGGCGCGTTTCACCACACCCTGGGCCAGATGGGCGATAGCCGTCTGTTTAGCGTGGAAGCCACCGGCTCCGGCAGCTCGGTGCTCGAGTTGTCCGCCACCGGCGGGCATGCCAACCATCTGATCCATCCCCAGCTTGCGGCCATTGAACAGATCGTGACCGGGAGCTCCGGTTCGCGCCAGCGGCGCCTGGACGCGTGGCTGACGACGAACCCGCCGCTGGATGGCGTGACAGCGAAAGCGATGCTCTCCGACCAGCAGGATCCGCTGTTACCGATTTACCGGCTGTCTCCCGACGATCCGGATGAGGAAAATACGCTGGCGACGGCCATTTTTACCTTGAGCGCGACCCGCGTCGTGTGGCAGGTCTTCACTCTGGACCGTGAAAACGCGGTTTTACAGGGCAGCGTTTAGCGGGCTGAGGGCGCTTTCAGCAGGGCGATCAGCAGCGTACTGCCCACCATGATCCCCGCCGCCAGCCACACCATTCCCGACAGGCCAGCTGAGGCGATCAGCTGGCCGCCGACAAGCGCCCCGGTGCCGATGGCGGCATTAAAAATGGCCACGTAAATGGCTGACGCCGGCTGGGCGACCGCGCCCGCGCTGCGCAGCAGCCAGGTCTGTAAGCCGACGAACACAATCGCGATGCCGGCGCCCCACAGGGCTAACAGTAGCCCGCTAAAACAGAACGGCAGTGGCGCAAGACGGGCGGCGCCAAGGATCGCCAGCGCGCCACCGCTCAGCAGCAGCGCAGCGAAAATCAGCCCCTTCAGATGACGATCGATAAGCTTACCGGCGATAACGTTACCCAGCAGCCCGGAAACCCCTGACAGCAGCAGCAGGCCGGAGAGGGCGGTCGCCGGGACTCCCTGCAGATTTATCAGCAGCGGTTCAATGTAGGTGAAGGCGGCAAAGTGAGCGGTAATGATGCAGGCCGTGGCGCCATACAGGCCACCGAGCAGCGGATTGCGGAAAATATCGCGATAAACACGCAGCCTGACGGAGGCAGGGGCGGCCAGCGGGGGCAGCGTCGAGCACAGCGCCGCAGCGGCGGCCAGTGACAGCAAGGCCATCGCCATAAACGCGTGTCGCCAGCCCGCCAGGGTGGCGATAAAGCTCGCCAGCGGTACCCCCACTACGCTTGCCGCCGACACGCCGCCAAAAATGATCGCCGTGGCCAGCCCCAGCCGGTGCGGCGGCACCAGCTGCGCGGCGACGATGCCAATTAAGGCCCAGAAGGCGCCATGGGCCAGGGCGCCAATCATGCGGGCACTCATCAGGGCGAACATCGAATAAGACCGGGTTGCGGCGAGGCAGGAAAGCGCCAGGATCAGCATCAGCCCGACCAGCAGCGCCTTGCGGGAAATACGCGCCGGCATCGCGCCGGAAAGCAGAGCCGCCAGGGCGCCCACCCAGCCATAGGCGGTGACGGCGAGGCCCATGCCGGATTCCGTCTGGTGAAAATCCGCCGCCAGGGCGCTGAGCATGCCCACCGGCGCCAGTTCGCTGGTGACGATCGAAAAGGCGCAGATCCCGAGCGCAACGACGGCTATCCAGACGCGCGCCGGCGCCGGGTGGAGGGGTAAAGCAATCTCTTTCATATTAGGCGTATCCTTAGGAAAGGTGCGTTCCGCGCGGTGCGCGGACGTTCCGGTGAGAAGCGAGCAGGCGACCGGATGGCCTGGTTGTCTCCGCGAGTGGCGTGCAGTATCATCCCTGCGAAACTGATAAAAAAGAGCGGAAAACGGAGAGTCGTTTTCCGTAAATGGAAAATAGATGACCGCAGAATTTAACTGGGATGATGCGCGCATATTCCTCGCCATCGCCCGGGCGGGAACGCTGAGCGGCGCCGCCGACAAGATGAACATGGGGATTGCCACGGTCTCCCGCCGGCTGGATCGGCTGGAGCAGGCGTTGAACGTTCCGCTCTTCAGCCGCCATCAGAGCGGCTATCGCCTGACCGACGATGGCGAAGCCCTGCTCGCGCGGGCTGAGGCGCTGGAATACGCAGGCCTGGCGTTCGGCGAAGCGGCGCAACTGCAGGGGCATGTCGCCGGGGTTGTCCGCCTGGCCACCGCGGACAACCTGGCCACGCATTTTATTCTGCCCTCCCTGAAAGGGCTCCTGGACCAATATCCCGAGCTGCGGGTGGAGGTGCTGAGCGGCGTGCAGCCGGTGAACCTGCACCGTCGGGATGCCGATCTGGCGATCCGCATGGTCAAGCCTGAGGCCGGGCATCTGACGTTAAAGCGTCTGGGGACAGTGGGGTTTGGCGTCTATGGCGCCGCCGGCTATCTGCCCGGCGCGGACGGCCTGTCGCTGAGCGAGGCGGACTTTGTGGGGTGGCCGGAAACTCACCAGCACCTGCCGGCCGCCCAATGGATCACGCGCACCCTGCGCGGCCGGCCGTGTAAAGTCGAAGCCAATACGCTCGTGGCCCAGGTTTCCGCGGTATCCGCGGGCCTCGGACTGGGCGTCCTGCCGCACTTTATGGCGCGGGCCAGCGGCCTGCAGTGCCTGCAGCCGGAGATCGGCGCGGATCAGACCCTCTGGCTGGTGATGCATTCCGACCTGGCCGGGTCAAGACGCGTGCGGGTTCTCGCCGACCATCTCATCGCTCTCTTTGCGGATCATCAAGAGCGGCTGGCGATGCCCTGACGCTAACGCTCAGGGGATCACCCGCGCCGTTCTCAGTTGCGAAAACAGGCTGAAAAACATCTCGTCTGTGGCCTGCATTCGCAGGAAGCCAGCCCGGCGCAGTTTACTGCCATCGCCAAACATATCGTACTGCCAGCCGAACACGAAATCGGCAAACTCACCGTCGCTCAGGCGCAGAATGTCCGCTTCCACCAGCCGCTCTGCGGCCAGCTCGCGCCAGACGGCACGGTAGTCGCTGAATAACTGATGAAATGAGAGCCTGACCGGCGGGGCGCATTCCAGTTCAAACCACTGCGCGATGCGCGGCCACAGCTCGCACCAGCGCCAGATATCACCATTATTGACGTTGAAGGCCTCGTTTTCCCCCGCCGGTGAGGCGGCGGCCCACAGCGTGGCCTCCGCCAACAGGTCGGCGTCAGTATGATCGACAATGCTGTGCCAGGTGGTTAACGTGCCGGGAAAGCGCAGCGGTAAGCCCAGGGCTTTGCACAGCGATGCGTACAGCGCGATGCTCAACGCAAGATTCATGGCGTTACCCGCCGCCGGGCTGCCCACCACGCCGGGCCGGACAGCGCTCCAGTGCCAGGCTTTGCCTTGTTGAAAGTGGCGGAGCCACGCGAGCTGGGCGGCATTAAATTCAGCCCCGGGTACGCCGGGATCGCTTTCCCGTGCCGGTGTTTTAAAAGGGCCAAGATGGGCGCCATACACTTTATACCCTTGCATCAGGCTGACCGCCTGCAGCGGGGCGTTTTGCTCGACGTGACTGACCAGATTACGCAGCATGGTAACGTTCGGTTCCACCATCTCGCTCCAGTTTCCGGCATTCCTCCAGGCACTGTAAAAAATGTGGGTCACGGTGGACAGCGGCTGGAGCGCTTGTGCGCTATGCCGGGCATCGCGTAAATCGACGTGAATCATCGGGATCGTCCCTGGTTGCGACAGGGCGCGGTGGCTGAGGCCGATAACCTCCCATCCACGACGTAACAGGGTGTTGACCAGCTGGCGGCCAACGATGCCGCTGCTGCCAGCGACCAGTGCGACCTGAGAGGATGTCTTGTTCATGGCGTTTCTCCTGGGAAGGTGACCGACACAGTGTGCTAGATTATTTTTTTGCCACCTATCCCATGAAACGGATGACACTTATCAGCAGAATCATTAAATGAATAATAAGCTCACCGCCATCGCCACCTTTCTGCGCGTTGCCGAAGCCGGCTCCTTTTCCGCAGCTTCCCGGCAGCTCGGGATGAAGCAATCTGCCGTCAGTCAGCAGATCGCCGCGCTCGAAGAGGAGCTTGGCGTGGTGTTACTCCATCGTACGACGCGGGCCATGATGCTTACCGAGCAGGGGGAGCATTACCGGCGTGATATGCAGCGGGTGCTGAACGCCATGCAGGAGGCGGAAAGGCGGCTCAACCCGGCGGAGCCTCAGTTTCAGGGACGGGTGCATGTCCAGCTGCCAAGCGGTCTCGGCAGCCTTCTGCTGCCGCATCTGCTGGCGCTGCAGAAACAGTATCCTGAACTGCACCTGATGCTGTCGCTCGACGATCGGATCGCCGATCTGGTTACCGAAGGGGTGGATGTGGCGCTGCGTCTCGGCCATGAGCCGCCGCCATCCCATGCTGCGCGGGTTCTGGCGCGGATTGAAACGGCGCTCTTTGCGGCACCAGGTCATTACGCCGTCCAGTCCGTGGACGACCTGGCGGTGTATCCACACGTTCGGTTTAGCGGCCTCCCGCGTGATGCTCCGCTGCGGATAATTTCCGCAGACGAGACGAGAGAAGTGCAGGTTAAGACCGTTTTTCGGGCCAACACCAGCGATGCGCTGTTACAGGCGCTGGAATCCGGCATCGGCATCGGAGGGATGCAGCGACCGCTGGCGGCCAGGGCCCTCAGGGCCGGAAGGCTGGCGCCGATCCTGGCCGACTGGCGATTACCGGACCGCTTCCTCTATGCCGTCTATCCCGATGCCCGTTTTATTCCGCCGCGGGTCAGAAGCGTGATTGCTTTGATTGAGGCGCGACTGCCCGAGATAACCGCGGGGGCTGAGGGAGAGGGGCCACCTGATTCAGAACCGTGCGCGGTATCGTGACGCTCCCCTACAGGTGGCTCCTGATGTTAAGGTGAGACGTTTATCACCACAGGAGAACGCAAATGATTGTCAGGACCTGGCACGGCTGTGTGCCATTGCAACATGCCGAGGGGTTTGCCCGGCACCTCGAGCAGACCGGCGTGGAGCACGCCCGGGGTATCTCCGGCAACAGGGGCGCGCTGGTACGCCGGGAAAACCAGGGCGAATGGGCGCATTTCTTTCTCGCCACCTACTGGCAGGATCTCGCGGCGGTCAAAGCCTTCGCAGGCGAAGACTATCACGTCGCGGTCACCTATCCGGACGACGAAGTATTCGAACTGCTCTCCGACCCTTACGTGTTTCAGCATGAAGTTGAGGCCGTGTCGCCGCTGTAGGCTGATGGCCGGGCAGGCGGAAGTTAGGCCAGCAACAGACGGTTGCTGGCCAGGAGAGTGTGACGTTGTCCTCCTTTTGTACCGCCATCCCGCAATGGCGGGAAGCGGTACAACGTCCGCTTTGATGGGGGACAGGCACGAAAACAGCGTGTGTCGAATGACAGGAACACTTAGCGTTTTAGTGCGGTAACAATGGCGGCTTCCATTTTCTCCGGCGTCGTGAACGGCGCGTAACGCCTGAGGGGGATGCCGTCGCGACCGATGAGGAACTTGGTGAAATTCCACTTGATCCGTCCGCCGAGCACGCCGGGCAGCGCTTGTTTCAAATAGCGAAACAGCGGGTGCGCGGCAGGGCCGTTGACGTCCACTTTCTCAAACATCGGGAAGCTCACGCCGTAGTTAACGTGACAGGTCTGCTCGATTTCATCCGCACCGCCGGGTTCCTGCTTGCCAAACTGGTTGCAGGGGAAACCAAGCACAACCAGCCCCTGAGCCGCGTACTTTTTGTAGAGCGCTTCAAGGCCGGCATATTGCGGCGTGAAGCCACAATGGCTGGCCGTATTCACCACCAGAACCACCTTGCCAGCATAGTCAGCCATGGAGAGAGGCTGTCCGCGCAGACTGGTGGCGGTAAAGGGATAAAAGGGGGTCATATCAAGGCTCCTGAGAGTCGAAACCAGTCAACGCCGACGCCGTCACGCAGCGCATTGACGCCTGGGTTCGCAATTTGTGGGTCATGACATAAGTCTGGCAGAAAGCTTTCATGGGTGGCTCCCTCTGCGGAAGATTTTCAAGATTAACCTTGTGTATCCCTATTCTGGTTGCCACCGTGCGCGGCGATAAACATGGCGACGGCCGACCGACAATAAGATTCTATTTCGTTGTCGTCCTGTGCTTTGGCCTCATCGAAGCGCGCGATCATCAGAAGGTCGGAGCCTTTAAAAAGTGCGGCAAACAAACGAGCGGACTGGTGAGGATCGGGCACGTTCAGAAGGGTCTTGGCGTGCAGTTGATGCAAAAGCGCCTCGATTTGGGCGATGACATGCGCGGGGCCAGCTTCATAATGGCGTTTGCTTAATGACCTTTGATGCGTCTTGTCGGCCATGACCATGGCTTCGACACTACGAACGTCTGCTCTCAACAGCGTACGAAGCAGGAGTGCTCCTACCACCATCAACTGATCTTCAACCGAACCCTCAACGCCTTCAAGAAGAGCCTGTGGTGCAAAAAACTGATGGCAGCCGGCCATGATGGCCGCGCTGAACAGCGCCTCTTTATTATCGAAGTGCCGATAGATGCTGAGCTTAGATATCTTCGCTCGCTGGGCGACCTTGTCCAGCGTCGTCGCCTGAAATCCCAGTTCCAGAAAGAGTTCAGAGGCGGCGGCGACGATGGTCTGGCCAAGCGCCTCGTTGACGGGCCGGCCCCGTCGGGTCTGGCTGTTTTTATGCGTCATTAAATATAGTCCTTGACAGTATCTTAATTTTGTAATTAGGATACCATGCAGTATCGTAAATGTACAAGATATCCCTGATCCAGCCTCTCTCCCTTCATCCAAATATGGAGCGCATCACCATGAATGACGTCATCATCATCGGAGGAAGCTTTGCCGGCCTTGCCGCAGCCCTACAGCTTGGCCGTGCCCGCCGCAAAGTTACCGTCCTCGATACTGACCGGCAGCGCAATCGCTTTGCCGGCCATTCGCACGGTGTGCTTGGCCACGATCATAAGCCGCCTCGGGACATCCTGGACGAAGCACGGCAGCAACTGGCGCGCTATTCAACGATCAGCCTGGTCACTGCGCGAGCCGAGAGCGTATCCGGCACCATCGACGATTTCTGCGTCGTCACTGACGATAGCGAAAGCCTGCGGGCGCGTCGCCTGATCCTGAGCTATGGCGTCGCTGACCAGATGCCTGATATTCCTGGTTTTGTCGAAGGTTGGGGGACGTCCGTCATCCCGTGCCCCTATTGCGACGGCTTTGAAGTTGCCGACCAGCATTGGGGACTCGTGTGGTCCGGGCCCCAGTCGCACAACCAGGTCCGGCTCTTCCATGACTGGACCGACAGATTGACCGTCTTCGGCAATGGTCACAACATCGCCCCCGACATACGGGCCGATCTGGCGGCTCGCCAGGTCCCCCTCGTTGATGGACGGATCATCGAAATCGTCGGTCAGGCGAGCCGTAGCGCCACCATCAGGTTAGAGACCGGCCCCGATGTCGCCGTCAATATCCTCTTCGCACATCCGCGTACCAGGCCGTCTGCAAACCTTCATGGCACCCTTGGACTTGCCACGGTCAATACGCCAACTGGCATCGCCCTCAAGACCGACGAGCGCCGCGAAACCAGCATGCCAGGCATTTACGCCGCTGGCGACCTCGCCAACCCGGGAATGCCCTCGGTCACTACGGCAACATGGCAAGGCGCGATGGCGGGTATCTTCGCCCAGCAGTCGATGCTCGCTTGAGTGAAAACGGCATCGATCAACCCACTTCAATTTCACAACAGACAGGAGCTCCGCCATGACCGCCATAAAACCATTCAAACCTCTGGACGAGAAATTTCCGTTTGACCGCCAACTCGGTATCGCGGCCGCGCCTCTTGTGCTCATCAACCTGTTTACGGTCGTCGAGCCCGCAGACGAAGCGGGCTTCCTGGACGCTTTCAGGGCGGCTGCCGGGGTCATTACGAAGCAACCGGGCTTCATTTCCATGCAACTGCATCGGGCGATCGGCGATAGTCCGACTTACCTGAACTATGTGATGTGGGAATCAACTGAGGCGGTGCGCGCCGCCTTCACCGATCCCGCGTTCCTCGCGAAACTTCCGGCATATCCTTCATCCGTCGTGGCCAGCCCGCACCTGTTTCAGAAAGTCACCGTCCCCGGGTTCTGTACGGCCTGATGCCGGAAAGATGGCAAAGTGCGACGGCGGCTATCTCCGCCTGGAAATGGATGCTGAGCGGAGAAAAATGACATCCGAGTCATCGATTTTCTGACGAGATATCGCTGTCTAGCCAAAAAGAAACGGATCGCTTTCGCCCAGCATTGACATAGATGACTAATACAGGCTTTTAACGTCCGCTCTGGCACACCGGGGACTACACCCAAGCGAAAACTTTTGCTCGTTTTAGCATTTCATCACCGCATTCAAATCAGGATCGGTTGCGTTGTGGAAAGTTGCTCACGAATAGGCGTTGAAGCGGGATCCTGGGGGCAAAAACGGCAGAAAGAAGAGACTAGCGAGGGACTTATTTGTCCTTTCCCACAATGATATTCAAGACATTGATTCATCGGCTAATAAAGCGCCTTACAGGACAGGGAAATCAGCCAGGAAGTTATGCTAACTGGCTGATTTTATTTAACTACGCTTCACTTTTAGACGATTGTTTGTGAAACAGTTCGCGGAATACCGGGTAGATATCCTCCTGGTCGCGGATATGCTGCATGGCGAAATTATCAAAGGTCGCCTGCAGGTGTTCATACTCGCGCCACAGGGTCTGATGCGCCCGGCGGGTAATTTCGATATAGCTGTAATAACGCACCACCGGCAGAATTTTCTTCGCCAGCAGTTCGTGGCACAGCGGGGAGTCGTCGGCCCAATTGTCGCCATCCGACGCCTGGGCGGCGTAGATGTTCCACTGCGCCGGGTCATAACGCGCCTGCACCACTTCATCCATCAGCTTCAGGGCGCTGGAGACGATGGTGCCGCCGGTCTCCTGAGAGTAGAAGAACTCGTGTTCATCCACCTCTTTCGCCTGAGTATGGTGGCGGATGTAGACCACATCGACGTTTTTATAGGTCCGGCTGAGGAACAAATACAGCAGGATATAAAAGCGCTTGGCCATGTCTTTGGTGGCCTGGTCCATCGAGCCTGAGACGTCCATCAGGCAGAACATTACCGCCTGGCTGGAGGGCTCCGGCCGTTTTTCGTAATTTTTGTAGCGTAAGTCAAAGGTGTCGATAAACGGCACCCGTTCAATTTTAGCCCGCAGCTCGGCAATCTCTTTGCGCAGGCGCTCCTCCTCCAGCAGCTGCACCGGTTCGCTGCGGCTGATGGTCTCCAGATCCTCCTCCAGGGCGCGCAGTTCACGGCGCTTGCCGGCGGTCATCGCCGTCCGGCGGGCCAACGAGTTCTGCAGCGAACGCACCACGCTGATGTTGGCCGGCACCCCGTTAGAGGTAAAGCCCGCGCGATGGGTTTTAAACTCGTTCAGCTGCCGGTGCTGATTTTTCTTCAGGTTCGGCAGGGCGAGATCTTCGAACAGCAGATCCAGGTACTCATCTTTCGAAATCTGGAAGACAAACTCATCCTTCCCTTCGCCATCGGCGCTGGCTTGCCCCTGACCGCCGCCCCCGCCGCCGCCGCCCCCTTGTGGGCGTTCGATGCGGTCGTTTTGCACGAAATGGTCGTTGCCCGGGTGGACGCGGTTGCGCAGCCCGCCGCGACCCTGATGAAACATCGGCTCGTTGATATCGTCCGTCGGGATCGAGACGGATTCTCCGCTCTCAATATCAGTCACCGAGCGCTTGTTGATGGCCTCGGAGATCGACTGTTTAATCTGCGCCTTATAACGGCGCAAAAAGCGCTGACGATTGACGGCGCTTTTGTTTTTCCCGTTCAGGCGTCGGTCTATGAACCAGGTCATATGCCCTCCTGTACTGCATTAGCCAACTTTACTTATCATCATTCAGCTGCAGTTGGCCCGGCGGCGCACCGCCGGGCTGGACGCATCAGGACGATTTACGAACCCGCAGGTACCACTCGCACAGCAGGCGAACCTGTTTGCGGGTGTAGCCTTTCTCCATCATGCGGTCGACAAAGTCGTCGTGTTTTTTCTGCTCATCGGTTGAGGTTTTGGCGTTAAACGAAATGACCGGCAACAGCTCTTCGGTATTGGAGAACATTTTCTTCTCAATAACCGTGCGCAGTTTCTCATAGCTGGTCCAGTTCGGATTACGTCCGCTGTTGTTGGCTCTGGCGCGCAGCACAAAGTTGACGATTTCATTACGGAAGTCTTTCGGGTTGCTGATCCCGGCCGGCTTCTCAATTTTCTCCAGCTCGGCATTCAACGATTCACGGTCAAACAGCTGCCCGGTGTCCGGATCGCGGTATTCCTGATCCTGGATCCAGAAGTCAGCGTAGGTGACATAGCGATCGAAAATGTTCTGCCCGTACTCGGAGTAGGATTCCAGATAAGCGGTCTGGATCTCTTTGCCGATAAACTCGGCGTATTTCGGGATCAGATAGCCTTTGAGGAACTCCAGATAGCGCTCGGCCTGCTCCTGCGGGAACTGTTCGCGCTCAATCTGCTGCTCCAGCACATAGAACAGATGCACCGGGTTGGCCGCCACTTCAACATGGTCGAAGTTAAACACCCTTGAGAGGATCTTAAAGGCAAAACGGGTGGAGAGCCCGTTCATCCCTTCATCCACTCCGGCGTAGTCGCGATACTCCTGATAGGATTTCGCTTTCGGGTCGGTATCCTTCAGGCTCTCGCCGTCATAGACCCGCATTTTCGAGTAGATGCTCGAGTTTTCCGGCTCTTTCAGGCGCGACAGAATCGAGAAGCGCGCCAGCGTTTCCAGAGTGCCCGGGGCGCATGGCGCATGCGTCAGTTCGCTGCTGTTGAGCAGTTTTTCATAGATACGGATCTCTTCGGAGATCCGCAGGCAATAAGGCACTTTGACGATATAGACGCGGTCGAGGAAGGCCTCATTGTTTTTGTTATTACGGAAGGTCACCCATTCCGATTCGTTGGAGTGGGCAAGGATGATCCCGTTAAACGGCAGGGCGGAGATCCCTTCGGTCCCGTTATAGTTACCCTCCTGGGTCGCGGTCAGCAGCGGATGCAGCACCTTGATCGGCGCTTTAAACATCTCGACGAACTCCATGATCCCCTGGTTGGCGCGGCACAGCGCACCGGAGTAGCCGTAGGCGTCCGGGTCGTTCTGCGCATAGTGTTCCAGCTTACGGATATCCACTTTACCCACCAGCGCCGAAATATCCTGGTTGTTCTCATCGCCCGGTTCGGTTTTGGCGATGGCGACCTGCTCAAGAATCGATGGCCAGACTTTGACCACGCGGAATTTCGTGATATCGCCGCCAAACTCATGCAGGCGTTTGGCCGCCCACGGCGACATAATGGTGCCGAGATAGCGGGTAGGGACGCCATATTCTTTCTGAAGGATCTGCGCATCCTCCTGCGGATTGAACAGGCACAGCGGGTGATCGTTAACCGGGCTGCGCTCGCCGTTGGCGCTCAGCACATAGATAGGCACGCGCTGCATCAGGGCTTTCAGCCGTTCAGCCAGCGATGATTTACCACCGCCCACCGGTCCCAGCAGATAGAGGATCTGTTTCTTCTCTTCCAGCCCCTGGGCGGCATGCTTGAGGTAGGAAACGATCTGCTCAATGGCGTCTTCCATACCGTAAAACTCTTCAAACGCCGGATAGCGTGCGATGACCCGGTTTGAAAAGAGACGGGATAGCCGCGGCTCGAGAGCCGTATCAACCATGACGGGTTCACCAATGGCCATCAACAGACGTTCTGCCGCATTGGCATAGGCACTGCGATCTTGCCGGCAGATGGTAAGAAACTCCTGCAGTGTGAACTCTTCGTCCTTGGCAGCTTCATAGCGCTGGCGATAGTGATCGAATATATTCATGGCATGCCGTCCTTTCGTTTTTTAGCACAGGTTGAGAGCCGTTCATATGAATAGTGGGGGCCCCCGGAAGACATAAGCTGAACATCGCTCTCCTGGTATCCAGCAACCCTTATGCCAGGTTGCGGGTGGGGTAGCGTGAATGTGCCCTGCAATTACACCTTCTAAATTTAAGCGTAGATGCATTTAGAAATCTTGCATGCCGCAGAAAATCAATTTCAATGACATATCAATAACTCATCCTGAAAAAGACGCTTTTTGATTCGCCGGGACGTGAAGCTGTCATCGGGCTGTCACCAGATGGTAAGAGAAGGGTGGGAAAGTGAACGATTTGTGTCATATCGGGTAAAGAATTTGAGGCATGAGACCTACGACGGTAAACTGCACGGGCTGATTATTTGACAACGGGAATATGGATTGTGACTAAAATCAAACTTCTGGCACTCGGCGTGCTGATTGCGACCTCCGCCAGCGCGGCGCATGCCGATGGGAAGTTCACGCTTGGGGCTGGCGTCGGCATCGTTGAGCATCCGTACAAGCAGTATGATGCGGATGTTTATCCGGTGCCGGTCATTAGTTATGAGAGCGATAACTTCTGGTTCCACGGTCTGGGCGGGGGTTACTACCTGTGGAATGACACCAACGATAAGCTGTCGATAACGGCCTACTGGTCGCCGATGTACTTCAAGCCGGGCGACAGCGATAGCGAACAAATGCGTCGCCTGGATAAACGTAAATCGACCGTGATGGCCGGTCTTTCTTATGTCCACAACACGTCCTATGGCTTCCTGCGCACGACGATTGCCGGCGATACGCTGGATAACAGCAACGGCATCAACTGGGATCTCGCCTGGCTGTACCGCTACACCAACGGGAACCTGACGCTGACGCCGGGCATTGGCGTCGAGTGGAACAGCGACAATCAGAACGAATACTACTATGGCGTCTCGCAGCATGAGTCCCGTCGCAGCGGGATGCGCAGCTACGATCCGGACAGCAGCTGGAACCCGTATCTGGAGCTGGCGGCCAACTATCGCTTCCTCGGCGACTGGAGCGTATACGGTATTGCGCGCTACACGCGTCTGTCGGATGAAATTACCGATAGCCCGATGGTGGACAAATCCTGGAGCGGTCTAATCTCAACCGGGATCACCTACACCTTCTGATTGTGCATTATTACAGTGCGCTTTATGCATCAAAACAGGGCTTCGCGCCCTGTTTTGCTTTATGGTGGTGCAGGGCGCGAAGAAGGAGACGATGGTGAAAAAAACAGTATGCTTTGACGAGCAGGCGGCAGTTCCGGCCATCGGGCTGGGAACCTGGTATATGGGCGAGAACGCGGCGCAGCGTCAGCAGGAGGTGGCTGCACTGCGCGCGGGCATCGACCATGGCCTGACGGTAATCGATACCGCGGAGATGTATGCCGACGGCGGGGCGGAGGAGGTAGTGGGCCAGGCGATCCGCGGCCTGCGCGACCGGGTGACGCTGGTCTCTAAAGTCTATCCCTGGCACGCCGGCGGAGCGGCGATGCGCCGCGCCTGTGAAAACAGTCTGCGCCGGCTGCAGACCGACTATCTGGATATGTATCTCCTGCACTGGCGGGGCGATATCCCCCTGCAGGAGACGGTCGAGGCGATGGAAAGGCTGGTGGCCGAGGGCAAAATCCGCCGTTGGGGCGTCTCCAATCTGGACACCGACGATATGCAGGCGCTGTGGCGCACGGCGGGCGGCGAACGCTGCGCCACCAACCAGGTGCTCTATCATCTCGCGTCGCGGGGCATTGAATACGATCTCCTGCCCTGGTGCCAGCAGCACACCCTGCCGGTGATGGCCTATTGCCCGCTGGCGCAGGCGGGGCGCTTACGCGATGGACTTTTTCAGCATACCGATATCATCAATATGGCTAACGCGCGGGGCGTGACGGTGGCGCAGCTGCTGCTGGCCTGGGTGATTCGTCATCCGGGAATGCTGGCGATCCCGAAAGCGGCGACTATCGAGCATGTGGTGCAGAATGCCGCCGCGCTTGATATCGTTCTCAGCCCGCAAGAGCTTGCGCAGCTGGATCGCCTCTATCCGCCGCCGCCGCGGAAAACCCGGTTGGATATGGTTTAACCCACAGCGCATCCAGGTGGAGAAGAGAAAAAGCCCCGTGATAAACGGGGCTTTTTGCGGTTAGCGTTTTTTCACGCTGATGGTTTGCGCCAGGCGAGACGGGGTCTCTTCACTGGCTTTCTGTGGCTGGGTCACGCAGCAGGTTTCGACGCAAACGAAGGTTTTATAGCCATCGTCCGGCATGTCGCCCATGCTGACGGACAGCGCCGGGCCCGGGTTCCAGGCCACCACGTTGTGCTGATGATGATGCACCACGTCGATCGTGCGGCTGAGCGCGTCGTCGTGGATCACGCTGCAGCCTTCGGCGTCGAGATAGACGCGGTCGGTACGATCCGGGAAGGTCTGCACGCCGTTGTTCAGAACGCCTTCTTCGGCGTTCTTCACTTTATCGATATAGCGCTCGCCAAGACCGCTCACTTTCACCGCCGCGATATCGCCAACGTTGAAGTAGCTGTGCAGGGCAGAGGTGGTCTCGAATTCGCCGTGGGCTTCCAGCTCGATTTCGCAGGTCTTGCCCAGCTTGAAGCGGGCATAGAGGGTGAACTCATGCGGCCACAGCTTCATGGTTTCAGCGCTGTTCTGCAGCGCAAAGGTCAACATCACGCCGCTGTCGTCTTCATCATGCCCTTCCAGGGTCCACGGCAGGTTGCGGGCAAAGCCGTGCGACGGCAGGCCCTGCTGCGCCGATGGGCCAAACCACGGCCAGCAAATCGGCACGCCGCCGCGCAGGGCGACGCCCTGTTTAAATGGGGTGTTGTTGCTCAGCCACAGGACTTCTTCTTCACCGGCGGGTTTCCAGGAGAGCAGGTGCGCCCCCTGCAGCGCCACAGAGGCTTTCACCTGCGGATGGTCGATGACAATCAGCTCCAGGTCGTCCAGCTGGCGACGGGAGATAACGGGCGAAATGGTTTCATTCACCGGGAGAGCAAAAATTTTATTTATCATTGTGCAATCCTATCTCTGCAGACAAAAAAAAGAGCGACCGAAGTCGCTCTTACAGATTACTTTTTCATCTCAACTTATTTGGAGATGTGGGCAATCAGGTCCAGAACTTTGTTGGAGTAGCCAGTTTCGTTGTCGTACCAGGAAACCAGTTTAACGAAGTTGTCGTTCAGTGCGATACCTGCTTTAGCATCGAACACGGAAGTGCAAACTTCGCCGTTGAAGTCGGTAGAAACAACGTCGTCTTCGGTGTAACCCAGAACGCCTTTCATTGCGCCTTCAGAAGCGGCTTTGATAGCTTTCTTGATTTCTTCGTAGGACGCTGCTTTTTCCAGACGAACGGTCAGGTCAACAACGGATACGTTCGGAGTCGGAACGCGGAACGCCATACCGGTCAGTTTGCCGTTCAGTTCTGGCAGTACTTTACCTACAGCTTTAGCAGCGCCGGTAGAGGACGGGATGATGTTCTGAGCTGCGCCGCGGCCGCCGCGCCAGTCTTTGTGAGACGGGCCATCAACGGTTTTCTGAGTAGCGGTGGTTGCGTGGACGGTGGTCATCAGGCCTTCAACGATACCGAAGTTGTCGTTGATGACTTTAGCCAGCGGTGCCAGGCAGTTGGTGGTGCAGGATGCGTTGGAAACGATGTCCTGGCCAGCGTAAGTGTCGAAGTTAGCGCCGCGAACGAACATCGGGGTGTTGTCTTTGGACGGGCCAGTCAGAACGACTTTTTTCGCGCCAGCGGTGATGTGTTTACGAGCGGTTTCGTCGGTCAGGAAGATACCGGTTGCTTCAGCAACAACGTCAACACCAACTTCGTCCCACTTCAGGTTAGCCGGGTCACGTTCAGCGGTAACACGGATTTTTTTACCGTTAACGACCAGATGACCGTCTTTCACTTCAACGGTGCCGTCGAAACGACCGTGAGTGGAGTCATACTTCAGCATGTAAGCCATGTACTCTGCGTCTAACAGGTCGTTGATTGCAACGATCTCGATGTCAGAACGTTTCTGAGCAGCACGGAAAACAATGCGACCGATACGGCCAAAACCGTTGATACCTACTTTGATAGTCATATATTCCACCAGCTATTTGTTAGTGAATAAAAGGTTGCCTGTAAAATTACAAAAACCTTACGCAGCGTCAAGCGGAATCGTGTCAATCATTGCGACAAATCAATCCTGAGCACACCTTGCGCGATTGATTTGCCTCACTCTCCCTTTGAGCCCAATTCCATATGGGGGCTGCGCGCGGAATTTTAAAGGGCATTTAAGATAAAAACGTGATTTAAGTCACAATTATCTGGCTGCCTGTGGGCACCGGATAAGTTTAGAACAAAAGTGTACGCTTCATTGTTAATGTTTTGTTAGAATTGGGGCGAAAGTTGTCCATTGCAAAGCGAGATGTAAGCCCATGGCAAATAAACCCTCCCCGGAAGAGCTGAAAAACGGCTTGAGCGAAATGCAGTTTTACGTGACCCAACATCATGGCACCGAACCGCCTTTCACCGGACGGCTGCTGCACAACAAGAAAAATGGCGTGTATCACTGCCTGGTGTGCGATGCGCCGCTGTTCAACTCCCAGACCAAATACGACTCCGGCTGCGGCTGGCCGAGCTTCTACGAGCCGGTAAGCGAAGAGGCCATTCGCTATCTGGACGACAGCTCCCACGGCATGCAGCGCATTGAGATCCGCTGCGGAAATTGTGATGCCCATCTCGGTCACGTGTTTCCGGATGGCCCGCAGCCGACCGGCGAGCGCTATTGTGTCAATTCGGCGTCGCTCAGCTTCACCGATGAGCAGAACGGCGAGCAGATCAAGGGTTGAAGAAACGATTCAGCAAATTATTCCAGGTGGAGGTGAGTGGAAGATGGATATTGAGCAAATTATCGACAGCATGACCCCGGAAGTGTATCAGCGTCTGGCGACGGCGGTAGAGCTGGGAAAATGGCCGGATGGCGTGGCGCTGACGCCGGAGCAGAAGGAAAATAGCCTGCAGCTGGTGATGCTATGGCAGGCCCGGTATAACACCGACGCCCAGCATATGACCATCGACACCCGCGGGCAGATGGTGATGAAGAGCAAACAGCAGCTGAAGGAAGATTTCGGCATCGTGCCGAAGCCGATCGCCACCGTGAAGTTGCAATAAACCGCCGGCCGGCGGGGAGACGTTCCGGCGTCGGGTGATCCGGCGCCGGACCAGGGTAGCGTCAATGACCGCGCCCGGCGGTCAGTCGCTTCGCTTACTTTTTATTCATCATCGCTTTCAGGTCGGCAAACGGGTTGTAGGTGGCCTCGCCGACGCTCTTTTGCGCATCTTCGCCCGCTACCACCGTGGAGCCATACTGATCGGCTTCGGTGTACTTGGAATGTTCGTGATCGTGACAGTAAAGGCACAACATCTCCCAGTTGCTGCCATCTTCCGGGTTATTGGAGTGGTCGTGATCGATATGGTGCACCGTCAGCTCGCGCAGATTGGAGTAGACAAACTCCCGGGAGCAGCGTCCGCATACCCAGGGAAAGAGCTTGAGCGCCTTTTCGCGGTAACCCACTTCCAGACGTGCGTAATTTTTGGGGATATAGGCCATGGCCCCCTGCCTCCTGTCAAACGGTTAAGCTGCGCCAGCCCCTGGCGCAGCGGATAACAGGCATCATAACCTATCCCGGGCGGCGCGATATACCTGCATTGCCGGCGATGCTGCCTGCGTCACGCCGCCCGGCGGCGGCGATGCGGCGGAACAGCCGCGATTAGTGTTTGATCCCCAGCGATTCCGCCAGCTGGCGGGCCAGCTGGTTCTGGTCATCGGCGCCATACTCCCAGAACATCGCTCCGGCGAGGCCTTTCGCCTTGATGTAGTCCGCTTTAATGGCCACCGAGCGCGGGTTCTCGTAGGAGAGGGCGAACAGCGGCTTGCCCTCGGCGGACTGCACCGACAGCCACGGGACTTTCGCCTCATCGTCCCAGTGCTCGGTAAAGCGTTTCTGCGGATCGTTGAGCAATTTGCCCACGATATCATTGTATTTCACGTAGGTGTCTTTGCTCAGGTCATAGCCCAGCGAGGCAAACAGCGCGATCTGCTGTGGACCAAAATAGGGCTGGGTGACCGGGTTCTTTTGCGCATCCGCTTTACTCCAGTCAATCCCCGGCTCGACCGCCCGTTTCGGCACCCGGCCATAAAAACCAATTCCGAGGTTCATCTGGCTGGGTTTAAGCCCGGCGGCCAGGTAATTGTTGACCACAAAATCGGCGCTGTATTTATCCGCCGCGGCGACCGTCGGCCAGTGGCTGGAGTCATACAGGTTCGAGTTGAAGTACTGCGTGCCGTAGGCCATGTCGTAGGTCATCAGGTTGATGTAGTCGAGCGATGACGCAATCGCTTTAACGTCCACCCAGCTTTTCGGGCTTTCGGCGTTGGCGCCCACGGCGATAGTGACAAGTTTCCTGGTACCAAACGCTGCGCGCAGCTCTTTTAACAGCGCGGTAAAGTTATCGCGATCGGCCGGTTGACTGGCAACCAGCCCCCAGGCGCCGTTGACCGGAAACTCCCAGTCGAGGTCAATCCCATCCAGACCATATTTTTCAACAATTTCCTGCGCAGACTGAATAAACACCTTCCGGGTTTCTTTGCTTGCCGCCGCGCCGGAGAAACCGCGCGCTCCCCAGCCGCCGACCGACAGCAGGACTTTGAGGTCCGGGTTCTGTTTACGCAGGGCCGGGAGCTTTTGCAGATCCGCCTGCACCTTCGGCGACAGCCAGATCTCGTGCAGATGAGCAGGATCCTTCAGGGCTGCGTTGGTCTCGTCTTTTTCATCGTTATAGATAAGGCCAAACGAGTAGTTGAGATGGGTGATCTGCCGGACGTCCAGCTTGTCGATATCCCCGCCCGGCCCGGCAGTGACGTCGCCGCCGCCGTTGAAATAGCCGACGGACATCAGCGGTTGGGCAGAGAGCGCGGAAGCGCAAAGCAGGGGCAAGGCTGCCAGCAAGGGCAAACGTTTCATAGTGGTTCCTCTTTGACATAAAAAAAATAACCGCGCCACGAAAATGGCGTGGCGAAAAAACAGCCTTGCCAGACTACCAGCAATAACCTGTTGAAACTGCGAGAGAGTTCAATTTATGGACGATAACGAAGCGGCAGAAGAAGCCCCGGCGCGGGCGCGCCGGGGAAGGGATCAGGCGTGGGTTTCCCGCCAGTCGTCGAGGGTATAGAGCGTGGCGCCTGCGGCGGCCATCTCCATAAACGCCTGGCTGCTGTCCTGCGGCTGAAGATTCACCCCGCGGCAGCCGTCGGTGATGACGTTGACCGCGTAGCCCAGCGCCAGGGCATCCAGCACGGTGAACTTAACGCAGTAATCGGTGGCGAGGCCGAGCACGGTCAGCTCCACGATCCCTTGACCACGCAGCCAGCCGTCCAGTTCAGTTTTCTGCCGGTGACCGTTGTCAAAAAAAGCGCTGTAGCTGTCAATGACCCGGTTTTGCCCTTTGTGGAACACGGCGGCGATGGCCTGCTGCTTGAGCAGGGGATGCAGCGCCGCGCCTTCGCTGTGCTGAACGCAGTGATCCGGCCAGAAAGTTTGCGCCAGGCCATCCAGGTCGCCCACGGTGTAGGGCTCCACATGGTGCTGGCTGGCGAAGCTGCCGTGATCCGCCGGGTGCCAGTCCTGGCTGGCGACGATGGGCTCGCCGCGCGCCAGGCTCCAGTCGATAAGCGCATTGGCCACCTCGACGGTACTATCGCCTTCAGGAACCGCCAGCGCGCCGCCGGCGCAGAAGTCGTTCTGCAAATCAACCAGTAACAGCGCTCGATGCGCCATACGTCCTCCTTAAGCTTCGTCAGGGGTCAGTTCGCCACGCAGATTCTGCTGCATCGCCGCGCGAATGGCGTCAACGTCCAGCTGCTGGCTCAGCAGATAGTGTAGCTTGGTCAGCGTCGCTTCCACCGTCATATCGAAACCACTGATGACTCCCGCCTGGGCGAGGGCATTGCCGGTGGCATAGCCGCCCATGTTCACTTTACCGGACATACACTGCGTCAAGTTGACCACCACAATGCCGCGCTGGCTGGCTTCCGCCAGCACCTGAATAAACTCGCCATTCTGCGGCGCATTGCCGACGCCGTAGGAGCGGAGGATCAGCGCTTTCACCGGTTGGCGCAGGAAATTACGCACCACGTCGGCGGAGATGCCAGGGTAAATCGTCACCACGCCAATCGGCTGCGGGGTGATGGGGTGCACGATAAGCTCTCCGCAGCCCTGCGGCGCCGGCGGGGTACCGAGACGGCGGATATGGATCCCGGCCTCCAGCAGCGGCGCGAGGTTTGGCGAGGCGAAGGCGTCAAAGCCGTCGGCATGGGCTTTAGTGGTACGGTTGCCGCGGAACAGCCGATTGTTGAAGAACAGCGCCACTTCGTTAATCGGATAGTTGGCGGCGACGTACAGGGCATTGAGCAGGTTGATCTGGCCGTCGGAGCGCAGCTCGGCCAGCGGGATTTGTGACCCTGTCACAATCACCGGTTTGCCGAGGTTTTCCAGCATGAACGACAGCGCAGAGGCGGTAAACGCCATGGTGTCGGTACCGTGGAGGATCACAAAGCCATCATACTCCTCGTAATGGCTGCGGATATCGTCGGCGATGTGCTGCCAGTCCTCAGGGGTCATATCGGATGAATCCATCAGCGGATGGTATTCATGGATCGTGAAGTCCGGCATCTCCGGGCGATGGAACTCAGGCATCAGCGCCAGCTGACGCTGCAGATGGCCGGAAACGGGTACATAGCCGTGTTCAGAGCGCTGCATACCGATGGTCCCACCGGTGTAGGCAACGTAAATCGATTTTTTTTGCATAGCATCGCTTAGGTTGGTCGTAGACAGGCGCAGTATAAAGAGACGGAGGAAAAAATACAGTGTTGGCCGCTCGCTTTGTGGCGGCGCTGGCAGGTGCGGAAAAAAGGCTGCCCCGGGAGACGGGGCAGCCGCTGCGTATTAACGGATGTTGGCGCAGGTCAGGCAGAAGGCATAGCGGTTCTGCGGGTCGTTAAACGCCGCCAGCTTGTCGCTTTCGGCTTTCACCGTCTCGGCTGCCGCGGCCACCGGCGCAGGCAGCCAGGCCTGAATGGCGGCCGGCAGCGAGGCGCGTACCGAACCGGTCAGGCTGTCCAGCACCATCGAGAAGAAGGTGGGCTCTTCCTGATAGTAGTTGAGGTGCCAGGTTTTCAGCTTCGCCAGCTCGGCGGCCTTGGCCACCGCGTCGTCGAAGTCGCCGAGGCTGTCGACAAGACCGTTGGCTTTGGCATCTTCCCCGGTCCAGACGTGGCCCTGGGCAATCTGGTCGATTTTCTCCGGCGTGCTCTTACGCGCGTTAGCCACCAGGGTGATAAAGCGTTGATAGCCGTTCTCAATGCTCAACTGCATCAGCTGCTGCACTTCCGGCGGCAGCGCTTTGGTGCTGGAGATATCCGCCAGCGGCGATGTGGCGACGCCGTCGGTATGGACGCCAATCGACCCAAGGGTGTTTTCCACGGTGTTGATCACCCCAAAGATGCCGATGGAGCCGGTGAGGGTGCTTGGGTTCGCGACAATGTAGTCCGCCGGCGTGGAGATCCAGTAGCCGCCGGAGGCCGCCATGCCGCCCATTGAAACGACCACCGGTTTACCCGCGGCTTTGGCTGCCGCCAGCTCTTCGCGAATGATTTCCGAGGCGGTCACGCTGCCGCCCGGGCTGTTGACGCGCAGGACGATGGCCTTAATTTTCGGGTCGAGGCGCGCATCGCGAATTTGCGCAGCGGTGGTGTCGCCGCCAACGTTGCCCGGGGTCTCCTCGCCGTCCATGATGGCGCCGTTGGCGAAGATCACCGCGATGGCGGAACCCTGGTCAGACGGTGTCTTCACGTTGTAGTCGTAATAGCTGATCGCCCGGTAATTGTTATCCGCTTTGCTCCAGCCAAACTGTTTGGTCAGCGCCTTTTCCACTTCCGTGGAGGTCGCCAGCTCATCCACCAGCTTATTGTCCAGCGCATATTTCGCCGTATCGCCGCCCACCTTACGCAGGCCATCGATAATGCCCTGGGCGCCCGGGAAGAGCTGCTGGGTGGTGATCTGCCGGTTGGCGGCGATGGTGTTGAGGTAGTTCTGCCACAGTTCGCCAATCCAGCGGCTGTCCGCTTCGCGGGCGGCAGGGGACATGTCATCGCGAATGAAAGGCTCGACGGCGGATTTATAGGTGCCGACGCGGAAGACATGGGTGGAGACTTTCAGCTTATCCAGCAGCGACTTGTAGTACAGCCCGTTGGTGGCGAAGCCGTGCAGGTCCACCTCGCCCTGCGGAGAGAGCCAGATTTTGTTGGCAAAGCTCGCCAGGTAGTACTGGCCCTGGCTGTAGCTGCTGCCGACGGCATACACCGGTTTGCCGCTGTCGCGGAATTCGCGCAGCGCTTTACCGATGTACTGCATGGACGGCTGATCGCCGCCGACGAAGTTTTTCAGATCCAGCACAATACCGGTGATATTACGGTCATCCTTCGCCTGACGGATGGTCTGCACGATATCGAACAGAGAATTCTCCTGCAGACGGTCCGAGCTGGCGCCAAACAGCTGGCGGCCAATTACGCCGAGCTTGCTGCTGGCGGACGGTTTATCCACCACCACGCCGGTAATATCCAGCAGCAGCGCGCCGCGCGCGGCATGTTCGCTGGTGGTGCTGCTGAACTGGCTCCAGATGCCGATACACACCAGCACCAGCACCAGGAAGATCGCATTGAGGGCCAGTTTGCGAATAAAGTTGAGTATCCGCCACGTCCATTTAAAAAAGCTGGCAATCAGTCGCCAAAGGGTTCGCATGTATTCTCCCTAACGTTATCTAAAAATGGGCAGGCCGCAGGGGCCGCCGCGTCTGGCTATCCTAAAGAGTGAGCCGTCGGTTGTCAGCAGGAATCACCGACCGCGCTGTAACAAAATCCTTGTGCATGTTAATTTTATGAAAAATGACATCACAGGAGTTATACAGATGGATGCTCTCGACCTACTGCTTAATCGCCGCAGCGCTTCCCGCCTGGCGGAACCGGCCCCGGCCGGCGAACAGCTGGAAAACATTCTGCGCGCCGGGCTGCGCGCCCCGGATCATGGCACCCTGCAGCCGTGGCGCTTTTTCATTATCGCCGATGACGGCCGCGAACGCTTTAGTCAGCTGCTGGAAAAGGGGGCCCGGGAGGCCGGCCAGGATGAGAAGGGCATAGAGAAAGCCCGCAATGCGCCGTTTCGCGCGCCGCTGATCATTACCGTAGTGGCGCGCTGTGAAGACCACCCGAAGGTGCCGCGCTGGGAGCAGGAGATGTCCGCTGGCTGCGCGGTGATGGCGATGCAGATGGCGGCCCTGGCCCAGGGATTCAACGGCATCTGGCGCAGCGGAGCATTGACCGAGAGCCCGGTGGTGCGGGCCGGCTTCGGGTGCCGCGAGCAGGATAAAATCGTCGGCTTCCTCTATCTGGGCACGCCGCAGCTGAAAGCCTCAACCACCATTGCCCTGCCGGATACCGCGCCGTTTGTGACGCGATTCTGAGTCAGCGCGTGTTACGCCGGGTGACGGCTGCGCCTTACCCGGCCTACATTCGTACGACCTGTCGTTAATTTATTCACCATTGTTGCTGAAACTGCCGGTGCTGGCGGCCTCAAAATCGCTGAGACGTTCCCGGAAGGCCGGGGCAGCCCGCATGGATGCGGGCTGAGGGCCGTGTTTTGCATGGACGCTGCCTCGGCCCGACCCGAAGCCTGCAGGGATAAGTCGAAGGGACCACGCAGTGGCGATTTTGCTGGCCGGAGCCCGGGGGTACAGGGGGCGGCGGCGACTGGCCGCCCCCTGTGCGCTCCCTGCGCCATGATTGACATAACGCAGACGATTAGCCGGGAGCGCCATCTGCCCGGACATAACACAGGAGTGGTAGCCCTGCTAAGCGCAGCGCGAGCAGGGAAATTTACGATTGTGCCGTTATTTCGCCGGGTGGCGGCTGTGTCTTACCCGGCCTACATAACCATCCCGATATCAGACGGTTACCCCTCAATGTAGGCCCGCGCAAGCACAGCGCCGCCGGGCGATGGCAGCAGGCTCGGAGCCGCATCTATGCCGGGTGGCGGCGTGCGCGTGACCCGGCCTGCCGCCCCAAAGGTAGCCCGGACAAGGCGCGTCAGGCGCCGCCTCCCGGAGTTCAACGGCGATGACGTTACTTCTGCGTTTTGGCGAATTCGTCTTTGGCTTTCTGCAACTGCTGCTGGAAGGCCGGGTTGGTGTGCAGCGTGGCGACCACCGCGGAGCCGACGATGCGCGCCGCATCGACATCGCTCTGCCAGTGATAGCCGCAGATCACCCGGCTCTCGCCGAGCTCATAGCCGCGCTTCAAAATTTCGTTCTGCCGCTGCGGGTTGATCTCCGCCAGCACCAGGGCGGTGGCCCAGCCGATGGAGGTATGCCCGGATGGGTAAGAGCCGTTTTTCGCCAGCTTGTCCTGCTCGGTGGTGTTGCAGGTGGAGACACCGTAGAAGGCAAACGGGCGAATGCGCATATACTTCTCTTTCGCGCCGCGGGTCGCCAGATCGCCGGCGTCTTCAATCATATTGGTCAACAGCTTATGGAGCTGCGGCGCGTCCTTTTCGGTGATCGGCGAGCCAAAGGCGCTGGAGAAGGCGTTAGCCACGCCGCCCGCGCTGAGGTTGGCATCCTCTGCCGCCAGCTTCCCGCGCTCGGTGTTGCGCAGCAGGCGCCCCTGCTCATACATCGCCTGATCGTTTAAGAACGCGATACTGCCCACCGCCGGCGGCGGCGGCAACAGCGCCAGGCTGTCGATGGCCTGGGCATTGGTCAGATAGTAGAGATCGGGCTTGGTGGTGACATCGTTACCGGGGGGAACCAGCGCGAAGGCGTTAACGGAGAAGAAACTGGCCAGGCAAAGGGCAAGAACACGCTTTTTCATTAGAATTTCCTTACGTCATAATCATTCCAGAGAAGACAGTCCTGGGTTGTCACATTTCTGTCATCTTTAAGTAAAAGTGAAAATGGTCGGGAAAAAATTGCCGCGTCTCGCAAAAACGGCTTTTTGTCTGCTTAATGAGCAACCATACGCGATTTCAGACTGTCGTACTTACCACCCTGACGTTTGGGCGCTAACATAGCGGGATTGCAATGACAGGAGATGTCCATGAGCGAGCAAGCCATTCGTTTAACGCAATACAGCCACGGAGCCGGTTGTGGTTGTAAAATTTCCCCGAAAGTGCTGGAAACCATCCTGCATAGCGAGCAGGCGAAGTTTGTCGACCCGAACCTGCTTGTCGGCAACGAAACCAGCGATGATGCCGCCGTTTACGATCTTGGTAATGGCACGTCAATCGTCAGCACCACCGACTTCTTTATGCCGATTGTCGATAATCCGTTCGACTTTGGCCGCATTGCCGCCACCAACGCCATCAGCGATATTTTCGCCATGGGCGGGAAACCGATTATGGCGATTGCCATTCTCGGCTGGCCGATCAACACCCTGGCGCCGGAAATTGCCCGCGACGTGGTGGAGGGCGGGCGCTTTGCCTGCCAGCAGGCCGGGATCGCGCTGGCGGGCGGCCACTCCATTGACGCTCCGGAGCCGATCTTTGGTCTGGCGGTCACCGGCGTGGTGCCCACCGAGCGCATCAAGAAAAACAGCACCGCGCAGGCGGGCTGCAAACTGTATCTCACCAAACCGCTGGGGATCGGCGTGCTGACCACCGCGGAGAAAAAATCGCTGCTCAAGCCAGAGCATCAGGGGCTGGCGACGGAGACCATGTGCCAGATGAACCTCGCCGGCGCCGCGTTTGCCGCTATCGACGGGGTGAAGGCGATGACCGACGTCACCGGCTTTGGCCTGCTCGGCCACCTCAGCGAGGTGTGCCGCGGGGCCGGCGTGCAGGCGCAACTGCGCTATGCCGATATCCCGAAACTGCCGGGGGTGGAGGAGTATATCGCCGCCGGCGCGGTGCCGGGCGGCACCGGGCGCAACTTTGCCAGCTACGGCCATTTGATGGGCGAGATGCCGACGGCGTGGCGCGATCTGCTGTGCGACCCACAAACCTCAGGCGGTCTGCTGCTGGCGGTGACCCCGGAGGCGGAGGCGGAAGTCCAGGTCGCCGCGGCGGAGTTCGGTATTAAGCTGGCCGCCATCGGCGAGCTGGTGACCGCCCGTGGCGGGCGACCGATGATCGAGATCCGTTGATTCGATGCGGTTGTTTATTGCAGAAAAACCGAGTCTCGGTCGGGCTATCGCCGATGTGTTGCCTAAACCGCACCGCAAAGGCGATGGCTATATTGAGTGCGGCAACGGTCAGGTGGTCACCTGGTGTATCGGCCATCTGCTGGAGCAGGCGCAGCCGGACGTCTATGACAGCCGCTATGCCCGCTGGAATCTCACCGACCTGCCGATTGTGCCGGAGAAATGGCAGCTGCAGCCAAAACCTTCGGTCACCAAACAGCTGAATGTGATCAAGCGCCTGCTCGGCGACGCCGAGGAGGTTATCCACGCTGGCGACCCCGACCGTGAAGGGCAACTGCTGGTGGACGAGGTCCTCGACTACCTGCAGCTGGCTCCGGAGAAGCGCCAGCAGGTGCAGCGCTGTCTGATAAACGATCTCAACCCGCAGGCGGTTGAGCGGGCGATCAACCGCCTGCGCGCCAACAGCGAGTTTGTGCCGCTTTGCGTGTCGGCGCTGGCGCGGGCGCGCGCCGACTGGCTGTACGGCATCAATATGACCCGGGCCTATACTCTGCTGGGGCGCAACGCCGGCTATCAGGGGGTGCTCTCCGTGGGGCGGGTGCAGACCCCGGTGCTCGGCCTGGTGGTGCGCCGCGATGAAGAGATTGAAAACTTCGTCGCCAAAGATTTCTTCGACGTCAAAGCGCATATCGTCACGCCGCAGGAGGAGCGCTTTGTCGCGACCTGGGTGCCGAGCGAAGCCTGCGAACCTTACCAGGATGAAGAAGGGCGCCTGCTGCATCGTCCGCTGGCCGAGCACGTGGTTAAGCGTATCGAAGGCCAGCCGGCGCTGGTGACCGGCTATAACGATAAGCGCGATTCCGAACCCGCGCCGCTGCCGTTTTCGCTGTCGGCGCTGCAGATTGAGGCGGCCAAACGTTTCGGCTTCAGCGCGCAAAACGTGCTGGATATCTGCCAGAAGCTGTATGAAACCCACAAGCTCATCACCTATCCGCGTTCGGACAGCCGCTACCTGCCGGAAGAGCATTTCGCCGGCCGCCATGCGGTGCTGAATGCGATTGCCGTCCATGCGGCGGATCTGCTGCCGCAGCCGGTGGTGGATCCGGAGATCCGCAACCGCTGCTGGGATGATAAAAAGGTCGACGCGCACCATGCGATTATCCCGACCGCCCGCAGCAGCCAGGTCAAACTCACCGATAACGAAGCGAAGGTCTACACCCTGATCGCCCGGCAGTATCTGATGCAGTTCTGCCCTGACGCGGTGTTCCGTAAATGCCAGATTGACCTTGAGATCGCCAACGGCAAATTTGTCGCTAAAGCGCGTTTTCTGGCCGAGGCGGGCTGGCGGACGCTGCTTGGTAGCAAAGAGCGCGATGAAGAGAACGACGGCACGCCGCTGCCGGTGGTGGCCAAAGGCGATGAACTGCTGTGCGAGAGGGGCGAGGTGGTGGAGCGCCAGACGCAGCCGCCGCGCCACTTTACCGACGCCACGCTGCTGTCGGCGATGACCGGGATTGCCCGCTTCGTGCAGGATAAAGATCTGAAGAAGATCCTCCGCGCCACCGACGGCCTCGGCACCGAAGCAACCCGCGCCGGGATTATCGAACTGCTGTTTAAGCGCGGTTTCCTGAGCAAAAAGGGGCGCTATATTCACTCCTCGGAGGCCGGAAGGGCGCTGATTCATTCCCTGCCGGAGATGGCCGGGCGACCGGACATGACCGCCCACTGGGAGTCGGTATTGACGCAAATCAGCGAGAAACAGTGCCGCTATCAGGACTTTATGCAGCCGCTGGTGGGGACGCTGTATCAGCTGATCGAGCAGGCGCGCAGCACGCCGGTGCGCCAGTTCCGCGGTCTGGTGGCGCCTGGCGGGGCGAAAAAATCCTTCAGTAAGGGCAAAGGCAAAGCGAAAGGCAAAAAAGCGGCAGACGATGCCGCGCCGCCGCCGCAATAACCCGCCCGGCGGCCGCGAGGATGCGCTTCCCCGCGGCCGCCGTTTCTCCCCCCGCCAGGTCAATGGTCTACACTAAACAGCCGGGAAGGGGTTGACGACCCCCTCAGAACAGGGATGCCCATTCCCCTTCCCGATGCCGTTGCTCATTTCTCTCCCAGGCGATAAGGAGGACCCGTGAAATATATCGCTATCAGCCAACCGGGCGGCCCGGAAGTATTGCAGATCCGCGAAGGTGAGATCCCCACCGTCGGGGAGCATGAGGTGCTCATCAAGGTGAAAGCGGCGGGCGTCAACCGGCCGGATATTCTGCAGCGCCAGGGGCTGTACCCTATGCCTGAGGGCGTCACCCCCGTGCCCGGCCTCGAGGTGGCGGGTGTGGTCGTGAAGGTCGGCGTGCAGGTCACAACCTTTGCCCCCGGGGATCGCGTCTGCGCGCTGACCAACGGCGGCGGGTATGCCGAATACTGCGCCGTCCCGGCAGGCCAGACGCTGCCGATCCCGGCGGGCCTCAGCTTTAGCGAAGCGGCCGCCATTCCGGAAACCTTCTTCACCGTGTGGGCGAACGTTTTCCAGCTCGGTAAGCTGCAGTCCGGCGAGAGCATTCTGATCCACGGCGGCGCCAGCGGGATTGGCACCACCGCGGTCCTGCTGTGTCACGCGCTGGGGATGAGCGTCTATGCCACCGTCGGCCAGGACGAAAAAATTGCCGCGCTGCGACCCTACGCCACGGCGATCAACTACAAAACCGAAGATTTCGCAGAGAAAATTCACCAACTGACCAACGATGAAGGGGTGGATGTCATTCTGGATATCGTGGGCGGCCCTTACTTTAACCGCAACCTGGGGCTACTGAAAAAGGATGGACGGCTGGTGATCATCGGCTTTATGGGCGGGCGAATCGCTCATGAGGTGGATATTCAGACCCTGATGCTCAAGCGGGCCACCGTCACCGGCTCCACCATGCGCGGCCGGACGGCGGCGGAGAAACAGGAGATTGCCGAGGCGCTGCGGCGCCACGTCTGGCCGCTGCTTGAGGCAGGGAAATGCAAGCCGATGATCTACGCCAGCTACCCGATGGCGGAGATTGCCGAGGCGCATGCCTGTCTGGACAGTGGTCAACATCTGGGGAAAGTGGTGATCACGATGACGTCGTGAGACGCCTCCCGGCGGGCAGCCGCCGGGAGGGCGTCAGGGGAGGTTAAATCACGCCCTGGGCCAGCATGGCATCCGCCACCTTCACGAAACCGGCGATATTGGCGCCGCGCACGTAGTTGGTCTGCTTCGCTTCACCGCCGTACTGCACGCAGGCGTGGTGGATATCCAGCATAATGTGATGCAGGCGAGCATCCACTTTTTCCGCTTTCCAGCCCATGCGCGCGGCGTTCTGCGCCATCTCCAGACCGGACGTCGCCACGCCGCCGGCGTTGGCCGCTTTGCCCGGGGCAAACAGCACGCCAGCTTCAAGGAACAGATCGGTTGCGGCGATGGTGGTCGGCATGTTGGCGCCTTCCGCCACGGCCTTCACGCCGTTGGCAATCAGCTGGCGGGCGGCATCGACGTCCAGTTCGTTCTGAGTGGCGCAAGGCAGGGCGATATCCACCGGCACTGACCATGGCTGCTGGCCTTCGAGATAGGTGAGGCCAAACTCGCGGGCGTAGTCGGCCACCCGGCCGTGGGCACGCTCTTTGATGTCGATCAGGCGGGCCAGTTTTTCTTTGGTGAAGCCCGCCTCGTCAACGACGGTGCCGTTGGAGTCGGAGGCGGTGACCACCCGCGCGCCAAGCTCCATCGCTTTCTCAATGGCGTATTGCGCGACGTTGCCGGAGCCGGAGACCGCCACGCGAGCGCCTTCGAAGCCGAGGCCGTGACGTTTGAGCATTGCTTCGGTGAAGTAGATCAGGCCGTAACCGGTGGCTTCCGGACGGATCAGGCTGCCGCCGAAGGAGAGGCCTTTACCGGTGAAGACGCAGGCGCTGTTGTTAGAGAGTTTGCGCATCATGCCGGCCATAAAGCCGACCTCGCGGCCGCCGACGCCGATATCGCCCGCCGGTACGTCGGTATCCGGGCCAAGATGACGATAGAGCTCGGTCATCAGCGCCTGGCAGAAGCGCATCACTTCGCCATCGCTCTTGCCTTTAGGATCGAAATCGCTGCCGCCTTTCCCGCCGCCCATCGGCAAGGTGGTCAGGGCGTTTTTGAAGGTCTGCTCGAAGCCAAGGAATTTGAGAATCGACAGATTCACCGACGGATGGAAGCGCATCCCGCCCTTATACGGGCCGATGGCCGAGTTGAACTGCACGCGCCACGCGCGGTTGACCTGGACCTGATTGCGGTCGTCCACCCACACCACGCGGAACTGGATCACGCGCTCCGGTTCCACCAGACGTTCCAGCAAAGCAAGCTGACGATAGCGCGGATTTTCCTCAAGGAAAGGCCACAGGGTGGTCATGACCTCCCGGACGGCTTGAGCAAATTCGGTTTGATGAGGATCGCGCTGTTGAACGCGGGTGAGAAAGCCTTCCAGAGTGCACGTCTGATCCATAGATATAAGTTCCCCTTATGGTTGTGGTTGCGTGTATTTATTATGATTCGGTCCTTGAAAAAACCGATTTTCCGACTATAACACCGCTAATCCTTAGGCAAGCAAGGAAAAATTAAGCCGTCAGCAAAATTTATAATTGCCCGCCCGTCATAACTAAAAACGATGACGAGGCGGCGAGCGGATCAGCGGGGAGAAAGGGACGGGCGCTGGGCGATAAAGGCGTGCAGGAGAGGGATATCGGCCGGGGCGAGATCGAGGGTTAAGGCGTCGGCAGGAAGGCACCAGCGCAGCTGGCTGTGATAGTGGGCCAGCGGCGCGCCCTGAAAGTTCGCTACCCACCAGGCGTGCAGATGGATCTGGCGACCGGAGACTTCCCGCTGATGGCTGGCGATATAGCATGCCGGGTGGGCGATGATGCCCATCTCCTCCCGCAGCTCCCGGGCCAGCGCCTGCGGCTGGCTTTCACCCGGCTCCACTTTGCCGCCGGCGAATTCCCACATTCCCGGCTGGTCGGCGTGGGGCGGGCGCTGCGCCAGCAGAATTTTGCCATCCTGTTCAATAATGGCGGCGACAACTTCAATCATTTTTAGCATAAGCATCAACGTTAATAAGACCAAACTGGCCTATTATCACCGCCATAGACCTTCACTGACAACCGCCAACTCTGCTGGAGACCCCCGTGCTTGATAGCCACTTGCATCCTCGCCTCAAACCTCTGCTTAACGCTGCCGCCGGCGCGCTTGACCGCCCGGGCATTTCGCCAGACGGGCTGACGCTGCTCGGTTTTGCCATCGGCGCGCTGGCTCTGCCATTTCTGGCATTAGGGTGGTATGGCGCGGCGCTGGCGGCCATCCTTCTCAACCGCCTGCTGGACGGCCTGGACGGCGCCCTGGCGCGGCGGCGCGGGCTTAGCGACGCCGGCGGTTTTCTCGATATCTCACTGGATTTTCTCTTCTATGCCCTGGTGCCGTTCGGTTTTATCCTGGCGGATCCGCAGAATAACGCCCTGGCGGGCGGCTGGCTGCTGTTTGCCTTTATCGGCACCGGCAGCAGCTTTCTCGCCTTTGCCGCGCTGGCGGCAAAGCACCAGATCGCCAATCCCGGCTATGCCCATAAATCGCTGCACTATCTCGGGGGGCTGACGGAGGGGACGGAGACTATCCTGCTGTTTGTCCTCAGCTGCTTGTTTCCGGCGCATTTCGCCTGTCTGGCGTGGCTGTTTGGCGCGCTATGCTGGCTGACGACGGCGACGCGTATCGCCAGCGGCTACCAGACCTTAAAGCGGGTGGCGTGAGCGGGAAATCGCGCATCGCCGGCAGGGGGCGACGCGCGCGAGTGGGACGCGTTACTGGCTGCTTTCCGGGCCGCGTTCTCCGCGGGCGACCGGATTGTGCGGGTTGCTGCTCCATTCGTACCAGCCGCCGTCATAGACGGCGACGTGCGGCCAGCCCATGGCCCGGGCATACATGAAGGTTTCCGAGGCCCGCCAGCCGGTTCCGCAATAGAACGCCACCTGTTGGTCAGGCAGGATGTTCCACTGGCGCCACAGGGCGGCGATATCGTCGGCGCTGCGCATGGTGCCGTCCGGGTTATGGAAGTCTTCCATGTGCGTGGAGTCGCTTCCGGCATGGCCCCAGCGGGCGCCGGCGATGTCGCCCTTCGGTTTGATATAGCTGTAGCCGCTGGTGGTGCCGATAAACTCCGGCCACGAGCGGACGCTGACCAGCGAGGCGTCCTGGCGGTGCAGCAGACCGCGGGCCTGCCCGGTATCCAGCATCAGCTGCGGCTGGCCGGGGATCGGCGCGCCAAAATCCGGCGCCGGCTGCGGCGTCGGCGGCATGCCGCGCGCCACCGGCAGACCGGCGTCGGACCAGGTCTGCCAGCCGCCGTCCAGCAGGCGCACGTCTTTGACGCCGGCGTACAGCATGATCTGCGCCACCCTCGCCGCGGCGTAGACGTCGCGACCGTAGAGGATCACCGTGGTGTCATGGCGGATGCCGTGCTTCGCCAGCATCGCCTTCAGCTGCGCATCGGACACTTTATTCCACAGCGGTTCGCTCTCCACCTCATTGGTGTCGATATAGCCCGCGCCCGGGATATGGCTCAGCAGATAGAGCTTCGGCGCTCCCCAGGCGGCCTCAAACACTTTCCAGTCGCCGGCCGGGGCGGCAGCCACGCTTTTCCCTTGCTGCAGATCGTGCAGCCACTGCGGGTAGACCAGCTGTTCAAAGTGCGGCAGCTTTTGCAGACGGTCGCCCTGGCTCAGAGCGTCGCTCAGGACGTTGAGCCGGGTGAAGCCCGCTTGTTTCAGTCGCGCCGCGACGCTGGCGTTATCCTCAGGACTGCCGTACAGCGCGATGGGGGTATCGGGCTGGAGCTGGTGCTGTTTAGCCCAGCTGTGGAGCTGCTCGTCGCTCATGGCGCCGAGCCAGCGGGCGGAAAGGTTCAGCGCCTGCGGCTCATGACCTTCCGGGCCGTTGACGTGCTGCGGCCAGCCGTTGTAATAAGCGCTCAGGCGGGTGTCGATGGCCACGCCGTGCTGCTGTTGCAGGTGGGAGAGGGTGAGCGCTGGCATGGTTTCAGCGGCGCAGGTGGTGGTAGCAGCAAGCCCCATGAGCAGGGCGAGTGCGGTCAATTGAGAAACACGTTTCATCGAAATGCCCGACGGTAAAAAGTGGAGGGCGTATTCTCCGCTTGCCAGGCGTTGATTTCTTTGCGGTAACGCAGGTTTGCACGCTATTGCGCTTCATTGCCAGCGCTCCATCGCCAGGCACCGCCCCGTCGGCGGACAGTCCTCGCGATCGTGGGTCACCAGGATCGCCGGAATGGCCTGGCGGGCCAGTTCCTCAAATACCCAGCGGCGGAACGCGGTGCGCAGGGTAGCATCCAGGCGGCTGAAGGGCTCATCCAGCAGCAGCGCCTCGGGGCGCGCCAGCAGGGCGCGCAGCAGACTCACCCGCGCCCGCTGTCCGCCGGAGAGCGTGGCCGGGTCGCGCGCGGCGAATCCATGCAGCCCGGCGCGACTGAGCGCCTGCTCCACCGCGGCTTTTCGCGCCTCGCCGCGTACGCTTTCCGGTAGCGCCAGCTGTAAATTTTGCCCGACGCTGAAATGGTCGAACAGCAACGGGTCCTGAAACAGGATGCCGATGCGCCGGCGCTCCGTCGGCAGCGTATCGCAGCGCCGATCGTTGAGCCACAGCTCGCCCTCGGCGCGGAAGTCGCCGGCCAGAGCGCCAATCATCCACGCAAACAGCGTCGATTTTCCGCTGCCGGAAGGGCCCATCAGCGTCAGCACTTCACCCGGGGCCACCGAGAAGGCGACCTCCCGCAGCAGCGGCTGACGTTTCACGCTCAGGGTCAGATGGTTTACGGTTAGCACTAGCGAAGTCCTCGTCGATAGCGGCCCGCCAGCCAGGCCAGCAGGGCCGTCAGGGTAAAGCATACCGCCGGCAGCAGTAATTGCCATAGCGCCTGGGCGGCGAGCGTCTGCGCCTCGCCGCCGCTGCTGAGCGCCACCGCCTGGCTGGTGAGCGTCGGGATACGGCCTGCCCCCAGCCATAGCGTTGGCAGATACTGCGCAATGCTCACCGAGAAACCCACCGCCAGGGCGGTCAGCAGCGGGCGGGTCAGCGAGGGCAGGGTCAGCAGCCAGAAAATACGCGTGGGATCCCAGCCGAGCGTGCGGGCGATCACCGCCATCCGCGGATCGCGCTGGCGCCAGGCCGGGCGCAAAATAAACAGCATCCACGGCACCACCCACAGCAGATGGCCCCACAGGACGGTCCACCATTCGCCGTCTAGCCAGGCGTACAGGGCCAGCCGGTACTGGCCGTCGGCCAGCGGCAGGGCCGGCAGCACCAGCGGCAACCAGACCCAGCCATCTCCCCGCGCCGGGCCGCAGGCCAGCCACAGCAGGCAGACGGCCGCGCCGAGGGCGCAGGCCGCCAGCGCCAGACCAAGGCTGTTAATCAATGCTACGGTCTGCGGCGGCGCCGAGCGCGCCAGCCCCGCCAGCAATAGCGCGCACAGCAGGCCGCTCAGCGGCAGGGCACTCGCCAGCAGGCGGCCGGGCAGGGCGTGAGGATGGGGATGCCGAACGCCGCGCAGATCGGGCAGACGTTGACGCTGTAGCCGCCATCCGCCCCAGGCGACCAGCGCCAGCCCGCCGAGGATCGCCAGCAGCAGCAGGCTGGCCAGCGCCCCTTTCGCCTGCTGCAGGTCATCGCCCTGGCTTAACCACTGCCACGCCAGCACGGCGAGGGTGGGCGGATTGCCGGGCCCCAGCACCAGGGCGACGTCTACCGTCGACAGGCTCCAGGCCGCGGCTGCCAGCAGCACCATGCCGAGGGCGGGCAGCAGCCCAGGCAGCACCAGCCAGCGCAGGCACTGCCAGCGGCCGTAGCCGAGGCTCTTTAGCGCTGTCGCCTGGTCGGCGAGGCGCGCCTCCCCCAGCAGGCCGTAGATCACCCACAGCACAAAGGCGCTCTCTTTCAGGGCCATCGTCAGGCCAAGCCCGATGCCGTACCGGTCGACCGGCGGCGTCAAAAACGGCAGCCGCTGCCAGATCCAGCCGCCTTCGGCGAACAGCAGCAGCGCTGCCGTCGCCAGGGCAAGATGGGGCACCGCCAGCAGCAAGGGCAGGCGGGAAGCCAGTCGCCGCCAGCGGGCCGAAGGCCAGAGGGCGGCGACGATGGTCAGGGCGATCAGTAACGCGCCGCCGACGGACAGCAGCGTGGAAACAAGGGTGGCGGCCAGCGCCTGGCCCAGCTGCGGGTCGGCGAACAGCGCCCGCCAGTGGACCGGGGAGAGCGCCGGCCACACCAGCCCTGCGGCGGCGGGGAATAAGGGCAGATAGATTGCCGCCATCGTCCCCCAGGCCAGCAGAATCAGTGGGTACCGTAGCGGCGCAGCCATTCCTGCTCCAGTGCGTCAACCCACGCCGCGTGCGGCTCGGCAAGCACCGGCGGCAGATCCTGCGGCAGGGTGGCCGCCAGCGCCTGGCGCTGCTTGTCAGGTAGACGCTGCGGGTCCAGGACGCTTGGATCGCCCCAGACGGCGGCATCCGCCTTGCGCAATTGCGCCTCAGGGGAGAGCAGGAAATTGGCCACCACTTTGGCAGCGGCGACGGCGCGCGCGTTGGCCGGAATAGTCACGAAATGGACGTTGCCAAGGGTCCCTCCGGTAAAGCCGAAGCTGTAGCTGTCCGCCGGTAACTCCCCGCTGGCGGCCTTCTGCCGGGCATGGAGCGGATTAAACGTCAGCGACAGGCGGAGGATGCCCTGGTTGAGCATGGCGTCCATCCGCGCCGGCGACGCCGGGAAATCCTTGCCCGCCCGCCACAGCGCCGGGTGCAGCGTATCGAGATAGCGCCACAGCGGGGCGGTGACCGCCGCGAAAGTCGCCGTCTGCGGCGGCTGGCGCAGGGCGGCAGGCTGGTCGGTGAGGGCGAGCAGCAACTGCTCCAGCAGGGCGGTACCGGTGAAGTCCGGTGGCCGCGGGTAGGTTACGCTGCCCGGATGGGCTCTGGCGAAGGCCAGCAGCGCCTGCGGGCTGGTGGGAGGCTGCGGGGTTTGTTCGCGGCGGGCGATAAACGTCAGCTGGGCGCTGCCCCACGGCGACTCGGCGCCCTCGGTGGCGACAGAAAAATCTTCCTGAACCGGCTTTTGCCGATCGACATAGCGCCAGTTGGGCAGCGATTCGGCCCAGCCGGTGAGCAGCAGGTTGGCCTGTTTTAGGGTGTGAAAGTTTTCGCCGTTGATCCACAGTAAATCCACCGAACCGCCGCGGCGACGGCCAGCCTGCGCCTCAGTCTGGATGCGTTTCACCGCGTCGGCGGCGTCGGCGATGGGGACAATACGCAGGTCGATCGCGTAGTGGCGTTTGACCTCCTCGCTGACCCACGCCAGATAGCGGTTAACGGCCGGGTCGCCGCCCCAGGCGTTAAACCAGACGGTCTGGCCACGGGCTTCCGTCTGGGTCTGCCGCCAGCTGTCGTCGGCATTCACCACCAGCGGCCAGAGCAGCAGCAGGTACAGACAGAGGCTGAAATCACGCAAACGGCGCATCGTTACTCCTTATTATGCGGGGAAGAGGGGGGTATCTTGCACAGCCCCTGGGCCGGGATCGCCATCGCGGCGTTGAACCGCGCTGATAAATTTTGCAGGCCAATCAGGGCGGTCAGCTCGGTGAGCGCCCGGGCGTCAAAATGCGCCGCCATCGCGCTGCGCAGGGCATCATCCACCTCCGGCGGCGTCTGGCTGGCGGCTTCGGCATAGGTCAGCGCCAGACGCTCTTGCTCGCTAAACAGCGTACTGTTGCGCCAGTCGGCGACCGCCAGCAGTTTGTCGCGACCTCCGCTCCGCGCCGCGAGGGTCATGCTGGTGATATCGATGCAGAATTCGCAGTGGCACAGCTGGGCGATGCGGGCGCTGACCAGCGAGCGCAGCACCGGATCCAGCGGCGAGCGGCGGCGTTCAATATAGCCCACGAACAGCGAGACCAGGTAAAACAGCCACGGGATCCGTCCCCACCAGCGAATGGGGCTCAGCACCTGGCCGTAATGACGACGGTGCAGCCAGGCCTGCGGACGAAGGATCAGGGGGACAGTATCCAGCGGGGGTAAGCTCATGGCGACGATCTCTTATGACGTTCACGGTAAATATTTTTGGCGATGGAGATGACCACCGCCAGGGCAAAAAGCAGCGAAAGGCCAGTGGCCAGCCAGAAGGCGCCTCCGGTCAGCAGACTCCCGGCCCAGGAATAGACGATGGTCGCCGGCAGCTGTCCCACGCCGGTGGCCAGCATAAAGGGCCAGAAGCGCAGTGAAGTCAGTCCGGCGGCATAGCTGACCGGATCAAAAGGGACAAACGGCAGCAGGCGACAGACCAGGATCGTCTGCGGGCCAAAGCGGGCGAAATAGCCGTCGACGCTGCGCAGCACCGTGCGGCCGGTGAGTTTCTCCACCACCTCGCGCCCCAGCGCTCTGGCGATGCAGAAGCAGAGCCCGGCGCCGACCATGGCGCTGAACCACGACAGCGCGCCGCCCCAGAAGGCGCCGAACAGCGCGGCGTTCGCCAGGGTGATCAGGAAGGCCGGCAGCGGGGCGACGATCGCCTGGAGGAGCATCAGCGCAAAAGAGACCAGCGCCGCCTGCGCCCCCCAGGCGGCGATAAAGTCTTTAACATGCTGGGGATCCAGCGACGCTAGCGCCGTCAGGCTGTGCTGCAGAAAGGCTCGCCCGCCGGGGAACCACAGCCAGGCGGCCAGAGCGGCAACGGCCACCACGGCGAGGGCCAGCCGGGCGCGGCGCAGGTGACGGCGATCAGGTCGGGTCATGGCGCACCTCCTCGCCGGGCGTTGCCACACGGCGGGCGCGGGCAAACCGTTTGCCCATCTGCACCAGGGCAAACAGCAGCCCGCCGGCGAGGCTCAGCTTGAGCGCGAAGGCGAAGGTCGCCCCCTCGCGAGCCAGTTCGCTGGCCATCACCGAATAGATCACCAGGCCCGGCAGGGTGGTCACGGCGGAGATCAGGGTAAAAGGCCAGAAGGGGATCGCCGTCAGGCCGTAGGCGTAATTCTGAATGTTGTAGGGAAAGAGCGGTACCAGGCGGGTGAGGATCAGAAAATCGCTGCCGCTGCGGGCGATACCGCGCTCAATGGCCTGGAAGACGGCGGTATGGCCCACATAGCGCTGCAGCAGATCGCGCCCAAGCCAGCGGGCGATCAAAAACGACAGCGAAGAGGCGACAGTGGCGGCGGCAAACGAGAGCAGAGAGCCGGTCAGCGGGCCGAAGAGTATTCCGCCGGCGATCACCAGCAGGCTGCCGGGGATCAGGCACAGGGTGGCAATGATAAACAGCGCAGCATAGACCAGATAGCCCCAGGCGCCCTGATGGCGCAGGGTCTCCTGCAGCAGATGCAGGTGAGTCAGCAGATCGTGGAGACCGACGCGGTGGCTGATAACGGCCAGCGCGGCCGCCAGCGCGATGAGTCCCAGCCCTTTACCAATGGCCGGATGATGGCTTCTTTTTCATGAAGGGGTCTCCTGTACAGCCTGGACGCGGTGGACATTAAAAAGTGCGCGCGACAGTATCCTGTTCAGACGACGGCCACAATGGTTTACCGTCGCTTTGTTGATTTTGCTCAGGAAATTCTGCCCCCCGCGCGGCGGGAGGCAGGTCAGAACGTGGCTTACGGCCGGAAGGTGGCCCATACCGGCGCGTGGTCGGATGGTTTTTCCATCCCGCGGATCTCATAATCGATTCCAGTCTCCACGCAGCGCTGGGCCAGAGGCTGGCTGGCCAGCAGCAGGTCGATGCGCAGCCCGCGGTTATCGTCGAAGCCTTTGGAGCGGTAATCAAACCACGAGAAGTGCTCCTGATTGTCCGGGTTAGCCTGACGCCAGGTATCCACCAGGCCCCAGCCCAGCAGGCGGTCCATCCATTCCCGCTCTTCCGGCAGGAAGGAACATTTGCCGGTGCGCAGCCAGCGTTTGCGGTTCTCTTCACCGATACCGATGTCGAGATCGGTAGGGCTGATGTTCATATCGCCCATGATCAGCACCGGATTCTCTTTATTGAGCTCGGTCTCCAGATAGTTCTGCAGATTCTGATAGAACGCCGCTTTGGCCGGGAATTTGGTCTCATGATCGCGGCTTTCACCTTGCGGGAAATAACCATTAATCACCGTAACGTTACCGAACGGCGACGGGATCTCGGCCATGATGATGCGGCGCTGAGCCTCTTCGCCATCGTCCGGGAAACCGCGGCGGACGGCAATCGGCGTCTCTTTGGTCAGCAGAGCGACGCCATAATGGCCTTTCTGGCCGTGATAAAAGACGTTATAGCCGAGTCTGGCGACCTCTTCGAGAGGGAACATATCGTCGTGAACTTTGGTTTCCTGCAGGCCAATCACGTCCGGCTGGTGCTTTTCGACGATGGCGGCCAGTTGGTGTGGGCGGGCGCGCAGGCCGTTGATATTAAAAGAGACGAATTTCATAGTCGCTGCCACTGTGCAAGGTGAATAGTGCAGGGATGGTAGCAGAAATTCGCCAGGCTGGCTGCCATCCGATGCGTCATTCTGCCAATCGCTGCGCATGAGCGTGCCGTGGGTGCCCCTTTTGCGGGCACGCCGCGCCAAAAAAGGGCAAATAGCTACGATAAATTTCGCAGAAGATCACAATTACAGAATTATATCTTACCTTTGCATAACTTATCTTCTTTAATCACTGTTCATCCCCCTTTATCGGATACTTATTCACTAAATATGCATTTTATGTGAATAGCGCCAGGTTGTAACTCATTGATATTGCGTTATCTCATCCGGTTTATGCATTTTTATCGCTGGCTGGCACGAACCGTGCAATCTACATTTACAGCGTAATAACTCATATTTATTAACATTATTGCTACTTTTAATTTACCGGAAGAGGTCGATATGTCTCAGTCAATTACGCGTAACCACTTTGATGAATGGATGATGCCGGTCTACGCGCCAGCGGCTTTTATTCCGGTGCGGGGCGCCGGGTCGCGGCTGTGGGATCAGCAGGGCAAAGAGTATATCGATTTTGCCGGAGGCATCGCCGTGAACGCGCTGGGGCATGCGCATCCGCGTCTGGTGCAGGCCCTCACCGATCAGGCTGGCAAGTTCTGGCATACCGGCAATGGCTATACCAATGAGCCGATCCTGCGTCTGGCCAAAATGCTTATCGATGCCACCTTCGCCGACCGGGTCTTCTTCTGTAACTCCGGGGCCGAGGCCAATGAGGCGGCGCTCAAGCTGGCGCGTAAATATGCCCACGATCGCTTTGGCAGCGAGAAAAGCGGCATTGTCGCCTTCCAGAACGCCTTTCACGGGCGGACGCTGTTCACCGTTTCGGCAGGCGGTCAGCCGGCCTACTCCCGGGATTTTGCCCCGCTTCCGCCGCAGATCCAGCATGCGGTGTTTAACGATCTCGCGTCGGCAAAGGCCTTAATCAATGACCAAACCTGCGCGGTGATCGTCGAGCCGGTGCAGGGCGAAGGCGGCGTGGTGCCGGCCAGCGTCGAGTTTTTACGCGGCCTGCGCCAGCTTTGCGACCAGCACAACGCCCTGCTGATTTTCGATGAAGTGCAGACCGGGGTCGGGCGCACCGGCGAACTGTATGCCTATATGCACTACGGCGTGACCCCCGATGTGCTGACCACCGCCAAAGCGCTGGGCGGCGGCTTCCCCATCGGCGCGCTGCTGGCGACAGAGGCCTGCGCCAGCGTGATGACCGTCGGCACCCACGGCACCACCTACGGCGGTAACCCGCTGGCGGGGGCGGTGGCCGGCGAGCTGCTGTCGATCGTCAATACCCCGGAAGTGCTCTCCGGCGTCAGACAGCGCCATCAGTGGTTTTGCGAACGCCTGCAGGCGATCAACGCCCGCTATGGTCTGTTCAAGGAGATCCGCGGCCTGGGGCTGCTGATCGGCTGCGTGCTGAACGACGCCTGGGCCGGGAAGGCGAAAACCCTCAGCAACCTGGCGGCGGAAGAGGGTGTGATGATCCTGATCGCCGGCGCCAACGTGGTGCGTTTCGCGCCGGCGCTGAACGTCAGTGAAGAAGAGGTGAACAGCGGGCTGGATCGCGTCGAGCGGGCCTGCGCGCGATTCCTGGCGGGAGTTTCATCATGATGGTTATTCGACCGGTGGAGCCGGGCGATCTGCCCGGGCTGCTGAAGCTGGCGGCGGAGACCGGCGGCGGGCTGACCTCGCTGCCGGTGGATGAAGCCACCCTCGCGGCGCGGATCGCCCGCTCACAGCAAACCTGGCGCGGCGAGCTGCCGAAAAGCGAGCAGGGCTATGTCTTTGTGCTGGAAGAGAGCGAGAGCGGCGCAGTGGTGGGCATCTGCGCGATAGAGGTGGCGGTGGGGCTCAACGATCCCTGGTACAACTACCGGGTCGGCACCCAGGTCCATGCCTCGAAGGAGCTTAACGTCTATCAGGCGCTGCCGACGCTGTTTCTCAGTAACGACCACACCGGCAGCAGCGAGCTGTGTACCCTGTTCCTCGACCCGCAGTGGCGCAAAGAGGGCAATGGCTATCTGCTGTCGAAATCGCGCTTCTTATTTATGGCCGCCTTTCGCGAGCGCTTTAATGAGAAGGTGGTTGCCGAGATGCGCGGGGTGATTGACGAGCACGGCTATTCCCCGTTCTGGGAGAGCCTGGGCAAACGCTTTTTCGCCATGGAGTTTTCCCGCGCCGACTACCTGTGCGGCACCGGACAGAAGGCTTTCATTGCCGCCCTGATGCCCAAGCACCCGCTGTATATCGATTTCCTCACCCCCGAGGCGCAGGCGGTGATCGGCAAGGTCCACCCGCAGACCGCCCCGGCCCGGACGGTGCTGGAGAAAGAGGGGTTCCGCTACCTGAACTACATCGATATTTTCGACGGCGGCCCGACCCTGGAGTGCGATATTGACCGGGTGCGGGCGATCCGCAAAAGCCGTCTGGTGACCACCGAGGCCGGCGAAACGCCGCCCGGCGACGGGCCGCTGTGCCTGGTGGCGAACGAACAGTACCACCAGTTCCGCGCCCTGCTGGTGCATGCCGACCCGGATGGCGACACCCTGACCCTCAGCGCCCGCGAGCTGGATATGCTGAAGTGTCATGCCGGCGACCAGGTGCGCATGGTGCGCCTGATCCCTGAGGAGAAAACCGCATGAGTCTGTGGATTAACGGCGACTGGCGGCCCGGCGATGGGCCGCGCTTCAGCAAACAGGATCCGGTCAACCTGAAGGTTGTCTGGCAGGGAGAGGCGGCGGACGCCGGGCAGGTCGCCGAGGCGGTGGCGGCAGCCCGCCAGGCGTTCCCGGCCTGGGCGCGGCTGCCGTTTGCCGACCGCCAGGTCATCGTCGAAAAATTTGCCGCGCTGCTGGAGGCCAGCAAGGCGGAGCTGACGGCGATTATCGGCGCCGAGACCGGAAAGCCGCGCTGGGAGGCGGCCGGGGAAGTGACGGCGATGATCAACAAGGTGGCGATCTCGGTGAAGGCGTACCACACCCGCACCGGCGAACAGCACAGCGAGCTGCCCGATGGCGCCGCGACGCTGCGTCACAGGCCGCATGGCGTGCTGGCGGTCTTTGGCCCCTATAACTTTCCCGGCCATCTGCCGAACGGGCATATCGTGCCAGCGCTACTGGCGGGCAATACCGTGGTGTTTAAACCCAGCGAACTCACCCCGCACAGTGGCGAAGCGGTGGTGAAGCTGTGGGAGCAGGCCGGCCTGCCCACCGGGGTGCTCAACCTGCTGCAGGGCGGTCGGGAAACCGGCGAGGCGCTCAGCGGCCAGGCGGATATCGACGGGCTGCTGTTTACCGGCAGCTCGACCACCGGTTTTCATCTGCATCGCCAGCTGGCCGGACAGCCGCAGAAGATCCTCGCGCTGGAGATGGGCGGCAATAACCCGCTGATCGTCGACGATCCGCGGGACGTCGATGCCGCGGTGCATCTGACCATCCAGTCCGCCTTTATTACCGCCGGCCAGCGCTGCACCTGCGCCCGGCGTCTGCTGGTCCGGCGCGGAGAGGCGGGAGATGCTTTCCTCTCCAGGCTGGTGACGGTGAGCCAACGGCTGATCCCCGCGGCGTGGGACGCTGAGCCGCAGCCGTTTCTCGGCGGGCTTATCTCTGAACAGGCCGCGAAGAAAGTGCATCAGGCCTGGCTGCAGCGGATCGCCGCTGGCGCAGCCACCCTACTGGAGCCGCGCTTATTGCAGGCCGGGACGTCGCTGCTGACGCCGGGGATTGTCGACATGAGCGACGTGGCCCAGGTCGAGGATGAAGAGGTGTTCGGCCCGCTGCTTGGCGTCTGGCGCTACGACACTTTCGAGGAGGCGATTGCCCTGGCCAATGCCACCCGCTTCGGGCTCTCCTGCGGGTTAATCTCCCCGGAACGGGAGAAGTTCGATCGGCTGCTGCTCGAGGCGCGGGCCGGGATAGTCAACTGGAACAAACCGCTGACCGGGGCGGCGAGTACCGCGCCGTTCGGCGGCACCGGGGCCTCTGGCAATCATCGCCCCGGGGCCTGGTATGCCGCCGATTATTGCGCCTGGCCGATGGCCAGTCTCGAATCGCCGACCCTGACGCTGCCCGCCAGTCTCAATCCGGGGCTCGACTTTCGGGCCGGGGAGGCGTCATGACCGCCCGCGAAGTCAACTTTGACGGTCTGCCCGGACTGACCCATCACTACGCCGGGCTCTCCTTTGGCAATGAGGCCTCCACCCGGCACCGCTTTCGGGTGTCGAACCCGCAGCTGGCGGCAAAGCAGGGGCTAAAAAAAATGAAAGCCCTCGCCGACGCCGGCTATCCGCAGGCGGTGATCCCCCCTCAGGAGCGGCCCAACGTGCCGCTCCTGCGTCAGCTGGGCTTTAGCGGCAGCGATGAACAGGTGGTGGCTCGCGCGGCTCAGCAGGATCCGGATCTGCTGTCGGCGGTGAGTTCGGCCTCGGCGATGTGGGTGGCCAACGCCGCGACGGTCTGTCCCTCCGCCGATTCGCTGGATGGCCTGGTACACCTGACGGTGGCGAATCTGCAGGATAAATTCCACCGCGCCAGCGAAGCCCCCACCACCGGGGCGTTGCTGCAGGCGATCTTCCCGGACCGCACGCGATTTGCCATCCATCCGGCGCTGCCTGCCTCGGCATGGTTTGGCGACGAAGGGGCGGCGAACCATAACCGTCTCGGCGGCGAATATGGCGCCCCCGGCGTTCAGCTCTTTGTCTATGGCCGCCGCCGGGGAAGCGAAGAGGCGCCGCGTCGCTATCCGGCGCGGCAAACCCTCGAGGCCAGCCAGGCGGTGGCGCGCCTTAATAAGGTCAATCCCCGCCAGCTGATCTTCGCCCGCCAGCATCCGGTGGCGATCGACATGGGGGTTTTTCATAACGATGTCATCGCGGTGAGCAATCGTCAGGTCCTGTTCTGCCATGAGCAGGCCTTTGCCGACCAGAACGCGGTTTTGCAGCAGCTGGCGCAGCAGGTGCCGGGCTTCACCCCGCTGGTGGTTCCCGCCAGCCGGGTCACGGTGGAAGAGGCGGTTGCCACCTATCTGTTCAACAGCCAGCTGTTGAGCCGGGCGGACGGCAGCATGGCGCTGATCCTGCCCCAGGAAGCCCAGGCGCATCCGGGCGTGTGGAACTATCTCAATGAGCTGCTGGCCGGGGATAACCCCATCGCCGCGCTGCAGGTTTTTGATCTGCGCGAGAGTATGGCCAACGGCGGCGGTCCGGCGTGCCTGCGCCTGCGGGTAGTGTTGACGGCCGAGGAGTATCAGGCGGTCAATCCGCACGTCCTGATGAACGATACGCTGTTTGCCACCCTCAATGATTGGGTGGATCGCTACTATCGCGATCGTCTCACCCAGGCCGACCTCGCCGACCCCCAGCTGCTGCGGGAAGGGCGCGACGCGCTGGATCGGTTGACCCAGATCCTGCAGCTCGGTTCGGTTTATCCATTTCAGCAATAAGGGGGCGCGGTGGAACACTTTCTGGCATTAACCCTGGCGGGGCGTTTGCCCCATCACTTTCACGGCGAGACGGCCCATTTCCGCTGGCACTGGCTTGGGGAGGGGATCCTTGAGCTGACGCCGCATGCGCGCTGCGAGCGCGGGCTGGTGCTCTCCTGCGCCATCCATGGCAACGAAACGGCGCCGGTGGAGATTGTCGACCGGCTGGTGCAGCGGCTGGTTCGGGAGGAACTCCCCCTGCGCTGGCGGCTGCTGGTGATCGTCGGTAACCCGCCGGCGCTGCGGGCGAATAAACGCTATCTGCACAGCGATATGAACCGGATGTTTGGCGAGCGCTGGCGGCAATTCCCGGCCAGCGAGGAGACGCAGCGGGCGCAGCGGCTGGAGCAGGCGGTGGGCCGCTTCTATCGCGACCACGATGGTCCGCGCTGGCACCTCGATCTGCATACCGCGATCCGCGGGTCGCTGCATCCGCGCTTCGGGGTGCTCCCGGCCCGCGATACGCCCTGGGAGGAGGATTATCTTCACTGGCTGGGCGGCGCCGGGCTGGAGGCGTTGGTGTTTCATCGCCAGCCAGGCGGGACCTTCACCCACTTCAGCTGCGAGCGGTTCGCGGCGCTGGCCTGCACCCTTGAGCTGGGCAAAGCGCTGCCGTTGGGGGAAAACGATCTGACGCAGTTTGCCGCCGCCGAGGGGGCTATCTCCCGACTGCTGGTGGGGGATCTGGCCATTGCCGACGCCCCGGCGCCGTTGCGCTACCGGGTGGTGCAGCAGATCACCCGCCATAGCGACGATTTCCGTCTGCATATGGCGGATCGGACGCTGAACTTCACCCCCTTCGCCCCAGGCACGCTGCTGGCGGAGGAGGGGGAGATGCGGTATGTGGTGGGGGCAGAGCCGGAGTATGTTCTGTTTCCCAATCCGGCGGTGGCCAGGGGGCTGCGCGCTGGCCTGATGCTGGAAAAATTACCCTGAGGGCAAGCCGTCCGCCGGGCGGCCTGCTTAATTTCGCGCGTCGTTTTACATCTTCTTATTTTTTCGTGCGCCAGCGTAAATTTGCAGATTATTCCTGGTAAAATGCTTTGTTTTTAATCTCTCCTCCTTTATACTCTCCATAATTTCTCTGCAAAACAGTAGGTTATTTATTTTTTATTGCAATTCCTCGTTCAAATTCCTTATTTTCTCCATAATTGGTGAGAAACTGTTTTTTACACTTTCATTGTTTTACTCTTGCTCTGACTAATTGACGATTAACGTCGTAAAGTTAATCTCGTCAACACGGCAACGCGCCGTAAGAATAACGTAAAGTAAGGATTGAATGATGAAGAAACTCACTGCACTGTTTGTTGCCTCTACTCTGGCTCTGGGCGCGGCTAACCTGGCTCACGCCGCCGATACCACCACCGCGCCGAGCGACAGCAAGCCGATGATGATGCATCATAAAGGCGGCCCAGGTCAGCATGACATGATGTTTAAAGGCCTCAACCTGACCGATGCGCAGAAGCAGCAGATCCGCGACATCATGAAGAGCCAGCGCGAAAATATGAAGCGTCCGTCCCTCGACGAACGCCGCGCGATGCACGAGCTGATCGCCAGCGATACCTTCGACAAGGCGAAAGCGGAAGCGCAGATCGATAAGATGGAGGCGCAGCATAAAGCGATGGCGCTGTCCCGCCTGGAAACGCAGAACAAGATCTACAACATTCTGACCCCAGAGCAGAAAAAACAGTTCAATGCCAATTTTGAGAAGCATCTGACAGAACGCAACGCGCCGGCAGGTAAAATGCCTGCACCCGCTGAATAATGTAGCGTACTGAATCAAGACCGCCGGTCTTGCCCAATAATGCCATCAGGCGTTGGGCAGGGCCGGCGGTTTTTTCTTTCTGGCTTCTCAGCTAAGCGGGTGCAGCGGGTAGTTGCCGCTGAGCAGAGGTTTACAGAGAATTTTGTAACCATCCTGGTCGAATCCGGCGGGCAGGCGGGTAAGCTCAGCGGCCTGGTCGAGCGAGTCGACGGCCCCCAGCCACAGCCAGTTATGAATGACATGATACTGCGTCATATCAGGGCCGCGCTCCTCCAGCGCCACCGGTCCTGCCCAAGGCCAGCACACCAGCTGCAGCTTGCTCATCTGCGCCAGCAGACGCTGGCGGTGCGCCTCCACGCTCTCCTTTCCACAGCAGGCGCCGGCGCAGCGGCCCAGCGCGGATCGAAAGCAGGCGCGACCGCGGCTGAGCGGCTCCAGACCGAGCAGGCCATAACAGAGGCGCTGTTCGTCAGCGAGGCTCTGCAGCATCTGCAGCGCCGCCCGCCGGTTGGCGAACAGACCATAGAGATGCTGCTGATGAGAGAAATCAACCTCGCGGGCATAGACAATCTGCGGCCGGTCGTCCGCAAGCAGCCAGGCGCAGAGTTGCTTGTTACGCCGTAGCCGCTTGTTAAACAGCGGCTGCTGCTCTTTAATTAACCGCGCCTCCAGCAGCAGGGCCCCCAGCTCGCCAGCGGTGCGCTGCCAGGTAATACGCCGGGACTGACGCAGCATCGCGGCCTCTTCAGGCGTGCGCAGGTGGGAGAGCACCCGGCTGCGCAGGTTAACGCTCTTGCCGATATAGAGCGGCATCGTGTCGCTGTCGCCGTGAAATTGATAGACGCCCGGCAGCTTCGGCAGCGCCTCCAGCCACGGGCGAAGGTGTTCGGGATATTCATAGATCGCCGCCGCCTCAAACTCCAGACGCGGGGCAGATTGCTTTCTGGCCACAATAACTCCTGATACTGTCTATCTATCCAGTATAGCAGGCGGTTTTTGCGGCGAAAAGCGCAAAAAATAACCCCGGCGCGGGCCGGGGCGGGGGAGGGACTATTTTTTCCAGAAATCGTCAAAGACGGTGATGGGCGGCCGACGCTTGTGTTCGGTTTTCAGATACCAGCCTTCGATCGTTTTGGCGATGCTGGGGTCCAGCGTTTTGCCTTCCAGATAATCGTCGATATTCTCATAGGTGACCCCCAGCGCCACTTCATCCGGCAGGGAGGGGCGATCGTCTTCCAGATCGGCGGTCGGCAGCTTCTTATACAGATGTTCCGGGCAGCCGAGATGGGCCAGCAGCTGTTTGCCCTGACGTTTGTTCAGGCGGAAGATCGGGTTGATGTCGGTGCCGCCGTCGCCATATTTAGTGAAGAAGCCGGTAATCGCTTCCGCCGCATGGTCGGTGCCGACCACCACCCCTTTGGTCATCCCGGCGATGCTGTACTGGGCTTTCATGCGCTCACGGGCTTTTTCGTTGCCGCGAACGAAGTCGCTCAGTTCGATCCCCGCTTCGCGGAGGGCCTGTTCGCTTGCCAGTACCGAGGCTTTGATATTCACCGTCAACACGCGGTCAGGCTGAATAAAGGCGATGGCATCCTGGCAGTCCTGCTCATCCGCCTGCACGCCGTAGGGTAAACGGACGGCGATAAACTGCAGGCTGCTGTCGCCAGTTTCGGCGCGCAGTTCATTGATCGCCATCTGGCACAGTTTCCCCGTCAGGGTCGAGTCCTGGCCGCCGCTGATACCCAGCACCAGCGATTTAATAAAAGGGTAAGTCTGCAGATAGGATTTCAGGAAATCGACGCTGCGGCGGATCTCGCCTGCGGCATCAATCTGCGGCTTCGCGCCCAGCGCCTGAATAATCTCTTGTTGTAGCGTCATCGCGCCCTCCGAAAGTGAATCTGTTTGGCAACCTGTTGGCTTAAAGCTACCTCTTTGCCGCTGAAACGACAAGGACCGGGGTTTTGACTGCCGGAAAAGAAGGCAATCAATGACATAGGATTTCATTATAGATGCCCGCGCGCAGGAGAAAGCGCCGGTCGTCGGCGGAGCGTCAATCCTGTTTACGCAATAACACAATCAGACATGATTTCGCTGTTCGGCTTGAAAAATAACACTATTTATTCCAGGCTTATCGTTACACAGTGGAAGAGAGGAACCAAAATGAACAAAAGCTTAGCAGGAATACTGGGCGTCACCGTCGCGTTAACCTTACTCGCGGGCTGTACCGCTTACGATCGTACCAAAGACCAGTTTACCCAGCCGGTGGTGAAAGATGTGAAGAAAGGAATGTCGCGTGAGCAGGTGATGCAGATCGCTGGCAAACCTTCAACGGAAGTGACGATGGTCCATGCCCGCGGCACCTGCCAGACCTATATCCTCGGTCAACGAGATGGTAAAGTGGAGACCTACTTTGTGGCCCTCGACGAAACGGGGCACGTGATGAACTCCGGCTACCAGACCTGCGCTGAGTATGATACGGATCCGCGCAACGCTAAGTAAGCGCCCTACTGTTGACTGAGTTGTACGTAAGCCCGACCACTGGTCGGGCTTTTTTGTGAGTCCTGATGCTTATTTAATTGCGCGAATTATTTGGATGAAAATGTGAGGGTAGTCAAAACCGGAGGTCAATGAGAGACAATTCTGTTCAACAGGGAATTATCACGACGGCTCAGGTTGCCGTATACTCAACCCATAAACAGAATTAACCGGATGTTACCAGTCTTACCGGCTCTCAGCGGTTACTGAAGGCCCTGGTCTCACACATTGAGGAAGCGTTCATGGAAAAGAAACACATTTATCTGTTCTGCTCGGCAGGCATGTCCACGTCACTGCTGGTCTCCAAAATGCGGGCGCAGGCGGAAAAATACGAAGTCCCGGTCATTATTGAAGCCTATCCTGAGACTCTCGCGGGTGAAAAGGGACCGGAAGCCGACGTTGTATTATTAGGGCCACAAATTGCGTATATGTTACCGGAAATTCAGCGCCTGCTGCCGAATAAACCGGTAGAAGTTATCGATTCTCTTCTGTATGGCAAGGTGGATGGTTTAGGTGTATTGAAAGCCGCCGTCGCGGCCATTAAGAAAGCTGCAGCACAATAATTTTAAATTTTAAAACTCGATATATTTTGACGCCTGGCGGCATCCCGTTGCCGGACGTCAAAGAATAAAGAGTTTATTTTCCCGTCAAAGAGTAATTTCATACATCATCGCCGTAATAGTTTATTGCGGCTTTTAAGGGTATTGACTATGAGTAAAGTGATCGACTCGCTTGAAAAGGTACTCCTTCCTTTTGCAGTGAAAATAGGAAAGCAGCCGCATATTAATGCGATTAAAAATGGATTCATTAAATTAATGCCGTTGACCCTCGCCGGGGCCATGTTTGTATTAATTAACAACGTTTTTCTGAGCTTCGGCGAAGGCTCTTTCTTTTATTCCATGGGCATTCGCCTGGATGCCTCCACCATTGAAACCTTAAACGGTTTTAAGGCTATCGGCGGTAACGTCTATAACGGCACCCTCGGCATTATGTCGCTGATGGCGCCATTCTTTATTGGCTCCGCGCTGGCGGAAGAGCGCAAAGTCGACCCGATGGCCGCAGGCCTGTTGGCGGTCGCGGCCTTTATGACCGTGACCCCGTATAGCGTGGGCGAAGCCTATGCCGTCGGCGCCAACTGGCTGGGCGGGCAGAACATCATCTCCGGCATGATTATCGGTCTGGTCGTCGCGGAGCTGTTCACCTTCGTGATCCGTCGCAACTGGGTAATCAGACTCCCGGACAGCGTGCCGGGGTCGGTATCGCGCTCTTTCTCCGCGCTGATCCCTGGCTTCTTGATCCTCTCCATCTTCGGCATTATCTCGTGGGCCCTGTCGAGCTACGGCAGCAACTTCCACCAGATCATCATGGACTCCATCTCTACGCCGCTGGCGGCGATGGGCAGCGTGGTCGGCTGGGCATACGTCATCTTTAACTCCCTGCTGTGGTTCTTCGGGGTGCACGGTTCGCTGGCGCTGACCGCGCTGGATAACGGCATCATGACGCCGTGGGCGCTGGAAAACATCGCGCTGTACAACCAGTACGGATCGGTTGATGCGGCGATCGAAGCGGGTAAACAGTTCCACTTCTGGGCCAAGCCGATGCTCGACTCCTACATCCTGCTGGGGGGTTCCGGGGCGACGCTGGGTCTGATCATCGCCATCTTTATCGCTTCCCGCCGCGCTGACCATCGTCAGGTTGCGAAGCTGGCGCTGCCGTCAGGCATCTTCCAGATTAACGAACCGATTCTGTTTGGCCTGCCGATCATCATGAACCCGGTCATGTTCATCCCGTTCGTGCTGGTCCAGCCGATTCTGGCGGCCATTACTCTCGCGGCCTACAGCCTGGGGATTATCCCACCGGTGACCAACCTGGCGCCGTGGACCATGCCAACTGGCCTGGGGGCGTTCTTCAACAGTAACGGCAGCGTCGCCGCTCTGCTGGTCGCCCTGTTCAACCTTGGCGTCTCCACCCTGGTCTACCTGCCGTTTGTGGTGCTGTCGAATAAAGCGCAGACCGTCATCGAGCAGGAAGAGAGCGAAGAAGACATCGCCAACGCACTGAAATTCTGATACCGCGCGGTACGGGCAGCGTCCCGTACCGCCTGAGAAATGAGGGAAATATTATGTTTGATCTGGACAACATCGACGCGGTAGAGACCCCGGAAAACGACCTCGAAGAGGTGGTGATGGGGTTGATTATCAACTCAGGACAAGCCCGTAGCCTGGCCTATGCCGCGCTAAAACAGGCCAAGCAGGGGGATTTTGCCGCGGCGAAATCGATGATGGAGCAGTCGCGTCAGGCGCTGAGCGAGGCGCATCGCGTGCAGACCCAGCTTATCGAAAGCGACGAGGGCGAAGGGAAAATGAAGGTCAGCCTGGTGCTGGTGCATGCTCAGGATCACCTGATGACCTCCATGCTGGCCCGCGAGCTGGTTGCGGAATTGATTGAGCTGCACGAGAAGGTACAATAGGCCATCACGACGATGAGGCAGCCCAGGATGATGACCACCGAGATCAGTACCGCCAGAGAACAGCAGTTGTTCAACGGGAAGAACTTTCATGTGGTCATCTATAACAAAACGGAAAGCGTGAGCGGGCTCCACCAGCATGATTACTACGAATTTACCGTCGTATTAACCGGGCGCTATTACCAGGAGATCAATGGCAAACGGGTGCTGCTGGAGCGCGGGGATTTTGTCTTTATCCCGATGGGCTCGCACCACCAGAGCTTCTACGAATTTGGTGCGACGCGCATCCTTAACGTCGGCATCAGCAGGCGCTTCTTTGAGAAACACTATCTGCCGCTGCTGCCGTTTGGCCTGGTGGCGTCGCAGGTCTATGCCGTGCAGAGCGCTTTTCTCGGCTATATTGAGTCGGTCATTGCCTCACTCAATTTTCGCGAAACGGAATTTGACGAATTTATCGAACTGGTCTCCTTTTATGTCATTAACCGTTTACGTCACTATCGCGAAGAGCCGGTTGCAGACGTCGTTCCACAATGGTTAAAAAATACCGTTGAGGCCATGCACGATAAACTGGAGTTTGGCGAGAGCGCCCTCGAGAATATGGTTCGGCTATCGGGCAAAACGCAGGAATATTTAACCCGGGCGACCCAGCGTTATTATGGTAAAACGCCGATGCAGATAATTAACGATATCCGTATCAACTTTGCCAAAAAGCAGCTGGAAATTACCAACTATTCGGTGACGGATATTGCCTATGAATCAGGGTACAGCAGCCCGAGCCTGTTTATTAAAACCTTTAAAAAGCTGACCTCGTTTACGCCGAGCAGTTATCGCAAACATTTGACCAGTATTAATTAAACCCGCGCGGTATTAGCCGCCCGGCTTACACCGTAACTAATTTAAGTTAACTGTCCGCATTTATGCGGAGAGCGGCCTGCGCCCAGGCGCAGCGCCTAAGGGAGAAAAAAATGAGCCAGAAATTAAAAGTCGTCACCATTGGCGGCGGTAGCAGCTATACCCCGGAATTACTGGAAGGTTTCCTGAAACGTTATCATGAACTGCCGGTGACAGAGCTGTGGCTGGTGGATGTGGAAGAGGGCCAGGAGAAGCTCGATATTATCCATGCGCTGTGCGAGCGGATGGTGGAAAAAGCCGGCGTGCCGATGAAGGTTTATAAAACGCTGGACCGCCGCGAGGCGCTGCAGGGCGCGGATTTCGTTACCACCCAGCTGCGGGTGGGCCAGCTGAAGGCGCGTGAAAAAGATGAGCGCATCCCGCTGAGCCACGGCTATCTTGGCCAGGAGACCAACGGGGCGGGCGGGCTGTTTAAAGGGCTGCGTACCATCCCGGTGATTTTCGACATCGTGAAAGATGTGCAGGAGATCTGCCCGGACGCATGGATCATTAACTTCACCAACCCGGCGGGCATGGTCACCGAGGCGGTCTATCGCCACACCAGTTTCAAACGCTTTATCGGCGTGTGCAACATTCCCATCGGCATGAAGATGTTCATCACCGACGTGCTGCAGCTCAGCCCGAGCGATGAGCTGAACATCGACCTGTTCGGTCTGAACCACCTGGTGTTCGTCCGCGACGTGCTGGTTAACGGTGTCTCGCGCTTCGATGAACTGCTGGACGGCGTTGCCTCCGGCCGCCTGACCGCGAACTCGGTAAAAAATATCTTCGACCTGCCGTTTAGCGAGGGGCTGATCCGCTCCCTGCGCCTGATCCCATGCTCCTATCTGCTCTATTACTTTAAGCCAAAAGAGATGCTGGCGATTGAGATGGGCGAGTACTATAAGGGCGGCGCGCGCGCCCAGGTGGTGCAGAAGGTGGAGAAGCAGCTGTTCGAGCTGTATAAAAATCCGGATCTCAAGGTCAAGCCGAAGGAGCTGGAGCAGCGCGGCGGCGCCTATTACTCCGATGCCGCTTGCGAAGTGATCAACGCTATCTATAACGACAAGCAGACTGAGCACTATGTGAATATCCCGCATCATGGCCATATCGATAATATCCCGGCGGACTGGGCGGTCGAGATGAGCTGCACCTTAGGTCGCGATGGCGCGAAGCCGACGCCGCGCATCACCCATTTCGACGAAAAGGTGCTGGGGCTTATCTACACCATCAAAGGGTTTGAAGTGGCGGCCAGCCGGGCGGCGATCAGCGGCGAGCTGAACGACGTGCTGCTGGCGCTGAACTTAAGCCCGCTGATCCATTCCGATCGTGACGCCGAGCAGCTGGCGCGGGAGATGATTCTGGCTCATGAAAAATGGCTGCCGAACTTTGCGGCGACGATCGAAAAACTGAAAGCGTAACGGGAGCGGCAAATGGAACGGGTATTGATCGTCAACGCCGACGACTTCGGCCTCAGTAAAGGGCAGAACTACGGCATTATCGAAGCCTGCCGCAACGGCGTGGTGACATCGACTACGGCGCTGGTCAACGGCGCGGCTATTGACCACGCCGCCCAGCTGAGCCGCAGTACGCCGGAGCTGGCGGTCGGGATGCACTTTGTGCTGACGCTGGGCGAACCGCTGTCGGCCATGCTGGGGTTAACCCGCGACGGCCGGCTGGGCAAATGGATCTGGCAGCAGGCGGAAGAAGATACCCTGCCGCTGGAGGAGATTGCCCATGAGCTGGCGTGTCAGTACCGTCGTTTTATCGATCTCTTCGGCCATGAGCCGACGCATCTCGACAGCCATCACCATGTGCATATGATCGCCCCGATCTATCCCATCGTCGCCGCTTTTGCCCGCGACAAGGGCATCGCGTTGCGCATCGATCGCCAGGTGGCGGCGCAGAGCGGTCTCGATCAGCAGGCGGCGCGCAGCAGCGCAGGCTTCAGCAGCGAGTTTTATGGGGAAGCCGTCTCTGAGGCGCTGTTCCTGCAGACGCTGGACGCCTCAATCGCCCGCGAGGAGCGCTCCCTGGAGGTGATGTGTCATCCGGCCTTTGTCGACCAGACCATCATGGGCAGCGCCTACTGCTACCCGCGGCTGGGCGAGCTTGATGTGCTGACCTCTGCCTCGCTGAAAGCGGCGGTGGCCGACCGGGGTTATCGCCTGGGAACCTACCGCGACGTGTAAGCCCGACGGGGGAAAGGAAAGTGAGTCAAGCCCGGCACACCGTGCCGGGCTTTTTGCTACGCCGGAATAGCGGCGATTTTCGGGCTTCTCGACCACACCCGGTGGGCCGTCATCAGCGCGAGCAGTTTATCTGCCGCCGGGGTGTCGAGAGCATCGGTAACGATGACGCCCTCTTCGCCCTGGGCCGGGACCTGGAGAACCGACGTTAACTGCCGCGCATCGCCTGCCAGCAGGATCGGCTTCAGGTGCTTATAGGCCTCCAGCAGGTAGTAGCGCGCATCGCCGCTCTGGCTCAGGGCGCTGAGGTCGCCGCCGGGCACCACCACGGCATCCACCGTCAGCGATGGGGAACCGGCGAAGGTGCCGGCGATCGGCACGGGAGAACCATCGTCGGCGATGACCTCGCCCATCCGCGAATAGAGCAGTTTACTGTGCACGCCCTGAGCCTGTAGCGCCTGCAGGAGATGGACCAGGTCCTGCGCCGAGGTACGCTCATTGAGCAGCACCGCCACCACGCGACCTTTCACATCCCCTTCGGCGTCCGCATAGAGGCTGAGGGTGGGATCTTTCTCCACGCCGTTGACCGGGGAGGGCAGAGTGAGGCTGCGCTGCTCATCGCTCAGTTCGATACCTAAATTCGCCCCGACCGCTTCCGCCAGCCGGGTATCAATATGGGCCAGGTGATCGACCACCCGCTCGCGGATCCAGGTGCGGACCACTTTGCTGAGCTCGAAGCTGAAGCCATCGATAATATGCTGCTGCTCAATCGGCGTCTGGCTCAGCCAGAACAGACGCGGCTGGGCGTAATATTCGCCGAATGAAGGGCTGCGCTGGCGGATCTTCTCGCCGTCGACGCGTTCGGCAAGGGACTCGAAACCGCCGCGTTTGGCGGCTGGCGGCGTCTCGCGCGGCCAGTTGTCGTTGATCGAGTTGGGTTCGTAGTTGGCCGGGTTGGTGTCAATCTCCATCCGGTGCATACCGTCGCGCTGGAAGTTGTGGTACGGGCAGGTTGGCCGGTTGATCGGGATTTCATGGAAATTCGGTCCGCCGAGGCGGCTAATCTGCGTATCGGTGTAGGAGAAGAGACGTCCCTGCAGCAGCGGATCGTTGCTGAAATCGATGCCCGGTACGATATGCCCGGGATGGAAGGCCGCCTGTTCGTTCTCGGCAAAGAAGTTGTCCGGGTTGCGGTTGAGGACCATTTTGCCGACCCGTTGCACCGGCACCAGCGCCTCAGGGATCAGCTTGGTGGGATCTAACAGGTCGAAGTCAAAATCAAATTCGTTCTCCTCGGGGATCAGCTGCAGCCCGAGCTCAAATTCCGGGTAGTCCCCGGCTTCAATGGCCTCCCACAGATCGCGGCGATGAAAATCGGGGTCACGGCCGGTCAGCTTCTGCGCTTCATCCCACACCAGCGACGCCTTGCCGGCGACCGGTTTCCAGTGGAAGCGAACAAAGGTGGCTTTGCCCTCGGCATTGATCAGGCGGAAGGTGTGGATCCCGAAGCCTTCCATGGTGCGATAGCTGCGCGGGATGCCGCGATCGGACATCGCCCACATCACGTTGTGCAGCGTTTCCGGCTGCAGGGAAACGTAGTCCCAGAAGGTGTCGTGAGCGCTTTGTCCCTGGGGTATGGCCCAGTGGGGCTCAGGCTTCACGGCGTGGACAAAGTCGGGAAACTTCAGCGCGTCCTGAATGAAGAAGACCGGGGTGTTGTTGCCGACGAGGTCAAAAATCCCCTCGTCGGTGTAAAACTTGGTGGCGAAGCCGCGAATATCGCGAACGGTGTCCGCCGACCCCGCGCCGCCCTGCACGGTGGAGAAGCGCACAAAGACCGGGGTGATTTTATCGGCTGCCGAGAGAAAATCGGCTTTGGTCAACGCTGTCAGACTTTTGTAGGGCTGGAAGTAACCGTGGGCCGCTGAGCCGCGGGCATGTACGATACGCTCCGGAATTCGCTCATGGTCGAAGTGGGTGATCTTCTCCCGCAGAATGAAATCTTCCAGCAGCGTTGGGCCGCGGGCGCCGGCGCGCAGCGAGTTCTGATCGTCGGCAATGCGCACGCCCTGGTTGGTGGTCAGCGGATAGTCTTCTCCGCCTTTGCGCTGCGGCTCCAGGGCGTCAAGTTTGCTGCTGTGGGTATCAGGCGCTTTCAGGCTGCCAGGGGCGGTCGGTTCAGCGCCAGGGGCGGTGGGTTTCGGCGTGGGGCGCCACTCCCGGTCATCCGGCGCCAGCGAGTCGAGACCCGGCTGCGCTTCCTCGCTGCCGTGAACCGGTGCCTGCTGGTGGTGCGGGTTTGGGTGCTTATCAGACATTGCTCGTCTCCTGCTTTCATTGCTAAAAGTGGTCGTTGATAAACCAAAACCCTTCTAACTATAGAACATTACGCTGGCTGCGCCCGGCGAGGGGGCAGGGAGTTATCCTAAAATGCGCATCGGCGGCAGGGGGGCGACGAACGGGACCACAATCGGCTATGATAGAGGTTTCTGTTTCCCGCTTTGCTTAGTGAATCCATTTGTTATGAAACCATTGCGCCAACAAAATCGCCCTGTCATTAGCTACGTGCCGCGCGTGGAGCCTGCGCCCCCGGAACATGCCGTGAAAATGGACCATTTTCGCGATGTCTGGATTTTGCGCGGGAAGTATGTCGCCTTTCTGCTGATGGGGGAGCATTTCCGCCGTTCACCGGCGTTCAGCGTGCCGGAGTCGGCGCAGCGCTGGGCTAACCAGGTGCGTCAGGAAGGTGAGATTGAAGCCTGAATCTGCTGCAGAAATAAAAAAACCGCTGATTATCAGCGGTTTTTTTGTGCTTACCGTTTAGCGATGCGCCAGTTCGGCCTCTTCTTCGCTATCGAAAATCGACTTGTCGGTCTGGCGCAGCCACTGGCTGGTCAGCGTCCCGGCGGTCATGGAGCCGTTAACGTTCAGCGCGGTACGCCCCATATCGATCAGGGGTTCGACGGAGATCAGCAGCGCCACGAGGGTCACCGGCAGGCCCATCGCCGGCAGGACGATCAGCGCGGCGAAGGTGGCCCCGCCGCCCACCCCGGCGACGCCCGCCGAGCTGACGGTGACGATGCCCACAAGGGTGGCAATCCACATCGGATCCAGCGGGTTGATGCCTACGGTGGGTGCGACCATCACCGCCAGCATGGCCGGGTAGATACCGGCGCAGCCGTTCTGACCAATGGTGGCGCCAAAGGAGGCGGAGAAGCTGGCAATCGACTCCGGTACGCCGAGACGACGGGTCTGCGCTTCCACGTTCAGTGGAATGGAGGCGGCGCTGGAGCGGCTGGTGAAGGCGAAGGTGATCACCGGCCAGACTTTACGGAAGTACTTCAGCGGGCTGATGCCGTTAATCGCCAGCAGCAGGCCGTGAACGACAAACATGATGCCCAGCGCGATGTACGAGGCCACCACGAAGCCGCCAAGCTTGATGATATCCTGTAGATTCGACCCGGCAACCACTTTGGTCATCAGCGCCAGCACGCCGTAAGGGGTCAGCTGCATCACCAGACGAACCAGCTTCATCACCCAGCCCTGCAGGGTATCGATGGCGGTCAGTACGCGCTGGCCTTTTTCCACATCCTCTTTCAGCAGCTTCAGGGCTGCGACGCCGAGGAAGGCCGAGAAAATGACGATGCTGATGATCGAGGTCGGGTTAGCCCCGGTGAGGTCAGCAAACGGGTTCTTCGGCACGAAGGAGAGGATCAGCTGCGGGACGCTGAGATCGGCCACTTTACCCACATAGTTGCTCTGAATGGCGTTCAGACGGGCGGTCTCCGCGCTGCCCTGGACCAGCCCCTCGGCGGTGAGGCCGAACATGTTGGTCACCAGCACGCCAACCAGGGCGGCGATCATGGTGGTGAACAGCAGAGTACCGATGCTCAGGAAACTGATTTTCCCCAGCTGCGAGGCATTGTGCAGGCGGGCCACGGCGCTAAGGATTGACGCGAAGACCAGCGGCATAACGATCATTTGCAGCAGCTGGACATAACCGTTGCCGACGATATTGAACCACTGGATGGAGTCTTTCAGCACCTGGCTGTCAGACCCATAGATCAGCTGTAGCGCCAGACCGAAGATCACGCCAATCGCCAGGCCGACCAAGACCTTCCTGGCCAGGCTCCACTGTTTATGGCGAGTTTGCCCCAGCGCAAACAGCAATACGGCGAACACGACTACGTTCGCTATTAATGGAAAGTTCATCCCCGTTCTCCTGATATTTTTATAACCTGGGCTGGTGGATAACCAGCTCTTATGACCGCAAGGTTAGCAGAAGGCGTTATCAAGGACTTATATTCAAATGGAATGGGTTATAACCAAATGGTGTTTTCTGCCGGTTTATCGCCCACTCTGGTGACTTATGAAGCGATTGAAGGTGATCTGCAGGGAATTAATCACCCCGGAAGACCAGCGTATCGCGCTGTTGTCCGCCAGCGTCTGCGGCATCCAGACGGCATAGACGAATAGCGCCATGCATAAGGCGCGCTCCAGCTGGTTGCCTTTGCGCGGCGCAAGGATCGGCAGCCGGAAGCGCCAGCGACACGGCCATAGCAGCGGCACTCCGGCGGGGGTGAGCATATCGGCGAGAATGTGGCTGAGATAGCCCAGCACCAGGCCCTGGAGGGCGTCCGCCGGGACAATCCAGCTGTCAGGCACCTTGAGGTAGAATAGCGTCAGCGCGCCAAACACCGCCAGCAGGCTGTGGGTGAAGCCGCGGTGGCCAAAGGCCCGCGCCACGGGCCTGGAGATCCAGCTCAGCCGCTGGCCAAGAAACGACTTTGGGTGATCGATGTCCGGCAGCAGGCAGGTCAAGACCGCGGAGGGCACAATATGCCACCAGTCGCCCTGCGCCAGCACCGGCGTTAACTCTGCGTTTTTGGCAAATACTGCGCAGGCGATTGAAAAGAAGAGATGGCCTTCCGCCGTCATGATAACACACCCTAAACTGTCGATTCATACAGTATAGGGTTTTTATACAGTGCACGGAAGAGGTGACGGTGTAACTCTTTGTCACAAATTCTCAGCGCGCCAGCCATCCGCCGTCGACGGCCAGGGTATAGCCATGAATATAGTCGGCGGCGGACGAGGCGAGAAACACCGCCGGCCCCTGCAGGTCACCCGGCACCCCCCAGCGACCGGCGGGGATACGCTCAAGGATTGCCTGGTTACGCTCTTCATCTTCGCGCAGCGCCTGGGTGTTATTAGTGGCCATATACCCGGGCGCAATGGCGTTGACGTTGATACCCTGACCAGCCCATTCGTTGGCCAGCAGGCGGGTCAGGCCCAGCACGCCGCTTTTCGAGGCGGTATAAGAGGGGACGCGGATCCCGCCCTGAAACGAGAGCATCGAGGCGATGTTAATAATTTTCCCGCCTTCACCCTGGCGAATGAACTGCCTGGCGACCGCCTGGCAGAGGAAGAAAACCGCTTTCAAATTCAGATCGATGACCGCGTCCCAGTCGCTTTCCGTGAAGGTCAGGGCGTCATGGCGGCGGATAATCCCGGCGTTGTTAACCAGAATATCGACCCGGCCCATCGCCGCCACCGCCTGGTCGACCAGAACGGTCATATCATCCTGATGGCTGAGATCCGCCTGAATGGCATGAAAGCGGCGGCCCAGCGCCTCAACCTGCGCGGCCGTGTCGTGGGGAATTTTGCGGTTGATGCCGACGATATCGCATCCGGCCTGCGCCAGGCCCAGCGTCATTCCCTGTCCCAGGCCGGTATCGCAACCGGTCACGATGGCGACCTTACCCGTCAGGTCGAAGGCGTTCAGTACCATATTCACCTCTGCGTGCTGATCTTCAGGCGTACGATGACGCCACCTGTGCCCAGCATAGAGGCAGGAAAACAAAATTACAATTAAAATGAAACGCTGTTTTGATTTTATTGCCGGCGGCGTGACGGCGATCGCGTCAGCCGCCAGCGGCCTTATCCGAGCAGCGCCTCGACGGTCAGGGCCTGCAGTGACGGCAGCTTGACGTCCGCCAGCACAAAGCGCGGGTCGCGGCTGTTCTCCGCTTCCGGCACCACGATAGCGCGCATGCGTGCAGCTTTGCTGGCGATCATGCCGTTGACCGAGTCCTCCAGCGCGACGCAGCGCTGTGGGTCGACCCCGAGGGCGGCGGCGCAGTTGAGATACACCTGCGGGTGCGGTTTGCTCCAGGGTAGATGCTCCGCCGAGGCGAGGGCATCAAACTGATCGCGCAGCTCGAACATATTGAGCACTTTCTCCAGCATCACCAGCGGCGAGGCTGAGGCCAGCCCAACCTTCAACCCCTGGGCTTTACACAGGGCCACCGCCTCGCGCACCCCCGGCAGCAGCGGACGTGAGGCTTCCACCAGTTCGATGGCGCGACGGATAATGCGCGCGGTGGCTTCCGCGCGGTCCACGCCGCGCCACGGTTGCTGCGCGTACCACAGATCCACCACCAGGTCGATTCGCAGACCCAGCAGGTCGGGCAGTTCATCGCGGCGGCGGGTATCCACCCCCAGGCTCTCCATGACCTCGACCTCCGCCTGATCCCAAAGCGGCTCAGAGTCAATCAGCAACCCGTCCATATCAAAAATCGCAGCCTCAATGCGGCGCTTCGCTGACATATGTCCTTCTCCTGTTGCGTAATCAGATAAACGAATCGGCATTCATGGTATATCATACCGCGCATTATTGGGCGAAATTCGCCGTGGAAGATAGACTTATACCCGACACATTCGGGTAAGCGAGGAGCGCCTGCGCCACGCAACGGGCGGCAGGCGAACCACTAACGCGTCTTTAACAAGGGGAACTCATGACGTACCAACAAGCTGGACGCATTGCGGTCATCAAACGTATTTTGGGATGGGTCATCTTTATTCCCGCCGTGCTGTCGACGCTGATTTCTGTCCTCAAATTTATGTATGAGCACAGTGAAAAGAAACCCGGCATTGACGCGGTAATGATGGATTTTGCGCACGTCATGATTGAGATGATGCGCTTTAACACGCCGTTCCTGAACTTTTTCTGGTACAACTCACCGCTGCCGGATTTCCACCACAGCCTGAACATCGGCTTCTGGATTATCTTCATTCTGGTGTTCGTCGGTATGGCGCTGCAGGCCTCCGGCGCGCGGATGGCGCGGCAGGCGAAATTTCTCCGCGAGGGGATTGAGGATCAGCTGATCCTCGAGCAGGCGAAAGGCGCGGAAGGGTTAACTCGCGAGCAGCTCGCCGAACGCATTGTGGTGCCGCGACATACGATCCTGGTGCAGTATTTCCCGCTGTACGTGCTGCCGGTGATCGTAATTGTCATCGGCTACTTCTTCTTCTCGCTGCTGGGCTTTCTCTAAGCCAGGTGCCCGGTTAGCCGGGCGCCATCTTATTCCGCCGGCAGAGGGCGTGGTTTACCCTGATTATCGACGGCAACGTAGATAAACAGCGCTTCCGTCGCCTTGTAGCGCTGGCCAATCGGTTCTGAAGAGACTTTTTTCACCCACACTTCGATGTTTATGGTCACCGAGGTATTGCCGCGCTTCACGCAGCGGGCATAGCAGCACACCACGTCGCCGACGGCCACCGGGCGTAAAAAGGTCATCCCATCCACGCGCACGGTCACCACGCGACCCTGGGCGATCTCTTTGGCCATAATGGCGCCGCCGATATCCATCTGCGACATCAGCCAGCCGCCAAAAATATCCCCGTTGGCATTAGTATCCGCCGGCATTGCCAGGGTGCGTAAAACCATTTCGCCCTTCGGGGCGAGATCTGTTGTTGTCATGCTCTACTCTGTTGTGGTCAAAGACGATCAGCGGGATGCTACTATGAAAACGGCGGAGAGAGAATAGGGGATAGCGCCCGCGGAGGCGGGCGCAGGCTGCCGGGGAGTTAGTGGTGGTCGTCCTGCGGCATATGGCGGTAGATGTAGATCCCGCTCAGCAAGGTAAAGACCAGCGTGAGAGCGGTTAAACCGAAGACCTTAAAGTTAACCCAGATATTCTGCGGCAACCAGAAGGCGATATAGATATTAGCCAGCCCACAGAGGATAAAAAACGCCGCCCACGCCAGGTTTAGACGCGACCAGACCTGCTGCGGCAGGGTCAGCTCTTTACCCAGCATGCGCTGGATAAGCGGCTTTTTCATTACCCACTGGCTGAACAGCAGCGCGCCGGCGAACAGCGCATAGATCACCGTCACCTTCCATTTAATAAACTCATCATTGTGGAAGAAGAGCGTTAATCCGCCGAAGACGGCCACCAGCACGAAGGTGATCAGCGCCATTTTTTCGATTTTACGGTAGCGCACCCAGCTGTAGATCAGCACGATGGCGGTCGCCACAATCAGCGCCGTGGTAGCGGCGTAGATATCGTAAAGCTTGTAGAAGGCGAAGAAGACCACCAGCGGTAAAAAATCCAGAAACTGCTTCATACATCGATCCCGTCTGTCAGGACGGACCGGGAAATTTCCCGGTCCAGGTTAAAATTAGCTACGGATAAGCATATACACGCGGAATAAATAGATCAGCAACAGGGCGGAAATCAGGTTGCTGATGGTGTTGATGACCACCGCGCCGACGTTCGGCGTTAGCACGGCAAAGCTGGAAGCGAACAGCAGCAGCAGGGTTTTCGCCACCAGCCAGCCGATAATGGCCGGCGCCACCAGCCGCAAATTGGCCCAGGCCAGACGCATGCTGCTGCGCATGGCGCTGAGGATGCCCATTTTGTCCTGCACCAGCATGATCGGCGCAAAGGCCAGCACAATGGCCAACAGGACGCCGGGCACCAGCACTAACATCATCCCCATCTGCACCAGGAAGGTGGTGAAGAGGATCAACAGCAGCAGCTTCGGCAGCACCGGCGCCGAGGCGCCGATAGCGCGCAGAGCGCTGACGCGATGACCGGCAGAGACCAGCTGGATGAGCAGCAGGACGCCGCCGGCGAGGATCGCATTGCCCACCAGACCCGAGAAGGTCGATGCCGCCGAGGCGCGCAGCAGAACCTGCTGCTGCTCCGGCGTCATATTCTGCACCAGCTCGAACAGGCCTGCGCTACCGGCGAGGTTATCGCCTTCGCTGAGTATCGACAGCTGCTCGTCGCTGGGTGAAAAGGCATGGCCAAGTACTACCGTAATGAACGCGCACAACAGCGCAATCAGCAAAATGGTAATGAACTGATTACGAAAAAAATTCCCGGTGTCACGGTAGACGGACTTCGCCGTGATAGACATGCATTCTCCTTGAGTGTCGCAGGTGTTAACTAGCCGGCGATTGTACCGCAAATCGTTCCGTCGTAGCACTCTCTGCGCCGGTCAGGGCAGGTATATCTTTGTAAAGAGGCCGCAATGGCGGCAGGCCATAGCGCGCTCGCGCCCGGTTGCAGGCGTCGTTTTCCTCGCCATCTTCCCCGGACATGGCGAATTCGCGACATGGCGAGGGACGGTTTTCATAGATAGAGCAGTGGACGGCGTCGCCGATCTCGCCCGATAGCGCCACGCAGCGGCCCTGGCGTTGATTGGTGCCGCTCATGCAGCGCAGGAAAGGGGTTAGCGGCTCGGTCAGCGCGGAGGGCACCAGGCCACCCGCGTCGTCGGCTTCCGCCCAGTAGAAAGAGACACGAAAATACGCACAACAGGCACCGCACGTCATGCACGGGTTGATTTCACTCATAATTACACCTGAAAAAAACGCATCAACACAGATTGTCGGCAGTTAACTTATCCAGCCGCCTCAGCGGCGGCAAGAGGGGCAGAAATAATTTTTTTCGCGAAAAGTGAAAATTGATGTGTGAAGGATTCAGCGTATTGCGATCGGTATCAAAAATTAATCTGGATCAATAAATGTTAAATCTAAGGTTTTAGTGTGATCTAAAACAGATCAAACGTAACTCGTTATAGGTATATTTGGCCGCGCTGAAAAACCATAATGAGGAAGTGGACATGAAGAAGTTAGCAGCGGCGGCATTAATTCTAAGCACTCTTTCCACCGGCAGCGTCTGGGCGCATGAAGCGGGTGAATTTTTCATTCGCGCCGGGACCGCCACCGTCCGACCGACGGAGGGCTCTGACAATGTGTTAGGCAGCCTGGGCGGTTTCAACGTCAGTAACAACACTCAGTTGGGTTTAACCTTTACCTATATGGCGACCGATAACATCGGCGTGGAACTGCTGGCGGCAACGCCGTTCCGCCATAAGGTTGGTACCGGGCCCACCGGCACCATCGCCACCGTCCATCAGTTGCCACCCACCCTGATGGCGCAGTGGTACTTTGGCGATGCGCAAAGCAAGGTGCGCCCTTACGTGGGGGCGGGGATTAACTACACCACCTTCTTTAATGAAGACTTTAACGATAACGGCAAGGCGGCCGGGCTTTCCGATCTGAGCCTGAAGGACTCCTGGGGCGCGGCAGGGCAGGTCGGCCTCGATTACCTGATTAACCGTGACTGGCTGCTGAATATGTCGGTGTGGTACATGGATATCGATACCGATGTGAAATTCAAAGCCAACGGCGTGGACCAGAAAGTCAGCACCCGCCTGGATCCGTGGGTGTTTATGTTCTCTGCAGGCTATCGGTTCTAACGCCTGCTGCAAACTGGCCAGCGGACGGCCAGTTTGTTGCCTCCTCACTCCTCCCTGCGATACCCCTTCGCCTGCGGATCACACTTCCGTCCACTGGCGCAGCAGGTTGTGATACATATTGAGCAGGGAGAGCACCTCTTCTCCGTCGCCAAAGCGCGTTTTGAGCGACTGGATCGTGCGGTCCAGGTCGTAGAGCATCGCGCGCTGCTTATCGTCGCGGACCATCGACTGGATCCACAGGAAAGAGGCCTGGCGTACGCCGCGGGTGACCGGGGTGACGCAGTGCAGGCTGCTGGCGGGATAGAGCACCAGATGCCCGGCCGGGAGCTTCACCCGATGCTGGCCATAGGTGTCTTCAATGACCAGTTCGCCCCCCTCATAGCTTTCCGGTTCGCAGAGAAACAGCGTCGCCGATAAATCGGTCCGCATCCAGCCCGCTTCGCCGTTCTGACGCACCGCGCCATCGACATGAAAGCCGTAGGTCTCCCCCGGCCCGTAGCGATTAAACAACGGTGCGGAAATCGTCCGCGGCAGCGCGGCGGAAAAAAACTGCGGATGGCCGCGCAGCGCGTCGAGTACGGCGGCCTGCAGACGGGCGTACAGCGGCGTGCGGGTATCGATCTGTTGGTTTTGTTTGACGGTCGCCCCCTGGCTGCCGACGGTAACCCGCCCGTCAACCCATTCGGCCTGCGCCAGCCGGCGGGCATATTCAGCCACCTGGTCCGCCGTTAGCACGTCAGGAATGTGATACATCATTGCGGTGTCCTCTCAAAAAGGTGGGGCGCGATGGCCCCACGTACAGACTCAGAAATGGACGTTCGCCGTCAGCATAAAGGTACGGGGTTCGCCCGGATGATAGCGATAGCCGCTCTTGTTGATGGAAGCCACGTAATCGGTATCAAACAGGTTGTACATATTGAGCTGCAGATCGAGGTTGCTGTTGACCCGATAGCCCAGTTTGGCGTCGGCGACCCAGTAGCCCTCGGTGTGATCCGGGGTACCCACCGCGCCATCGCTGCCCCGGCGCAGGCTTCCGACATAGCGCACGCCGCCGCCGACGGACAAATCGCTGGTGGCCTGATACTGCGTCCACAGCGTAAAGGCATGTTTCGGAGTGTAGGCCAGCGCGGAAGAGCCATCCTGCGCCACATTCTGCCCCTCCGTCACCTTGGCATGCTGCTGGGTGTAGCCGGCGATGATCGTCCAGTCCGGTGTCAGGTTCCCGGTCGCGGAGAGCTCATACCCCTCCACGCGCTTTTTGCCGTATTGCGACCAGGTTCCGTCATCGTTAGCGGCCACTTCGTTTTCAATATCGGTACGGAATAACGCCGCGCTGAGCAGCAGGCGCTTGTCGAGGATCTGCCACTTGGTGCCCAGTTCGCTGGATTTCGCCTTCTGCGGTTTAAAGTCGGTCCGGTTGGCGCTGTTGCCGCTGCCGCTGGCGGCCAGCGCGAAGCTGCTGCCCCCCGGCGGTTGCTGCGAGATGGCATAGTTGACGTAGATATTGCCCTGCTCGGTTAAGCGATACAGCGCTCCGGCCTTCCAGTTAACCAGGTTACCGGATTTGGCGGTATCGACTGTGGTGACCGGGCTGCCGGTCGACTGTCCTGGCGGGCAGGCGACAGCCCCGCGTCCGCTGCCGCCGCAGGCGGTGGCGCTGTCATATTTGGTATGGTAACTGTCGAGACGCAGCCCGCCGTTGACCTCAACCCGATCGGTCAGCGCCAGCGTATCGAAGGCATAAATGCCGAAGGTATCGGTCTGGCCGTTGGCGTTCGCCCCGTTTCTGTCCAGCCCGCCAATCGACAGGCTGCTCACCGGATGATAGAGATTCACCGCCGGGGCGGTCAGGGCGTTGACGCCATAGTTGGTCTGGTTTTCCCGGGTAAACTCCACGCCGGCGCTGACGTCATGGCCTATCGAGCCGGTATTGAAGGTCGAGGTGATATTGGTCTGGTTGGTCAGAATGCGGTTGCTGACATCTTTGGTATTAACCAGCCGTGACCAGCTCCAGGTGTTGACGTCATTGATGTCGGGGGCAGTGATATTGCTCGCGCCGCCCATCACCGCAGTCAGGAGATACTCCTGCTTCACCCGCGACCAGCGGGTGGTATTGCGCACGGTGGTATTGTCCGTCAGATCGTGTTCGAAGCGCAGGGTGCCGCTGTCAGTGGTGGATTTATCGTAATCGGAGTCGGTGCCATAGAAATTGCTGGTATTGACCTTACCGGCGGAATTGAGCGCGGCATACTTCGGCGAAGGCGCTGAATAGCCCGGCAGGCCGACGGTGGGGATCCCGCCATCCGGGGTGTTGTTCTGCCGGACGTGGAGATAGTTCAGATACAGACGGGTGGGCGTATCGAGGCCAAAGGCCAGCGACGGAGCGATGCCGTAGCGCTCGTTCTCAATCTTATCCCGGCCGGCGTCGTGAGTTTTTTCGCCCATCAGGTTGAGGCGAAACGCGGCGTTGTCGCCGAAGGCCTGGTTAAGATCAAGGGTACCCCTGCGCGACCAGGCGCTGCCGATGCTGGCCGAACCGTCGATCCCGGAGTCAAGGCGCGGCTGCTTGCTGATCATATTGATCGAGCCGGAGGGGGCGCTGCGGCCATAGTCCGTGCCGGCGGGCCCTTTGATGACTTCCACCTGCTGGGTATTGAAGGTATCCCGCGTCACGCTGCCGATATCGCGAATGCCGTCCACATAAATACTGTTGGAGGTGTCCACGCCGCGCATAAAGATGGCGTCCCCGGTGGTTGAGCTGCCATTCTCCCCGGCGTAAAACGCCCCGACGCCAGGGACGTTCTTGAGGGCGTCAGTCAGGTTGGTGACGCCCTGATCTTTAATGACCTGTTCGGGGATCACGGTGATGGTGCGAGTGGTATCCACCAGCGGTTTATTAAACTTGGGATCGGCGGAGACCCCGGGAGAATAAAGCGAAGGCGGGGCGGCTTCCACCACCAGCGTCTCTTCATTATTTTTGACTGATTTTTCCGCTGCCATGCCGGTTGCCGGCGCGGCCCCCAGACACAGACCCGTAAACAATGCCAATGAGTTGAAACTGCCAAACGGCAGAGAAGCGTTTTTTTCCATGATAAATGCAGGCTTATTTTTAGTTATTCGCACATATCACGCCGCGCAAAAGCGACGTTATTCGTCGTCTGGCTTGCGCTGACCCGGCGTGACTCTATAAATGATAAAAAGAATAGTTATCATTCGCCTTAATATTTACACAGAAAAGTTGACGTTTAAACTGATTTCTTCACCACCGTTTACAAATTTCATAAATTTTGAACAAAAAAGGCGGATTAGCTCGGCAAAGGCGGCGGGACAAAGCGGTACATGGCGTGGTGATCTGGGATCAATGACGACGGGCGGGCGCCGGAGGACGCCCGGAGGCAGGCGTCCCGGCGGGCTTACCAGGGCACCGTGCGGCCCTGGTAATTCAGATACTCCAGTCCCGGGCGCCGCTGCTTGTCGAGCAGGACGTTCACCAGGCGTGGGATGGTCTCTTCGATGGTCAGGGGGATGTCGGCCCCGCCGAGCTCGGTGCGGATCCATCCCGGAGCCATCACTACCAGCGGGTGGGAGGCCGAGGTGGGGCGAGCGGCGAAGCTGCGCATGAACATATTCAGCGCGGCTTTACTTCCGCGGTAGAGCTCCCGCTGGCCGCCGAGATTGTTCGTCAGACTGCCCTGGCCGGAGGACATCACGCCCAGCAGCCCCTGCGGCTTGACCGCTGGCTGCGACAGCTGGTGCGTGAGGTGTGTTGTGAGTAAAAAAAAGCCCGCACAAGTGCGGGCAAAAATACTGGAAGCAATGTGAGCAATGTCGTACTGAATACCTGAGTTATTTACTCAACTATTCAGTAATGAGAAAGATAATATTTCTCATTTAAGATATCAACCCCATCTTTTGTGCGGAAGCGATTTTTATCCAAGGGTAAAGACCGTGCGCTGCTGGATATCATTAGCGTGATGAACCAGCCGGTGCGCGATGAGCAGATCCTCCAGGCGGCTGGCGTCCAGCTGGAACAGATGCTGTTTCCGCTGCTGGTGGCGGTAGGGCGCCATGGCCCGGTGGGGGGGAGCTGGCGGATCATTTAGGGCGCGATAACACCACCGTCAGTCGCCAGGTGAAGAAACTGGAAGCCCAGGGGCTCGCCTGTAAGCAACCGAACCGTCATGCCCGACGGATCAGCGAAGTGACGCTTAGCGCCAACGGACAACAGATTATCGACAGGATCGCTGTGGCGCGGCGGCGGTTGATGAATCAGGCGCTGGCGCAGAGGTCGGAAGAGGAGGGGCTGGCGCTGTTTCGCTTAACGCGCAAATACGCCGACAGTTTGCAGAAATCATCGCCGCCCGGCGCAAGACCGGGCGGCTGACGGTCAGGCGGTTTTGGTCGCCGCCTTCAGGCTCTGGACGAAGGCTTTCAGCTCGTCGAGCATGGCCTGCGGCTCATCAAGATGGCGTTCGATGATTTTGACGATGGCGGAACCGGAGATCGCCCCGGCGGCGCCGGCGTCAATGGCGGCGCTCACCTGCTCCGGCGCGGAGATGCCAAAGCCCTGCAGCGGCGGTGCGGCGTGATATTCCGCCAGCTTCTCCACCAGATGGTGCAGCGGCAGCGCAGCGCGATTTTCCGCACCCGTCACCCCGGCGCGCGACAGCAGATAGGTGTAGCCGCGGCCATATGAGGCAATCTGGCGCAGTAAATCGTCATCCGCATTGGGCGGGCAGATGAAAATCGGCGCGATGTTATGGCGCATCGCCGCCTGGCGGAACGGGGCGGACTCTTCCACCGGCACGTCGGCGACCAGCACCGAGTCGACGCCGACGCGGGCGCACTGGGCATAGAACTCATCGATACCCGGGCTGAAGACGAGGTTGGCGTACATCAGCAGGCCGATTGGGATCGTCGGATGCTTCTGGCGGATCGCCGCCAGCATCTCAAAGCACTGCGCCGGGGTCACCCCCGCGGCGAAGGCGCGCAGGGCCGCGCCCTGGATGGTCGGGCCGTCCGCCAGCGGGTCGGAGAAGGGGATCCCCAGCTCAAGGGCATCGGCGCCGCCTTCGATCAGCGCATCGATAATTTTCAGCGACTGCTCCGGTCCCGGATCGCCAAGGGTCACAAAGGGGACGAAGGCGCCTTCCTGGCGGTTTTTTAGTTGGGCAAACAGCGTCTCATAGCGTTCCATCAGATTTCCCCTCGCGCTTTCAGGATGTCGTGTACGGTGAAAATGTCTTTATCGCCGCGGCCGGAGAGGTTAACCACCAGCAGCTGCTCTTTTTCCGGGTTTTCGCGCATCATCTTCAGCGCGTGGGCCAGGGCGTGCGAGGACTCCAGCGCCGGGATGATCCCTTCGTGGCGGGAGAGCGCTTTGAACGCGTCCAGCGCTTCGTCGTCGGTGATCGACACATAGTCGGCGCGCCCGGTGCTGTTCAGAAACGCGTGCTGCGGCCCAACGGACGGGAAGTCCAGCCCGGCGGAAATGGAGTAAGATTCCTCGATCTGGCCGTCGGCGGTTTGCATCATCGGCGACTTCATGCCGAAGTAGATCCCAACACGACCATGCTTCAGCGGCGCGCCGTGCTCCCCGCTTTCGATACCGTGCCCGGCAGGCTCCACGCCGATCAGGCCGACTTGGGTTTCCTCGATAAAATCAGCGAACATGCCGATGGCGTTTGACCCGCCGCCGACGCAGGCGATCACCGCGTCCGGCAGGCGTCCCTCTTTTTCGAGGATCTGCGCTTTGGTCTCTTCGCCAATCATGCGCTGGAATTCACGCACGATGGTTGGGAACGGGTGCGGACCGGCGGCGGTGCCCAGCATATAGTGCGCCTTCTCGTAGCTGCCGGACCAGTCGCGCAGCGCCTCGTTACAGGCATCTTTCAGCGTGGCGGAACCGCTGTGCACCGGGATCACTTCGGCGCCCATCAGGCGCATACGGAAGACGTTCGGCGACTGGCGCTCGACGTCCTTAGCGCCCATGTAGATACGGCATTTCAGGCCGAGCAGGGCGCTGGCCAGCGCTGAGGCGACGCCGTGCTGGCCGGCGCCGGTCTCGGCGATAATTTCGGTTTTGCCCATCCGTTTGGCCAGCAGAGCCTGGCCCAGTACCTGGTTGGTTTTGTGCGCGCCGCCGTGCAGCAGATCTTCGCGTTTCAGGTACAGGGTGGTGCGGGTCCCTTCGGTCAGGTTCCGGCATTTGGTCAGGGCCGTCGGACGACCGGCGTAGTTTTTCAGCAGGTCGGTGAATTCCGCCTGAAAGGCCGGGTCCTTCTGCGCGCTGACAAAGGCTTCTTCCAGCTGGCGCAGGGCGGGCATCAGGATCTGCGGCACATACATGCCGCCGAATTCGCCGAAGTAGGGGTTCAGTAAAGTGCTCATTATTGCTCCTTAATATGCGCGCAGCGTCTGGAAAACGGAGGCCAGCTTGCTGGCGTCTTTAATCCCGGGTTGCGACTCTACGCCTGAATTGAAATCGAGTCCGGCACAGCCGCTTTTGGCCGCTTCCACACAGTTATCGGCGCCGAGGCCGCCGGCCAGCATAACGTTGCGCAGATCCTGGCCCTGCAGCAGGCTCCAGTCAAAACGCTGGCCGCTGCCGCCCTGGCCGTTGTCGAGCAGATACTTATCGACATGGCGGAGTGTACGGGCCGGCAAGGTTTCGCCAACGCTCAACGCCTTCCAGATGCGGACGTTATCCGCGAGGGCGTCGCGCAGCGCGTCGATATAGGCCTGGTCTTCATCACCGTGCAGCTGCACGGCGGCCAGCCCCAAGGCCTGGGCGCGGGCGACCACCTCGTCCAGCGGCGCATTGCGGAAGACGCCGACGTACTGCAGCGGCGCGGCGGCGATCACCGCTTTGGCCTGGGCATCATTTACCGCCCGCGGCGAGGTCGGGACGAAGATCAGGCCGCCGTAAATGGCGCCGGACTCCCAGGCCACCTGGGCATCCTGTGGGCGCGTCAGGCCGCACACTTTGTTCTCGCCGAGCAGCACGCGTTTGACCGCCGCTTCCAGATCCGCCTGCTCCATCAGGGCGGAGCCGATCAGGAAGCCGTTGGCGAAGTGGCTCAGCTCACGCACTTCGGCATAGGTATGGATGCCGGATTCGCTGATCACCGTGACATCCGGGCCGAGACGCGCCGCCAGCTGACGGGTGCGGTTAAGGTCAATCGACATATCGCGCAGGTCGCGGTTGTTAATGCCCACCACCTTCGCCTTCAGAGCGATGGCGCGCTCCAGCTCCTCTTCGTTGCTGACTTCGGTCAGCACGCCCATATTCAGGCTGTGAGCCACCGCGGAGAGCTGACGATACTGTTCATCGTCGAGCACCGAGAGCATCAGCAGGCAGGCGTCGGCCTGATAGTAGCGCGCCAGGTAGATCTGGTAAGGGTCGATGGTGAAGTCCTTACACAGGATCGGCTGCGGCGCGACCTTGCTGACGATCGGCAGAAAATCGAAGCTGCCCTGGAAATATTTCTCATCACACAGCACCGAGATCGCCGAGGCGTAGTGTTTGTAGATGCTGGCGATCGCCGCCGGATCGAAATCTTCGCGAATCAACCCCTTCGACGGCGAGGCCTTTTTGCACTCGAGAATAAACGCGGTGCGGGTGCCGGCCAGCGCGTCATAGAAATTGCGCTGCGTCGGGACGACCTCATTCTGAAAACTGGCTAACGGTTGTTGTTGTTTGCGGGCTTCCACCCAAATCGCTTTGTCGGCAACGATTTTTGCTAAAACGGTCTGCATTCTTTACCCTCTTGCCGCTAAGGCGGTCACTCTGTCATAGGCCGCGCCGCTGTGCAGCACATCCAGTACCTGCTGAGCGTTAGCTTTCAGATCTTCATGCCCGTGTAAACGCATCAACATGGCGACGTTGGCGGCGACGGCGGCTTCGTGAGCGGCTTCACCTTTACCTTGTAGCAAGCGCGTCAGAATGTCACGGTTTTCTTCCGGCGTACCGCCCGCCAGCTGCGCCTGATGGTAAGGCGTCAGGCCGAAGTCGTCGGCGGTCAGCTGATAGCTTTTGATTTCCCCGGCATGCAGCTCGGCGACCACCGTGGGCGCATGCAGCGAGACTTCATCCATCCCGCCGCTGTGCACCACGGCCGCGCGCTGATAACCGAGTACGCGCAGGGTTTCCGCAATCGGCAACACCAGCTCCGGGCTGTAGACGCCAATCAGCGCCAGCGGCGGATGCGCCGGGTTGATCAGCGGTCCCAGTACGTTAAACAGGGTACGGGTCTTCAACTGCTGACGGACCGGCATCGCGTGGCGGAAACCGGTGTGATACTTCGGCGCGAACAGGAAGCAGACGCCCAGCTCATCGAGCGCCGCGCGGGATTTATCGGCGTTCATATCGAGATTAATGCCGAAGGCCGCCAGCAGGTCGGAAGAGCCTGATTTACTGGAGACGCTGCGGTTGCCGTGCTTCGCCACTTTCAATCCACAGGCGGCGGCGACAAACGCGCTGGCGGTGGAGATATTAATGCTGTTACTGCCGTCGCCACCGGTGCCGACGATGTCGGCAAACAGATAGTCCGGGCGCGGGAACGGCGCGGCGTTTTCCAGTAGCGCGGTGGCGGCGCCGGCAATTTCCTGCGGCTGCTCGCCGCGCACTTTCATGCTGACCAGCGCGGCGGCCAGCTGTTCAGGCTTCACTTCGCCGCGCACCACGGCGGAGAACAGCTGGTGGCTCTCCTGCTGACTCAGGGTTTCCGCCTGGTACAGTTTCTCCAGGATCGGCTGGAGGGTGTTGGTATGCTCCAGCTTCTGCAGCGCCCAGGCCAGAGTCTGCTCCAGCAGTCGCGCGCCCTGGGTGGTGAGGATCGATTCCGGGTGGAACTGGAAGCCGCACACCCGGTCAGCATCGTGACGCACCGCCATCACCATGCCGTTGAAATTGGCGTTAATCGTCAGCCCGGCGGGAATATTGCTGCCGACCAGCGAGTGGTAGCGCGCCACCGGCAGCGGGTTAGCCAGACCGGCAAACATCGCCTGGCCGTCGTGCTCAATGCTGGAGGCTTTGCCATGGAGGATCTCGCCCGCCTGGCCGACATAGCCGCCGTAGGCTTCAACAATGGCCTGGTGGCCGAGGCAGATGCCGATGATCGGCAGCTTGCCCCGCATGCGGGTCAGCAATTCCGGCATGCAGCCGGCTTCGCTTGGCGTACCCGGGCCAGGGGAGAGCATCAGCACCGGGTTGTCCATGGTGCCCAGACGCTCAATCAGCGCCTGCGCCGGAACGGAGTTACGGTAAATCACCACGTTATGGCCGTTGGCGCGCAGCTGGTCTGCCAGGTTATAGGTGAAAGAATCGATATTATCGAGCAGCAGAATGTCAGCCATCAGAAAATCTCCTTCGCGTGATGGGCCTGGGCAATGGCGCGCAGCACCGCGCGGGCTTTATTTCGGGTCTCATCCGCTTCCGACTGGGGAACCGAGTCGAGCACAATGCCGGCTCCGGCCTGGACGGTAGCGATACCCTCCTGCACGTAGGCGGAACGGATGACGATGCAGGTGTCGAGGTCGCCGTGGGCGGTGAAATAGCCCACCGCGCCGCCGTAGCTGCCGCGTCGTTTACCTTCGGCGGCGGCAATCAACTGCATGGCGCGAACCTTCGGCGCGCCGCTGAGAGTGCCCATGTTCATGCAGGCGCGGTAGGCGTGCAGCACATCAAGATCCTGACGCAGTTCACCCACCACCCGGGAGACCAGATGCATGACAAAGGAGTAACGGTCAACCTTGGTTAAATCGGCGACATAGCGGCTGCCCGGGGTGCAGATGCGGGCCAGATCGTTGCGCGCCAGGTCCACCAGCATCAGGTGCTCGGAAAGCTCTTTGTGATCGGTGCGCATTTCCAGTTCGATACGGCTGTCGAGATCGCGATCCAGCGAACCGTCGGCGCGGCGGCCGCGCGGCCGGGTGCCGGCGATGGGGTAGATCTCAATCTGACGGCTGACGGCATCGTACTTCAGCGAGCTCTCCGGCGAGGCGCCGAACAGGGTGAAATCGTTGTCCTGCATAAAGAACATATACGGGCTGGGGTTACTCTTCTTCAGCACATCATAGGCGGCCAGCGGCGACGGGCAGGGCAGCGAGAAGCGGCGGGAAGGGACCACCTGGAAGATTTCCCCGGCGCGGATCGCGCGCTGCATTTTGCGCACCACCGCGCCGTACTCTTCATCGCTCTGGTCAACGTCGCAGCGCATTTCGGCCACGGTGGTGACCGGCAGCGGCAGCGGCGGCTCGTTCAGCTGCTGGCGCAGCTGGCTCAGGCGCTGCTCCAGGCGCTGTTTTTCACTCTCCAGCGGCGTGAACAGGCTCGCCTGAATGCGGGTATGCTTGGTCTGATGGTCGATGACCAGCAGGGTCTCCGCCAGATAGAAACAGTAGTCCGGGCAGGCGGTGTCGCTCTGCAGCGGCGGCAGATCTTCAAAGCCGGCCACCAGGTCATAGGCGAACAGGCCGCCGAAGAACATCGCTTCACGCTCGTTGGCCGGGACGGTCACCAGCTCCTGCAGGAGACGGAAGGCGTCAAACACTGACAGCGAGCAGAGGCGGGCGTCTTCATCGAGCAGGGAGCTGACCGCCGGGAAGGTCAGGATGCGGCCATTGGGCTGGCGCTGATTGGCGATCCCGGAGGGCAGCGCGCCGTCCAGCAGCTCCAGCAGCGCGGCGCCGTTGGCGGAGAGGGCCTGAATGGTGACAGTGTCACCGAGGGCAGTGATGCGCAGCGCGCTGTCGACCAGCAGCAGGCTTTTTAAGTCATCTTTGCTGTCGATGTCAGCCGATTCCAGCAGCAGGGTGGCCGGACGGGCGCCGCACAGTTGGTGGAATAACGCCGTCGGGTTCTCCCGGTAGATGGCGTCGCTGGTGAGAAGCTCGAGTGCCGGTTTGGATGTTTGCATTATTGTTCTCGCCTGTTCGTATTATTTTTGTCCAATAAAAAGCCCGCTCATTGGCGGGCCGGGTATCTGTATGCTGAATGCAAAACGCGATCACGCCGCCCGTTATCAGGAGGTGCGCCACCAGCTGTGCAGAGTGATAAAGTGCATTTTCATCGTGATACCCCTTCATGTGAACTTGCGTACTAGTTAACTAGTTCGATGGAATAAAGTCAACCCTTGTTTGCAGATTTTCTCTGCCTGTCGGTATGATAATGCGCTTATTTACGTTGATGTCCAGCAGGAGTCCTTTTGAGCGACAGCCAATACGCAGTGATTTACGATCTGCACAGCCATACCACCGCCTCTGACGGGCGGCTGACTCCGCAGGAACTGGTCCATCGCGCCCATGAGATGCGCGTTGGCACGCTGGCGATCACCGACCATGACAGCGTGGCGGCTATCCCGGCGGCCCGGGAAGAGATTGCCCGCGCCGGATTACCCTTGACCCTGGTGAACGGCGTCGAGATTTCCACCCTCTGGGAGAATCACGAGATTCATATTGTGGGTCTCAATATTGATATTGCGCACCCGGCGATGACCGCCCTGCTGGAGGAGCAGAAAGCGCGGCGCCAGCAGCGCGGCCAGATGATTGCCGAGCGTCTGGAGAAGGCGCGCATCCCCGGCGCCTGGGAAGGGGCGCTGCGGCTGGCGGACGGTGGCGCCGTCACCCGCGGCCATTTTGCCCGTTTTCTGGTGGAGGCCGGCCACGCGAAGAACATGGCGGAGGTCTTCAAAAAATACCTTGCCCGTGGGAAAACCGGTTACGTGCCGCCGCAGTGGTGTACAATAAAACAAGCAATTGATGTCATTCATCATTCTGGCGGCAAGGCGGTGATAGCCCATCCCGGACGTTACGATCTTTCCGCCAAGTGGCTGAAGCGGCTGTTGGCCCACTTTAGCGAGCAGGGCGGTGATGCCATGGAAGTGGCCCAGTGCCAGCAGGCGCCCCACGAACGCGCTCAACTGGCCGCCCTGGCCGTGCAGTTTGGTCTTCTGGCGTCGCAGGGATCCGATTTCCATCAGCCCTGCGCGTGGATCGAGCTTGGCCGTAAGCTCTGGCTCCCTGCCGGCGTCGAAGGCGTCTGGCACAGCTGGGAAGCGGCCGCCGAATAAAAATTGAGAGGGAAGTATGAGCCAGTTTTTTTATATCCATCCGGATAACCCGCAGGCGCGGTTGATTAACCAGGCGGTGGAGATTGTGCGTAAGGGCGGGGTGATCGTTTATCCTACTGACTCCGGCTACGCGCTGGGCTGCAAAATTGAAGACAAGGGCGCGATGGAGCGGATCTGCCGCATCCGTCAGCTGCCGGACGGCCACAACTTCACCCTGATGTGCCGCGACCTGTCCGAACTGTCAACCTACGCCTTTGTGGACAACGTGGCGTTTCGCCTGATGAAAAACAATACGCCGGGCAACTACACTTTTATCCTCAAAGGAACGAAAGAGGTGCCGCGCCGGCTGCTGCAGGAGAAGCGTAAAACCATTGGTATGCGCGTCCCGTCCAATCCCATCGCTCAGGCGTTGCTTGAGACCTTAGGCGAACCGATGCTCTCCACCTCGCTGATGCTGCCCGGCAGCGACTTTACCGAATCCGACCCGGAAGAGATCAAAGATCGTCTGGAGAAAGTCGTGGACCTCATTATCCACGGCGGCTTCCTTGGACAGCAGCCGACCACGGTTATCGATCTCACTGAAGACGCTCCGGTGGTGCTGCGCGAAGGCGTCGGCGACGTGAGGCCTTTCCTCTGATCGTCATCGTCGGGCGGTGGTTCATGCTCCGCCCGGCTCCCCGCGTTTCCTTCCTGACGGCACGACAATCAACCACAGCGCCAGACCGATCAGCAGTGCGCTGAGAATCAGCCCTTTTTGGATGGTCTCTCCGAGGTACAAATAGCCCCACAGCGCCGCAAAAGGTGGGATCAAAAAGGTAACGGACAGCGAACGCAGCGGTCCTATATCAGCAATCAGGCGAAAATTGAGAATATACCCTACTGCTGTACAGACCACGCCCAGCATGACTATCGCTATCCACGGCAGGCTCTGTCGCCAGTCTATGACCGGACCATACCAGCCTGACCAGAGAAAGAAAGGCAACAGAAACAGCGTGGCGCCGATCTGGCTGCCCAACGCGACGCGCTCAGCCTCAAGGCCGCCCCGCTGCTGGATCCAGCGACGGGTCAGAAAGCCAGCCAGACCGTAACAGGCGGTCGCGATCAGGCAGGCCCCGATCCCCGGCAGCAGGAGGGCGGCGCTGAGGCTGGAGGTTGGGCGCGCAATGACTGCCACGCCAATGGCGCCCAGTAACGCGCCGCCGCCTTTGCGCAGGGTTAACGGTTCTGCAAAGCATAACGCGCCGATAAGCATTCCCATCATCGGCGCCGTGGCGTTGAGCGTGGCGGAATACCCTGCCGGCAGCCACTGTGCGGCAAGGCAGTACATCAGAAAAGGAAGGCCTGAATTAATGACCCCCAGCTTCAGAGTGGATATGAATTTTCCCTGATATCCGCTCCATTTACCCTGCACGCCGATTAACAGCCCGAGCGCGATAGCGGCGAACAGTACGCGAAGAAAAGCGCTGTTCATCGCCCCGAACGCCGGGGTGGTGATGCGCATAAACAAAAAACTGGCGCCCCAGAGAGCGGCGAGCAGCATCAGGCGGCCATAGTCGATAACACGCATGATTGACTCCTTGTAGTCACGAAGGAAGTCAACTGTAGAACTCACGTGCAGCGTCCGACAAACGCGTTATGCTTACATGATTAAGTTATTCTTAACTGAGATTCCATGTCGATGAAACTTCCACCGCTGAATGCGCTGCGCAGCTTTGAAGCGGCGGCACGGCTGCTTAGTCTGAAGCAGGCCGCCAGTGAGCTTTGTGTTACGGCAAGCGCCGTCAGTCAGCAAATTGCCCACCTCGAGGAAGCGCTGAATACCCCGCTTTTTATTCGTACTCCCCGACAGTTACAGTTAACGGAGGTGGGGGAGATCTACCTGCGGGCCGTTCAGCCCGCCTTTCTCCAGATAGCCGCCGCCACCCAGCGCCTGCAGGTGCGAGCGGGGCCAGAAAAGGTGACGCTCAGCTGTACCAGCGGCTTCGCCATTCAGTGGCTGCTGCCACGCCTGGCTGATTTTGAACGACGTTATCCAAAGATTGAGATCCAGATCGGCACCACCAACCGGCGAGTAGATTTGCTGAGTGAAGGGATCGATTTTGCCGTGCGTCATGGTGTCGGCGGCTGGCCGGAACTGCAGGTTTACCGCCTACTGGATGACGACCTTATCCCGGTCTGCAGTCCGCAACTGATTGCTCCGCTCCGGTCCCTTGCCGATGCGGGCGATCTGCTGCAGTATCCGCTGCTGCACGATGAGCAACGCGAAGACTGGGCGCTGTGGTGTGAGGCCGTGGGGCTGGAGCCGGACCGCGCGCGCCGCGGTCCGGTGTTCACAGATTCCAACGGCGTGACGGAGGCGGCGTTCGCTGGTATGGGGATGGCATTACTGCGACGTTCATTCATAGCGCCTGCGCTGACGCAGGGGCGGCTGGTTAATCCTCTGGCGCAGCCCATCGCCTGTCCGCTGGCCTATCATCTGGTTTACCACGAGACCGCGCTGCTGGCGCCTGCCAACCGCTGTTTTCGCGACTGGCTGCTCGGCCAGCGCCCGGCTGTTGGTGAGGAGGGCGCGCAGTGAGGGGGATCACTGTCCGGTAAAGATCTCTATGCGTGAATGCGCACAGGAGAAGGAGGAAAATCTGTTCCATACTCAAGGCGCGGTGTGGCGAACAGAAGCTTTCCCGACGAAGTTAGTGTAGTATGTTCGGCCACGATTACGGGCTCGCGGTGAATGTTTTGCGCATGCCAGCGAGACTTTACGTAAAAAGTATATACGTAACAATGAGTTGTTGATAAAGGCCTCATTGTTTCATAAAGCATACCAGACGCCTGGGAAGGCGACACCTTAAGGAAGCTCAATGAGCGAGAAACTGCAAAAAGTGCTGGCCCGCGCCGGCCACGGCTCCCGCCGTGAAATTGAAGCGAAAATCGAAGCTGGCCGCGTCAGCGTCGATGGCAAAATCGCCACCCTCGGCGACCGTGTGGAGATCGTCCCCGGTTTAAAAATTCGTATCGATGGCCATCTGATCTCGGTGAAAGAGTCCGCCGAGCAGATCTGCCGCGTGCTGGCTTACTACAAGCCGGAAGGCGAACTGTGCACCCGTAACGATCCGGAAGGGCGCCCGACGGTGTTCGATCGTCTGCCTAAACTGCGCGGCGCGCGCTGGATTGCCGTTGGTCGTCTGGACGTCAACACCTGCGGCCTGCTGCTGTTCACCACCGACGGCGAACTGGCAAACCGTCTGATGCACCCGAGCCGTGAAGTCGAGCGTGAGTACGCCGTTCGCGTTTTCGGCCAGGTGGATGAAGATAAGCTGCGTCAGCTGTCTCGCGGCGTGCAGCTAGAAGATGGTCCGGCGGCGTTTAAAACCATTAAATTCACCGGCGGTGAAGGGATTAACCAGTGGTACAACGTCACCCTGACCGAAGGGCGTAACCGCGAAGTGCGTCGCCTGTGGGAAGCGGTCGGCGTGCAGGTCAGTCGCCTGATCCGCGTGCGCTATGGCGATATTTTGCTGCCGAAAGGCCTGCCGCGCGGCGGCTATACCGAGCTGGACCTGGCGCAGACCAACTACCTGCGCGAGCTGGTGGAACTCACTCCGGAAACCAGCTCTAAGGTCGCCGTTGAAAAAGATCGTCGCCGGTTGAAAGCCAATCAGATCCGCCGGGCGGTGAAGCGCCACAGCCAGAGCAGCGCTAACCCGCGCCAGGGTAATAACAGCAACCGCCGTTCCAGTACCCGTAATAAGACCAACGGTTGATGTTGCGCGTTCCGGTGGTTTTGCGCCGGAACGCGGACTTCCTTTCGCCGTATCCGGCCCTCAGTAGTCAATCCCCATCTGTGCTTTAATGCCGGCATCAAAGGCATGTTTCACCGGGCGCAGCTCGCTGACGGTATCCGCCAGTTCAATAATATCGCGATGACAGCCGCGGCCGGTGATGATCACCGACTGGTGGGCAGGACGCTCACGTAGGGCGCTCAGCACCGCCTCCAGCGGCAGGTAATCGTAGGCCACCATGTAGGTCAGTTCGTCCAGCAGCACCAGATCGAGCTGGTCGTCGGCAAGCATACGGCGGGCATGCTCCCAGACCGCCAGACAGGCGGCGGTGTCGCTGTCGCGGTCCTGGGTGTTCCAGGTAAAGCCTGTCGCCATTACCTGGAATTCGACGCCGTGTGGCTCCAGCAGATTACGCTCGCCGTTAGGCCAGGTCCCCTTGATAAACTGGATCACGCCGACTTTTTTGCCGTGGCCGACGGCGCGGGTCGCGGTGCCAAAGGCGGCGGTGGTTTTGCCTTTGCCGTTGCCGGTAAAGACCATCACAATGCCGCGTTCGTCCTGGGCCGCCGCCACCCGGGCGTCAACTTTATCTTTCAGCCGCTGCTGGCGTTCGCGGTAGCGTTCATCACTCATTGGGCAATTCCTGGTTTACGCCCCGGTTGGGCGTCGAAGGTCATTCCCGTCTTGCGACGACTGTCGTCGCCCATCAGCCACAGATAGACGGGCATAATGTCAGCGGGGGTTTTCAGTTTCAGCGGATCTTCCGTCGGGAACGCGCTGGCGCGCATGCCGGTGCGGGTGCCGCCAGGGTTGATGCAGTTCACGCGCAGGTGGCGGCTTTGGTACTCGTCGGCCAGCACCTGCATCATCCCTTCGGTGGCGAATTTGGAGACGGCATAGGCGCCCCAGTTGGCGCGACCCTGACGACCGACGCTGGATGAGGTAAAGACCAGCGAACCTGATTCAGAACGGAGTAATAAAGGAAGAAGCGCCTGGGTCAGCATAAAGGTGCCATTGACGTTCACCTGCATCACCTGCTGCCAGACCTCCGGTTTCTGCTCATCCATCGGGCAGATGTCGCCGAGCAGGCCAGCATTGTGCAGCACGCCGTCAAGGCGGGGATAGTGCATGCTGATCTGCTGCGCCAGCTGCTGACACGCCTGCGGCGTGCAGGTTAGCAGGTCGAGAGTAAACCAGCGGGGGGAAATACCTCCCTCGCGTTCAATCTCCTGGGCGACGGCGCGCAGTTTTTCGTCGTTGCGGCCAAGCAGAATCACGCTGGCGCTGTAGCGGGCGTAGGTCAGGGCCGCTTCACGGCCAATTCCGTCGCTGGCCCCGGTGACCAGAATGATGCGATCTTTCAGCAAGTGGCGTTGCGGTTGATAATGCACGGCGACTCCTTTGGCGATCGGCTCTCGATCGCGCTTCATCTTTGGTATCTCACTTTTGCGCTGTTATGCCTGAAAGCGCCCGCCATTGCAATCGGCGAAGCGGAAAGTATTCACAAAATTAATATCTTGCAACGATTTCAGCCTCGCTGAAAAAAAACGGAATCCGCTGCGCAGAGGACACAAAGCACAAAGACTTCTCGCCAGGGGCTGATGTACACTGTGCAGCAACGTCAGTGCTTTACACAAGGTGAAAACGTGGAATTACTTGCTCAATATGGCTTGTTTTTAGCCAAGATCGCGACCGTTGTCGTCGCTATCGCGGTGATTGCCGCTATTATCGTCAACCTGGCCCAGCGCAAGAAGCAGCGCGGCGAGCTGCGGGTGACGAATCTTAGCGAGCATTATAAAGAGATGAAGGAGTCGCTGGCGGTGGCCCTGCTGGATGGCCCGCAGCAGAAGCAGTGGCATAAGTCGCAGAAGAAAAAGCAAAAGCAAGAGGCGAAGGCGGCGAAAGCGCGGGCGAAGCTGGGTAACGTGGAGCCGGAAGGCAAGCCGCGCGCCTGGGTGCTGGATTTCAAAGGCAGTATGGATGCCCATGAGGTCACCAGCCTGCGCGAAGAGATCACCGCGGTGCTGGCCGCGGCGAAAGCGCGCGATCAGGTGGTGATTCGTCTGGAAAGCCCCGGCGGGGTGGTGCACGGCTACGGGCTGGCTGCCTCTCAGCTGCAGCGCTTGCGTGACAAACAGATCCCGCTGACGGTGGCGGTCGATAAAGTGGCGGCCAGCGGCGGCTATATGATGGCCTGCGTGGCGAACAAAATTGTCTCGGCGCCGTTTGCGATCCTCGGCTCTATTGGCGTGGTGGCGCAGATCCCAAACCTGCACCGTTTCCTGAAGAACAAAGATATTGATATCGAACTGCACACCGCCGGACAGTACAAACGAACGCTCACTATGCTGGGTGAAAACACTGAAGAAGGACGGCGCAAGTTCCGCGAGGATCTCAATGAGACGCACCATTTGTTCAAGGATTTCGTCCATCGGATGCGCCCGGGCCTTGATATTGAGCAGGTGGCCACTGGCGAGCACTGGTACGGGGTACAGGCGCTGGAAAAAGGGCTGGTGGATGCGGTTGAAACCAGCGATGAGCTGCTGCTGGGATTAATGGAAAGTCACGAGGTGATCGGGGTGCGTTATCAACAGCGTAAGAAAATGCTCGATCGCTTCACCGGTAGCACGGCGGAAAGTGCCGATCGACTGCTGCTGCGCTGGTGGCAGCGCGGACAGAAGCCGCTGATGTAGATGATAAAACGCGAGGCTCTGCCTCGCGTTCTCGTTTAGAGCGGTCTTAATCTACGCCGGTCTTAATCGACAAGGTGATATTTGTCCGACAGCTCATGGGCGAGGTACTTAAACATATTAAATACGGCTGTACTCTTTGGCGTCGGCAGACCCTGCTCATCAAGATAGAACTCACCGCTAAACACCAGGACATTGTTGCGCTGAACGACGTCGGTGGCTTCGATACCGGCTAACGTATCCTCATGTTCGCGAATAAGTTTGTTGGCTTTTTCGAGCAGCGTCTGGCGATCGATTGGTTGGGTTGTACCTTGCATAACGGACTCCTCTTTTTCTCCGGGCGTAGTTTACGCCGCGCGGCGGCGCGGGGCAAATTTTCCATGGACAAAACAGGGGTAATCGTAACCAGTGGAGAAACAGCCGTTTACTGGCGTGATTCGCTTTTGCATGCTAATAAAGTTGCGTAACGAATTTTATCAGGTACAGTGTGACGCTTTCGGCGATCTGGCAACAGATTTGCTTGACATTCGGCCAAAAATTCTTCGTGCTATGTCACCTGACGAAAAAAGGTCAGCAAACTCAAGCGCCTGGTTTTACGGAGTTGAAACAGGTGTTCTGGGTTGATATTCACCGACGGTGCCGCAACATATGAGGCAGTCGCCAGTGGAGGGTGTATGAATGTGCGATGTATTCCTGGATGAATCAAATTAGGTAAAGGTGAATATGGGTAAAGCTCTCGTTATCGTTGAGTCCCCGGCAAAAGCCAAAACGATCAATAAGTATCTGGGTAATGACTACGTGGTGAAATCCAGCGTCGGTCATATCCGCGATTTGCCGACCAGTGGATCAGCTTCCAAAAAGAGCACCGACTCTACCGCCACCAAAGGGGCTAAAAAGCCTAAAAAGGACGAACGTGGTGCTCTGGTTAACCGCATGGGCGTGGACCCATGGCATGACTGGGATGCGCATTATGAAGTACTTCCGGGTAAAGAAAAGGTAGTTTCAGAACTCAAACAGTTGGCGGAAAAAGCTGACCACATCTATCTCGCAACCGACCTTGACCGCGAAGGGGAAGCCATTGCCTGGCACCTGCGGGAAGTCATCGGCGGCGATGAGCAGCGTTACAGCCGCGTGGTGTTCAATGAGATCACCAAAAACGCCATTCGTCAGGCTTTCGAAAAGCCGGGCGAGCTGAATATCGATCGGGTTAACGCCCAGCAGGCGCGTCGCTTTATGGACCGCGTGGTGGGTTATATGGTTTCGCCGCTGCTGTGGAAAAAAATCGCCCGTGGTCTTTCTGCCGGGCGCGTGCAGTCCGTCGCGGTCCGCCTGGTGGTGGAGCGTGAGCGTGAAATCAAAGCGTTCGTCCCGGAAGAGTACTGGGAAGTTGATGCCAGTACCACCACGCCGGGCGGCGACGCGCTGCCGCTGCAGGTGACCCATAAGGATGATAAGCCATTCCGTCCGGTCAGCCGTGATGAGACGATGGCGGCGGTATCGCTGCTGGAAAAAGCCAGCTACAGCGTACTGGAGCGGGAAGACAAGCCGACCAGCAGTAAGCCGGGCGCGCCGTTCATCACCTCCACCCTGCAGCAGGCGGCCAGCACCCGCCTCGGCTTCGGCGTGAAAAAGACCATGATGATGGCTCAACGTCTCTATGAGGCGGGGCACATCACCTATATGCGTACCGACTCCACCAACCTGAGTCAGGACGCACTGAACATGGTTCGCGGTTATATCAGCGATAAGTTTGGTAAAAAATATTTGCCGGAAAGCGCGAATCAGTACGCCAGCAAAGAAAATTCACAAGAAGCGCACGAAGCGATTCGTCCGTCTGATGTGAACGTGCTGGCGGAAACGCTGAAAGATATGGAAGCGGATGCGCAGAAACTGTATCAGCTGATCTGGCGCCAGTTTGTCGCCTGTCAGATGACGCCGGCGCAGTACGACTCCACGACGCTGACCGTGGCGGCGGGCGATTTCAAACTGAAAGCGCGCGGTCGTACCTTACGCTTCGACGGCTGGACCAAAGTGATGCCGGCCCTGCGCAAGGGCGATGAAGACCGGACCCTGCCGCTGGTCAAACAGGGCGACCAGCTGAGCCTGGTCGAGCTGACGCCTGCGCAGCACTTTACCAAGCCGCCGGCGCGCTTCAGCGAAGCCTCGCTGGTTAAAGAGCTGGAAAAACGCGGCATCGGCCGTCCGTCGACTTATGCCTCGATTATTTCCACCATTCAGGATCGTGGTTACGTGCGAGTGGAAAACCGTCGTTTCTACGCGGAGAAAATGGGCGAGATCGTCACCGACCGACTGGAAGAGAACTTCCGCGATCTGATGAACTACGACTTCACCGCGCAGATGGAAGATCGTCTCGATCAGGTGGCTAACCACCAGGCCGAGTGGAAAGAGGTACTGAACCACTTCTTCGGCGATTTTACCACCCAGCTGGAGACGGCGGAGAAAGATCCGGAAGAGGGCGGCATGCAGCCGAACCCGATGGTGCTTACCAGCATCGACTGCCCGACCTGCGGCCGTAAAATGGGTATCCGTACCGCCAGCACCGGCGTTTTCCTCGGCTGTTCGGGCTATGCCCTGTCGCCGAAAGAGCGCTGCAAAACCACCATTAACCTGGTGCCGGAAAACGAAGTCCTCAACGTGCTGGAAGGCGATGACGCCGAAACTAACGCGCTGCGCGCCAAACGCCGCTGCCAGAAGTGCGGTACGGCGATGGACAGCTACCTTATCGATCCCAAGCGTAAACTGCACGTCTGCGGTAACAACCCGACCTGCGATGGCTATGAGATTGAAGAGGGCGAGTTCCGCATCAAGGGTTATGACGGTCCGGTAGTGGAGTGCGAGAAGTGCGGCTCCGAGATGCACCTGAAGATGGGGCGTTTTGGGAAGTACATGGCTTGTACCAACGACGAGTGTAAGAATACGCGTAAGATCCTGCGCAATGGGGAAGTGGCGCCGCCGAAGGAAGATCCGGTGCCGCTGCCGGAGCTGCCGTGCGAGAAGTCTGACGCCTATTTCGTACTGCGTGACGGGGCCGCGGGCGTCTTCCTGGCGGCCAACACCTTCCCGAAATCACGGGAAACGCGCGCGCCGCTGGTGGAAGAGCTGTACCGCTTCCGCGATCGTCTGCCGGAAAAACTGCGTTATCTCGCCGATGCGCCGCAGCAGGATCCGGAAGGTAATAAGACGCTGGTGCGCTTTAGCCGTAAAACGAAGCAACAGTACGTAGCGTCCGAAAAAGAGGGCAAAGCGACCGGCTGGTCTGCCTTCTTTATCGACGGTAAATGGACGGAAGCTAAAAAGTAACTGACCATTATCAGGCAGGAAAAGGGCGCTTTTCCTGCTCTGGCGGCCGGCAGGGGCCATGGATGCCTCTGCCGTGTCGTTTTCCTTTCTCTCCGCGCTTTTCACCCTCTTATAACCACCTATATTATTTTTCGTTACCGTCTATACAGTGTTGATATAAATGATATAGTGGTTATAGTTAATGCCTTTTTTATTATTAAAACGTCTTATACATCATCGCTTTCAGGATGCGTTGCGGCGCCACTATGGTCAACTGCCGGGAGGCCTGGCCTTCACCGGCGACAAGTTGCCTGAACGTAAAGTGTATTAAGCGGCTTCATTTTACGCGCAAACGGATATCAGCATGAAACTACAACAGCTTCGCTACATCGTTGAGGTGGTTAACCATAACCTGAATGTTTCATCCACCGCCGAAGGGCTTTATACCTCTCAGCCAGGCATCAGTAAGCAGGTGCGTATGCTGGAAGACGAGCTGGGCATCCAAATCTTTGCCCGCAGCGGCAAGCATTTGACTCAGGTGACGCCTGCCGGGCAGGAGATCATCCGTATTGCCCGCGAGGTGTTGTCGAAAGTCGATGCCATCAAATCTGTCGCCGGGGAGCATACCTGGCCGGACAAAGGGTCGCTGTACGTGGCGACCACCCATACCCAGGCGCGCTATGCGTTGCCCGGGGTGATCAAGGGCTTTATTGAACGCTATCCGCGGGTGTCGCTCCATATGCATCAGGGTTCGCCAACCCAGATCGCCGAAGCCGTGTCGAAAGGCAACGCCGACTTCGCCATTGCTACCGAAGCGCTGCATCTGTATGACGACCTGGTGATGCTGCCATGTTATCACTGGAACCGGTCGATCGTGGTGACGCCGGAGCATCCTCTGGCCTCCAGGGGCTCGGTATCAATAGAAGAGCTGGCGCAGTACCCGCTGGTGACCTATACCTTTGGCTTCACGGGCCGCTCCGAACTGGACACCGCGTTTAACCGTGCGGGCCTGACGCCGCGCATTGTCTTTACCGCTACCGATGCCGACGTCATTAAAACCTATGTTCGCCTGGGGCTAGGGGTTGGGGTGATTGCCAGCATGGCGGTAGATCCGGTCTCCGATCCGGACCTGGTGAAGCTGGATGCCAACGGTATTTTCAGCCACAGCACCACTAAAATAGGCTTCCGCCGTAGCACCTTCTTACGAAGCTACATGTATGATTTTATTCAACGTTTTGCACCCCATCTGACCCGGGATGTCGTGGATACCGCAGTGGCGCTACGGTCGAATGAAGATATTGAAGCGATGTTCAAAGATATAAAACTTCCGGAAAAATAACCCCGTTAAAAATAATGGCATTCCGTGTAAGGAGTGCCATTAACTATCATGGCCCTTATTTAACAACTTAAACCTCGAACCAATCACAAAATTAAGAATTTCTGATAACGCGTTTTTCATAATGCCCGTCGCGATCAAATAACCGGTCAAATATATTCCATCAGGCCTAAATTCACTGGATTAATCGTTTATCCATAATTAAGATTTATCTGTACCTGATGATTTGAGCAATTGGTGGTGACAATATGATAAGTAATATCGATTACATGAAACTGGCGATGTCATACGAAAATGACAAAACCGAAATCGATCCCGTTCTGCGTAGTCGCGTATGGGGCGTAGTGTTGGTAGGGCTGGCGATGTTCTGGAGCATCATCGCGCTCACCATCTGCAACATCTGGATTGTCAGCTAAAGCTGTAGGTCATCGTTGTAGATACATGTCATTTTTATGACAGTGAAAGGAAACTGTAATATAAAATCAGTGACCGGCAATACAGGGAGAATATATTTTGCCGCGGGATTCATCCAACCTGAAATCAATCACAAGAGCTAATCGGCCAGCAGGTAATGATTAGCTCTTTTTTTGTCCTCGTGTACTAATACAATATCGCTTAAAAGACCTCTCTGCACTATTTTGGTGCTATTTCCTCTGCGCGTAGATAATTCCCTTTAACCCCTCTCCGTCACATCAGATTTAGCAATTTGGGTTGTTATCAAAGTGTTATGCCCAGCATGTGTTATCTTTAATGGAGACCCTGAGGAGAATCGGGGTATGCCATCCCTGAGATAAAGGAGGAGCTATGTCGTCAACCCTACGAGAAGCCAGTAAGGATACGCTGCAGGTTAACGCGAAAACCTGGCATTACTACAGTCTGCCGCTGGCGGAGAAGCAGCTGGGCGATCTCAGTCGACTGCCCAAGTCGCTGAAGGTGCTGATGGAGAACCTGTTGCGCTGGCAGGACGGTGACTCGGTGACTGAAGAAGATATTCGCGCCCTTGCCGGTTGGCTGCAGCAGGCCCATGCCGACAGGGAGATTGCTTATCGTCCGGCCCGCGTCCTGATGCAGGACTTTACCGGCGTACCGGCGGTGGTGGATCTGGCCGCCATGCGCGAGGCGGTGAAACGCCTGGGCGGCGATACCGCGAAGGTGAACCCGCTGTCGCCGGTCGACCTGGTGATCGACCACTCGGTGACGGTCGACCGCTTCGGCGATGACGAAGCCTTTGAAGACAACGTCCGCCTGGAAATGGAACGTAACCACGAACGCTACGCTTTTCTGCGCTGGGGGCAGCAGGCCTTCAGCCGCTTCAGCGTGGTGCCGCCGGGCACTGGGATTTGCCACCAGGTCAACCTGGAATATCTCGGACGGGCGGTGTGGAGCGAAGAGGTGAATGGGAAGTGGATGGCGTGGCCGGATACCCTGGTGGGTACCGACTCCCATACCACCATGATTAACGGGCTCGGCGTGCTGGGCTGGGGCGTGGGCGGGATTGAAGCGGAAGCCGCCATGCTTGGCCAGCCGGTGTCGATGCTGATCCCCGATGTGGTAGGCTTTAAGCTCAGCGGCAAATTGCGCGAAGGCATTACCGCTACTGACCTGGTCCTGACGGTCACCCAGATGCTGCGCCAGCACGGCGTTGTCGGAAAATTTGTTGAGTTCTACGGTGACGGTCTGGATACCTTACCCCTGGCCGACCGCGCCACCATCGCCAATATGGCGCCAGAGTATGGCGCCACCTGCGGTTTCTTCCCGATCGATGACGTGACGCTCAGCTATATGCGCCTCAGCGGACGTAGCGAAGAACAGGTGGCGCTGGTGGAAGCCTATGCCAAAGCGCAGGGCATGTGGCGCCAGCCGGGCGATGAGCCGGTCTTTACCAGTACCCTGGCGCTGGATATGGGCAGCGTTGAAGCAAGCCTCGCCGGGCCGAAGCGGCCGCAGGATCGCGTGGCGCTCGGCGATGTGCCGAAAGCCTTTGCCGCCAGCGGCGAGCTGGAGGTTAACCACCTTCAGCGTCAGCGCCAGCCGGTGGCGTATACGCTGAACGGGCATCACTATTCGCTGCCGGATGGCGCTGTGGCCATTGCGGCGATCACGTCCTGTACCAACACCTCCAACCCCAGCGTGCTGATGGCCGCCGGCCTGCTGGCGAAAAAAGCCGTCGAACGCGGACTGCAGCCGCAGCCGTGGGTGAAAGCTTCTCTGGCCCCGGGCTCGAAAGTGGTGTCGGATTATCTGGCCCATGCCGGCCTGACGCCTTACCTCGACCAGCTCGGCTTCAATCTGGTGGGGTATGGCTGTACCACCTGTATCGGTAACTCCGGCCCGCTGCCGGAACCTATTGAAGAAGCAATCAAAAAAGGCGACCTCACCGTCGGGGCGGTGCTCTCCGGTAACCGTAACTTCGAAGGGCGTATCCACCCGCTGGTGAAAACCAACTGGCTGGCCTCGCCGCCGCTGGTGGTCGCTTACGCGCTGGCCGGGAACATGAACATCGATCTTACCCGCGAGCCGCTGGGGCAGGGCAGCGACGGCGAGCCGGTCTATCTGAGAGATATCTGGCCGAGCGGGGAGGAGATTGCCCGCGCGGTGGAACAGGTCTCCACGGAGATGTTCCGCAAAGAGTACGCGGAAGTGTTTTCCGGGACAGAGGAGTGGAAGGCGATCAAGGTGGAGGCGTCAGATACCTACGACTGGCAGGAAGATTCGACCTATATTCGCCTGTCGCCGTTCTTTGACGAGATGGGCATTGAGCCGCTGCCGGTGGAGGATATTCACGGCGCGCGGATCCTCGCCATGCTGGGCGATTCAGTGACCACCGACCACATTTCGCCGGCGGGAAGCATCAAAGCCGATAGTCCGGCAGGCCGCTATCTGCAGGAGCATGGGGTTGCCCGGCGCGACTTTAACTCCTACGGCTCCCGTCGCGGTAACCATGAGGTGATGATGCGCGGCACCTTCGCCAATATCCGCATCCGCAACGAAATGGTGCCGGGGGTGGAAGGGGGCATGACCCGCCATCTGCCGGACCGCGAACCGGTGGCGATCTACGATGCAGCGATGCTGTATAAAGCTGAGGGCATACCGCTGGCGGTGATTGCTGGTAAGGAGTATGGCTCAGGTTCCAGTCGCGACTGGGCGGCGAAGGGGCCGCGCCTGCTGGGGATCCGGGTGGTGATCGCTGAGTCCTTCGAACGTATCCACCGCTCCAACCTGATCGGGATGGGTATTCTGCCGCTGGAGTTCCCGCAGGGCGTCACCCGTAAAACGCTACAGTTGACCGGCGAAGAGCGGATTGATGTCAGTAACCTGCAGTCGCTGCAGCCCGGCGCCACGGTGCCAGTGACCCTCACCCGCGCTGACGGCTCGCAGGAGGTGATCGCCTGCCGGTGTCGTATCGACACGGCGACCGAACTCACCTACTACCGCAACGACGGCATTTTGCACTACGTCATCCGCAATATGCTGTAAAACGAAGGGCCAGCATCGCTGGCCCTCTCTTTACGCTGCCGCCGGTATTATTCCGCCGGCTTGCTGTTCAGCAGATGGCCCATCTTGGCGGCTTTGGTGTCCAGATAGTGGGCGTTTTTCGGGTTGCGCCCGACGATCAGCGGAACGCGCTCCACAATGTTAATCCCGGCTTCGCTGAGGATTTCCACTTTTTTCGGGTTGTTGGTTAATAACCGCACTTGCTCAACGTTGAGCAGCTTGAACATATCGGCGCACAGGGTGAAGTCGCGTTCATCGGCGGCGAAGCCAAGCTGATGGTTCGCTTCGACAGTGTCATAACCCTGATCCTGCAGCGCGTAGGCGCGGATCTTATTCAATAAACCAATGTTGCGACCTTCCTGACGATGATAGAGCAGGATCCCCCGGCCTTCTTCGGCGATATGCGACAGGGCCGCCTCCAGCTGAAAGCCGCAATCACAGCGCAGGCTAAACAGGGCATCGCCCGTCAGACATTCTGAATGGACGCGGGCGAGCACCGGCGACTGCCCTGAAATATCGCCGTATACCAGCGCGACATGATCCTGTCCGGTTGCCAGTTCTTCAAAACCCACCATCAGGAAATCGCCCCAGGGGGTTGGCAGTTTGGCTTCTGCCACACGTTTAAGCTGCATGTGATTCTCCAGATTCTGTCAGCACCTGAATGTGCTTTCTGTTTACCGCTATTTTGCCACAACGCCGGGACGTTCTCCTAATCACGAACGGTTAGCCGCGCGGAAAGCGCACAAACGATCTACTTTCCGCTATGATGTTCATCTACAAGGAGAAGGAGAGAAAATGCTGTTGATTGCCCGACGAACCGCTCTTGCGGCGGCGCTGCTGCTGGTCATGCCCCTCACGGTCTGGCTGTCTGGTTGGCTGTGGCAGCCAGGACTGCCGGTGGTATGGCTGAAAAGCCTCTGGTGGGTGACGGAAACGGTGACCCAGCCGTGGGGAATTATCACCCATGTTGTGCTGTGCGCCTGGTTTCTCTGGTGCCTGCGCTTTCGCCTGCGCGCGGCGCTGATCCTGTTCCTCATTCTTGCCGCCGCCATCCTGGTGGGACAGGGGACCAAATCCTGGGTCAAGGTGCGGGTTCAGGAGCCGAGACCGTTTGTCATCTGGCTGGAAAACGCCAGGCAGGTGCCGGTGACGCAATTCTACGCGTTAAAGCGCAAAGAACGCGCTAAACTGGTGCATGAGCAGCTGGCGCAGGCGCAGGACATCCCGCCGTTTTTACGCAAACACTGGCAGAAAGAGACCGGGTTTGCATTCCCGTCAGGCCATACGATGTTCGCCGCCAGCTGGGCGCTGCTCGCTGCCGGGCTGCTGTGGCCGCGTCGGCGCTGGGGCACGATCGCGGTACTGCTGGCGTGGGCGACGGCGGTGATGGGGAGTCGCCTGGCGCTCGGTATGCACTGGCCGCTGGATCTCATCGTCGCTACGCTGATCTCCTGGCTGCTGGTCACGGTGGCCTGCTGGCTGACGCAGCGTCTTTGCGGGCCGCTTTCGCCGCCGGGGGAAGAGGCGCAGGATATTAAAAAACGGATGCCTGAAGCGGAATAATGTTGATTTTAGCGGCATCCGACCGCATATCCTGTCGAGTTGCCGTGCTTTTTCGTTCCACCGCTGCGGCGAAAATGATACTTTATAGGGCTGAAAGCGGGCTTTTTACGCGCAACCCACAGAACGGGAAGTCATGTGAAATATTTACTCATTTTCTTACTGGTGTTAGCAATCTTCGTCATTTCAGTGACGCTGGGGGCGCAGAATGACCAACAGGTCACTTTCAACTATTTGCTCGCTCAGGGTGAATTCCGCATTTCGACGCTGCTGGCGGTGCTGTTCGCTGCGGGCTTTGCCATCGGCTGGCTGATCTGCGGCCTGTTCTGGCTGCGGGTGCGCGTCTCGCTGGCGCGCGCGGAGCGGAAAATTAAGCGCCTTGAGCACCAGATTGCTCCTGTCAGCCCGGCAGCTGTCGAGGCAGGCGTGCCTGCGGTGAAGGAATAACCTCTTATGCTGGAGTTGTTGTTTCTGCTTTTACCCGTTGCCGCCGCCTACGGCTGGTACATGGGGCGCAGAAGTGCACAACAGTCCAAACAGGACGACGCGAGCCGCCTGTCACGGGATTACGTGGCGGGGGTAAACTTTCTGCTTAGCAACCAGCAGGATAAAGCCGTCGATCTGTTCCTTGATATGCTGAAAGAGGATACCGGCACCGTTGAGGCCCACCTGACCCTCGGCAACCTGTTCCGCTCGCGCGGCGAGGTTGACCGCGCGATCCGTATTCACCAGAGTCTGATGGAAAGCGCGTCGCTCACCTACGACCAGCGCCTGCTGGCGGTGCAACAGCTGGGGCGCGACTATATGGCCGCCGGGCTGTATGACCGCGCGGAAGATATGTTCAAACAGCTGGTGGATGAGACCGATTTTCGCCTCGGCGCGCTGCAGCAGCTGCTGCAGATCTACCAGGCGACCAGCGACTGGCAGTCGGCTATCGAGGTGGCTGAACGGCTGGTGAAGCTGGGGAAAGAGAAGCATCGTGGCGAAATCGCCAACTTTTGGTGCGAACTGGCCCTGCAGCAGATGGCGGCCAACGATCTGGATAAGGCGATGGCGCTGTTGAAGAAAGGCGCCGCCGCGGACCGCAACAGCGCCCGGGTTTCGATCATGATGGGCCGGGTGTGGATGGAGAAGGGCGACTACGCCAAAGCGGTGGAGAGCCTCGAGCGGGTTATCGATCAGGATAAAGAGCTGGTGGGTGAGACGCTGGAGATGCTGCAGACCTGCTACCAGCAGCTCGGCAAAGCCGATGAATGGGAAGTTTTCCTGCGCCGCTGTGTGGAGGAGAACGCCGGGGCGACCGCCGAACTGATGCTGGCGCAGATCCTTGAGCAGCGGGAAGGGGTCGAAGCGGCGCAAAACTACGTGACCCGGCAGCTTGAGCGCCACCCGACCATGCGCGTTTTCCATAAGCTGATGGACTACCATCTCAACGAAGCGGAAGAAGGGCGGGCGAAAGAAAGCCTTGGGGTGCTGCGAAACATGGTCGGCGAACAGGTGCGCAGCAAACCGCGCTACCGTTGTCAAAAATGCGGCTTTACCGCTCATACTCTCTACTGGCATTGTCCGTCCTGCCGCTCCTGGGCCACCATCAAACCTATTCGCGGCCTCGACGGCCAGTAAGGTCAAAAAAAACAGACACTTTAGTTACAACATACTTATCATTTCTTTCCCGTCACCGCCTGCAGCCCCGGCAACGCCATCGTCCGCGCAGGGCAAAACAGCAGCCTGTTATTTTGTTAGCTTCACAGGTAGAATGCTGCCCGTTTACCTTTTTTGCGCCCTCTGGCGCCCATCAACACTAAGGTCTGGTCATGACGTCAACAGCTATCCCATCTTCCCGCGCTGTCACTTCCTCTCCCGTTGTGGTTGCGCTCGACTATGATAATCGCGATAAAGCGCTGGCATTTGTCGACCGCATCGACCCGCGCGACTGCCGCCTGAAGGTGGGCAAAGAGATGTTCACCCTGCTGGGACCGCAGTTTGTCCGCGATCTGCATCAGCGTGGGTTTGAGGTGTTCCTGGACCTTAAGTTTCACGATATTCCCAACACTACCGCCCGCGCGGTGGCGGCCGCTGCCGAGCTTGGCGTATGGATGGTGAATGTCCATGCCTCCGGCGGCGCGCGGATGATGACCGCGGCGCGCGAAGCGCTGCTGCCCTTTGGTCAAGACGCGCCGCTGCTCATCGCCGTCACCGTCCTCACCAGCATGGAGTCCAGCGACCTGCAGGATCTGGGCATTACCTTATCCCCGGCTGACTACGCGGCGAAGCTGGCGGCGCTGACCCAACGCTGCGGCCTCGACGGGGTGGTGTGTTCAGCTCAGGAGGCGGTACGCTTTAAGCAAGAGCTGGGGCAGGCGTTCAAGCTGGTCACCCCGGGTATCCGTCCGCAGGGCAGCGACGCTGGCGATCAGCGGCGGATCATGACTCCCGAGCAGGCTCAGGCGGCAGGGGTGGACTATATGGTTATTGGCCGCCCGGTTACCCAGTCGACCGATCCAGCCGCGACGCTGCGGGCGATCAACGATTCTCTGCGCAAGGGGGCATAATGAGCGATTCCAACAGCCGTCTGGTCTACTCCACCGAAACCGGGCGTATCGACGAGGCGAAACCGGCGCCGGTGCGCCCGAAAGGCGACGGCATTGTGCGGATCCAGCGCCAGACCAGCGGCCGCAAGGGCAAAGGCGTCTGTCTGATTAGCGGAATTGATGCCGACGATGCGGCGCTCACTGCGCTGGCGGCAGAGCTGAAGAAGAAATGCGGCTGCGGCGGCGCGGTGAAAGATGGCGTGATCGAGATCCAGGGCGACAAACGGGATTTACTGAAGTCGCTGCTCGAGGCGAAAGGGATGAAGGTGAAGTTAGCCGGCGGCTAATTGTTATTTCAACCCTAATTAATGGCCTGGTGAAATAACAAGGCCGCGGTGAATGCCGCGGCCTTGAATGTTTTAACGTGCGTAAGTCAATTCGTGTGAATTATTCTTTTATTTCGTCAGATAAATATATTATTTGCCGACCTGGTGACCAATAATACCACCGACTGCTGCGCCACCCAGGGTACCGAGTGCGCTACCGTCAGTTAACACCGCACCGCCGATGGCGCCGGCACCTGCGCCGATAGCAGTGTTACGATCGCGTTTAGACATGTTAGAGCAAGCGCTCAGAGACATTGCTACAGTGACAGCCAGAACAACAGCAGCCATTTTTTTGCTCGTTGAAGTCATCATTTTTTTCTCCTGAATAATCTATTCATGGATTACAGCGCTCCTGTAAGCATAGCCTGATAAAGCAGCTTTAGGGCAATTCCATGAAGTTAGGGTGCGCAGGTATCACGAAAATCACGCAGGTGATAGTCACTTCCTGTTATATCGCTAATAATAATTTTACTTTTTTTAAAATTTAGCGTCAGGTAAAAAGTCTTAATTACCGGCTCGGAATACTCTCAGAGCGTTAACGCGCCCGTCCGACGCTTGGCTGGGACGGGGCGGAGACACATCAGACGTAGGGTACAATATCCACTGTCAGGCCGCTGCGCAGCAACTGCTCACGGCAGTCGTACGGCAGACGATCGTCGGTGATAACACGATTGAAGCGGCCGGCTGGCCCAAGCGGATAGGGGTGCACCGCGCTGAATTTTGAGCTATCGCTGAGGATAATCGCTTCGCAGTGCTTCTCCAGAACGGCGTTAACCACGTCCGCACGCATCATATCGCGACCGGTAAAGCCGGTTTCCGCCTGCCAGCCATCGATCCCGATAAAGGCTTTACTGAAATGCACCTGCTGGATGAACTGGCGGGTCAGTGGGCCAACCATACTTTCACTGCGTTTCTGGTAAATCCCGCCCAGCAGGATCACCTCTCCCGGCGTCTCTTTCAGCAGATGGGCGATATAGCTGCTGACGGTGATGATGGTGATATCGCCGCGTTCGGCCAGGGTGCGCGCCAGCAGGGCGTTGCTGCTGCCGTTTTCGATAAATACCGTTTCGCCGGCATTCACCAGCGCCGCGGCGCGGCTGGCCAGTTCACGCTTAATGGCGAAATGGGTCATCATGCGGGTTTCGACATCTTCACTGTCCAGCGGGACGGCGTAGCCATGGGTACGGCGCAGATAGCTCTGCTTCTCCAGCAGGTTCAGATCCTGACGGATGGTGACCTCTGAAACTCCGGTCATCTTCGCCAGATCGGCGACGCTCATGCGGCCTTTATCGATGACCACTTGCAAAATACTTTGTTGTCGGGCGTTCATAGCAACATCACTGTTAGGGGGCTATACGGCGAGCAACCGGTCAGCATCGCCGGTTGCGGCATGTGGGCGATAATCAGATTTCCCAGGGCGCTTTGGGTGGTTTGTTTTGCTCGGCGTCGTCTGCCGCCAGCGCCAGCAGCTCCGCTTTGAGGATCTCCAGATTATGGATCGCAGAGTGGTAATCACCGGCAACCAGAATATCCAGCACGGTATCGATACGTTGGGCGAGCAGGTGGGCATTCACATCTGACATGGCATTATCCTGGTAACAAAAACGAATGAAATCAATGATGCTAAAAATGGGTGAAAAAGAGAAGCGAAAAAAACGCACAACCTTAATCGGCGCGACGGAAATGGCGGGACAGGGAGGAAAGAAGGAGCGGTTCCCGGAGGAACCGCTGTGATGAGACGTCAGGCAGCCGGACGAGCAATGATGCTACGAGTTTCCATGCGGACTTCAGCGATAGTGACATAGATAACATCGGTCACTTTGTAGACCACTTCTCCCTTGATCTGCACGGTGCCGTTTTCCTGGCTGCAGACCAGTTCGTCGCGCACGGCGTGAAGGAACGGGGCCGGAATAAAGGCGACCGCGCCATTGTCCACCAGACGCACGCGCATCCCGCCGCGGCTGATGTCGATGATCTCCGCCGCAAAGCGGGTATCGGTGCCGGCTTTATCGTTGAGGAAACGGGCATACAGCCAGTCGGCGACATCGCGTTCGGCCATGCGGTTGAGACGACGGCGCTCCGCCATCTGCACGGTGGCTTCATCCTGCGGGCGCGCAATGGTTTCGCCTTTGATGATGGCCTTAAGCAGACGGTGGTTGATCATGTCGCCATACTTACGGATCGGCGAGGTCCAGGTGGCGTAGGCCTCAAGACCGAGACCAAAGTGCGGGCCCGGCTCGGTGCTGATTTCAGCAAACGACTGGAAACGACGTATGCGGCTGTCGAGGAAACCGGTCGGCTGGGCGTCCAGTTCGCGGCGCAGCTTGCAGAAACCTTCCAGGGTGAGCACTTCCGTCGGATCAACGTGTACGTCGTGGGTCTTCAGCAGGGCAGCCAGCTGTTCGGTATTCGCCGGGTCGAAGCCGGTGTGGACGTTATAAACGCCGAAGCCGAGCTTGTCGCGCAGAACGCGGGCGGCACAGATGTTGGCGGCGATCATCGACTCTTCGACAATACGGTTGGCAATACGACGCGGTTCCGCGACGATGTCCAGCACTTCGCCTTTTTCGCCGAGGACGAAACGGTAATCCGGGCGGTCTTTAAACACCAGCGCGTGGGTCTGACGCCATTCGCTGCGACGCTGACACACGTCCTTCAGCAGCGTAATTTGCTGCGCGATCGCCTCGCTGCCCGGCTGCCAGCTGCCGCGGCCTTCCAGCCAGTCAGAGACGTCGTCATAGGCCAGCTTGGCTTTCGATTCGATGGTGGCGGCAAAGAACTCGATGTTGTCTTCAATGGTGCCATCGGCCGCCAGGGTCATCCGACAGGCCAGCACCGGGCGCACTTCATCGGCACGCAGGGAACACAGGTCGTCTGACAGTTCGCGCGGCAGCATCGGGATGTTGAATCCCGGCAGATAGTTGGTAAAGGCGCGTACTTTTGCGGCGTTGTCCAGCTTGCTGCCTTCGGCAATCCATGCGGTCGGGTCAGCGATCGCCACCGTCAGCAACAGTTTGCCGTCGGCGCCAGATTCGACATACAGCGCATCGTCCATATCTTCGGTGCTGGCGCTGTCAATGGTGACGAAGTCGAGGGCGGTCAAATCGCGGCGTGTCAGCCCTTCGTCAAGCATCTCGGTGGCGACGCCGTCCGGTGCCTCTTTTTCCAGATTATGGCGCGCCAGCGTCACCCACCACGGGACAAAGTGGTCGTCGCTGAAGGTGATGAACTGGGTCAGCTCCGCGTAAAATCCGCGGTCGCCTTTTAACGGATGACGGCGCATTTCAGCGACGGCCCAGTCACCCTGTTTGAAATCATGCTCAACGCCACGGGCGGCGCGGCAGGGAATGGCGTCTTTCAGCAGCGGATGGTCAGGAACGATAGCGAGGCGATCGTCTTTCTTCTGGACTTTACCGACGAAACGGGTCAGGAAAGGCTCAACCAGCGACTCCGGCTCGGCGCTTTCGCGTTCTTTTTCAGAATGGATCACCGCAACGATACGGTCGCCATGCATCACTTTTTTCATCTGCGGCGGCGGAATGAAGTAGCTCTTCTGAGCGTCCACTTCGAGGAAGCCAAAGCCCTTTTCCGTGCCCTTAACGACCCCTTCCGCGCGCGGCGTCTGGGAATGCAGTTGCTGTTTAAGCTGCGCTAGCAGCGGGTTATCCTGAAACATAATTAGGTATTTTCGTGGCTAAAAGAGCGGCTGACATTTTTACGCGATTATGCCTGTCGCAGCAAGCGCTGTTTCAGCAATTTACGTCTGCTGACGCACATTGCCGAGGGCGATTTTCAGACGATTCATCCAGCCGCACAGCCCGCTCCAGGTTAACAGATCGATCGCCTGTTCCGCTGAGAGTCCATATTCGCCGAGGGGTGTTAACTGGGCGGCGCTAAACCGGTCCGGGGAGCGGGTTAACAACTGTACCGCGGTAACGAGCGCGCGCGACTGAGGATACTGCCCAAGCCAGCGATGGAGAGCCTGATCGCCCTCCCGTAAATGGCTGACGAACGCTTCTTCACCGTGCCAGTTGGGGAGCCAGGCGTCAAAACAGGTGGCGCTGCCATTGGTGCGCGCGGTGAGTAAGGCGACCTGCGGGCCAAAGGTATCGTTGCCGCTGAGCTGGCGTAACAGCGTCTCCAGCGGCGCCATCAACTGCGGGTCGCAGGCCAGCAGCGGAGCCAGCGGGCCCAGGCCGGGCAGCGACTGCCAGCTGGCGATGCGCCGCTGGCGCTCGTCATCGGCATACTGCAGATCGGGATCTTCTATGTCGGTTTGCCACTCTCCCGGCGGGATGGCGAACAGGCCGGCGGGCGCCTCCTCTTGCTGCGGCATGCCGGGGATCCAGCGCACCGGGAAGCCCTGCGCCGCCTGCAGCACGGCAATCGCCCGCGCCTGGAAGCCGACAAAACCGATAATCTGGTTGATCAGGATAATATCCCGGCTGGTCAGGCCCACTTCGTCCAGCTGGCTGCGGGAAAGGGCGTTAATGACGGAGGGTGAACCGGCGAGCTGACGAGCGTATTGGGTGATCTGCGCCAGACGACGGTTGCTCTCGCGCGAAGAGTCGGGCCCCGGCAGGGGCGCCAGGCGGGCGGCATAGTGGTTACACAGCCGCTGGACGCCGTAGACCTGGGCGACGGTCAGCGCAGTGCTCAGGCGATCGTAGGCGGTAAAGGTTTGCAGGCGGCTTACCGGCACCTGGTCGGGAAACAGCCCCTCGGCGAGCTGGCGCGCGGGGCGTAGCCAGCCTGTATGGGCGTGTAGCCAGGCGTCCGGCAGCGTCAGGTCCAGCAAAAAGCGGTCTTCAACATGGGCGGCTTCAGGGACGAGCGGCAGGACATCCACCGGGCAGATTGTTGACTGGGTTTCGTGATACCAGTGGTTTTTGCCATTCACGCGGCGTGGCTCCATGGGCTTTCCTTGTTCGGTATGTGGCGAACCGCCGTTCCGCGGATCGTTTATGCAGAACTATCCTGGCGTAACCCGGAAGCAGGAGAAAATATTGATACGTGCTAACAAATAGCCGATTGGAATAACAGGGGGAGCGCAAGGCCTGGGAAGGGAAAACCCTCCTCACCGGGGCGAGGAGGGGAAGGAGCTTATTTCAGTTCCAGCTCGTTCATAGCGGCGATACTGAACCCGCCATCAACGTGAACGACTTCACCGGAGATACCCGCAGACAGGTTGGAGCACAGGAAGGCTGCGCTGTTACCCACGTCTTCAATGGTGACGGTGCGACGGATCGGGGTGACCGCTTCGCAGTGCGCCAGCATTTTACGGAAATCTTTGATACCGGACGCGGCCAGGGTACGGATCGGACCGGCGGAGATAGCGTTGACGCGAACGCCTTCCGGACCCATCGCGTTCGCCATATAGCGCACGTTCGCTTCCAGAGAGGCTTTCGCCAGACCCATCACGTTGTAGTTCGGGATCGCGCGCTCGGCGCCCAGGTAGGAGAGCGTCAGCAGAGCAGAATCCGGGTTCAGCATCGTGCGGCAGGCTTTAGCCATCGCCACGAAACTGTAGGCGCTGATGTCGTGCGCGATTTTGAAACCTTCGCGGGTGACCGCGTTGACGTAGTCGCCGTCTAACTGGTCAGCCGGGGCATAACCGATAGAGTGGACGAAACCATCGAATTTTGGCCAGACTTTTTCCAGCTCGGTGAACAGCGCGGTGATGCTCTCATCTTCAGCAACGTCGCACGGCAGCACAATGTCAGAACCCAGCGCGGCAGCAAACTCTTCAACGCGACCTTTCAGTTTTTCATTCTGATAGGTGAATGCCAGTTCCGCGCCTTCGCGGTGCATTGCCTGCGCAATACCGTAGGCGATGGACAGTTTGCTGGCGACGCCAGTGATCAAAATGCGCTTACCGGAAAGAAAACCCATAGCTTTAATCCTTATCGTTATTGCTTATTTTTACTTTAACAATCATAACGTTAACATTGTTATTTCAAAATAACTCAAATTTAGCCGGGAATTATATCCCACTGACGACCCCTTGTGTCACGATATTTTTCAGCCGGCCCGCGCCGCGCGGGGCAAAAGCCGATCGCGATGGCTCAAGTATACCATTTTTCTCTGCTGACTATTTGAGCGCAATCGCCGCCAGCAGCAGACGCCCATCGGCGCTGAGAGGCCGCAACTCGCCCGGAGCGTCGCCGTGCCAGCAGAGACCGCTGCCGACGGCGCAGCGCCGTCCGGCCAGATCCCATTCATCCTGCAGCACATAAGCAACCCCGTTAGTGGCCGGTCGCTGCCGGTCGCTCACCACTTCAACCTGCGCGAGGGCTCGCCCGCGCTGGGTCATGACATTGAAGTCCAGTCCAGGCTCAACGATCCCGACGCTGGACAGCGCCCATTCGCCGGGAAACGCCCACGGCTGCCAGCGCGCCAGCGGATGGTCGATCTTCTCCCCGCGCAGCCGTAGCGGTTGCCCCGCCAGCAGGACGATCGTCCGATCGATGCCGGGAAAAGGGGAGAATGGGCCATCGTCCTGCAGGGTGGCAATGCTCGCGCGCCAGAGAAAAGGCGCATCTACGGAAGGAACGGCGATAATTTCCCGGGTGGCGCCGGCGCCGTTCTTCCATGGCGTGACGGGCAAGGTAGCGTAATCAAAATAGGTGATCATTGTTTGCTCGGCGGAAGTCGGAAGTGGATAGTATTCGTTACACGCTTGTCTCAATGTTCTTACAAATTATTTACAACAGGGCTCACAAATCCATCATTGAGCGCGTGTGCGGGTTTGTCAATGCTTGTATATACATGAGCAGTCATCTGCGAATTATCTTATCGCCTTGACCAGAGCCATCATGACAAAACGCGATCGGGAGAATGAAAATGCAACAGCGTATTACTTTCCGCCAGGCCTGCCTGGTCACCCTGTTTTCGGGGCTACTGCTGTCTGGTGGCTCAACATACGCTAAAGAGTGGAAATCGATCACCATCGCTACGGAAGGCGGCTATGAACCCTGGAATCTGACGCTTCCCGGCGGGAAGCTCAGCGGTTTCGAGCCCGAGCTTATGGCGAATTTATGCCAGCGGATGCAGATCGAATGCAAACTGGTGGTGCAGAACTGGGATGGCATGATTGCCGGACTTAACGCCGGAAAATATGACGTGATCATGGATGCTATCGTCGTCACCCCAGAGCGCTCGAAGGTCGTGGCGTTTACCCAGGCATACGCAGCCACGCCGGCCTCTTTCATTGCGGTAAAAGGGTCGCTGCTACCGCCTTCGCCGGCGGTCAAGCTTCATGATAATGAGAAAGAGATTCAGGCGGCGATTGCGCCGCTGCGCGCGGCGTTGAAAGGGAAAACCATCGGCATCGCGTCCGGCACCGTGTACACCCCGTTTATTGATAAGTATTTCAAGGATATCGCTGACGTCCGGGAATATAACAACTCAGCGGATGCGATCCTCGACCTGCAGGCTGAGCGCATCGACGCGGTGTTTGATGATATTACCTTTGCCAACACCACCCTGTCGCGCCCGGAGAATAGCAATCTGGCATTGAGCGGTCCGCTGATGAGCGGCCCAATCTGGGGAGGCGGTGAGGCGATGGGCGTGCGCCTCGCCGATACCGAACTCAAAGCGAAACTGGATAGCGCCATTCAGGCGGCGCTGGCCGATGGGACGGTAAAAAAACTGAGTGAGAAATGGTTTAAAAGCGACGTGACTCCCTGAGCGAGGCAACCATGTTAAATCTTCTGAGTTTGGGTGAAAACGGGTGGGGGACGCTGATCCTCAGCGCAACGCTGACTACGTTGCTGCTGTCGCTCGCGGCGCTGGCCGTCGGTGCGGGGGTGGGCGGCGTTATCGCCGCCGCGAAGCTGTCCCGCCACGCGCCAGCGCGCTGGTTCGGCGCCGCCTGGTCGGTGGTATTCCGCGGTATCCCTGAATTACTGGTGATCTATCTGTTTTATTTTGGCGGCTCAGGGATGATTTCATGGCTGGGGCGCCTGTTTGGCGCAGACGGCTTTATTGAGGTTCCGCCATTTCTGATTGGCGCTCTGGCGATTGGCTTGATCTCCTCCTCGTATCAGGCGGAAGTCTACCGTGCTGCTCGTCTGGCGCTGATGCCCGGTGAAGTGGAGGCGGCTTCCGCCATTGGCATGCCGCGCTGGCGGATCCTGCAGCGCATCCTGTTGCCGCAGATTGTCCGTTATTCGCTGCCGGGTTTGTCCAACGTCTGGCAAATGAGCCTCAAAGACTCGGCGCTGGTATCGGTGACCGGGATGGTTGAACTGATGCGCGCCAGCCAGATTGCCGCTGGCTCTACCCGCGATTATTTCCTGTTCTATCTCATCGGCGGCGGCTGCTATTTGATCCTGACGCTGCTCTCTAACCGCGCGTTTACCCGGGCGGAGAGCCGTCTGAACCGCGCCTGGCTGCGTCGCAGCGCCGCGCAGGCGTAAGGAGCCCATATGATTATCGATTTTGCCTTTCTCGGTGAGACGTTGTTGAAGCTCGGCGCGGCGCTGCCGGTGACGCTGGGACTCTTTATCTGCTCTTTTTTGCTCGGCGGCGTGTTGGCTCTTGGCGTTCTGGCGCTGCGAATGAGCCGCTGGCCGCTGGCAAGCGGTTTCGCCAAAGGCTATATCCTGATCTTTCGCGGTTCGCCATTGCTGATCCAGTTGTTTCTCATTTATTACGGGCTGGGTCAGTTTGGGGTGATCCGCCACAGTTTCCTGTGGCCGCTGCTGCGCGAACCCTTTATCTGCGCCGTTCTGGCGCTGGCGCTCTGTACGGCGGCCTATACCGCGGAAATTCTGCGCGGCGGGTTGCTGGCGATACCCCCGGGCCAGATTGAAGCCGGCCAGGCTTGCGGTATGTCGCGCTGGCTGCTGCTGCGGCGGATCATTGCCCCGGTGATGCTGCGCTATGCGCTGCCAGCCTACTCCACGGAGGCCATTTTATTGGTCAAGTCGACGGCGCTGGCAAGCCTGGTGACCGTCTGGGACGTCACTGGGGTGGCCCAACAGATTATTCAGCGTACCTACCGGACGATGGAGGTATTCCTCTGCGCGGCGGCCATCTACCTGCTGCTCAATTTCATCATTGTGCAGCTGTACGCCCTGCTTGAACGGCGTTTAACCCCGCATACCCGGCAAAATCCGGCGACCGTGTCGCTCAAGCCGATAACCAAAGGAGAGTAAGATGCTCGATTCACGTCCGGTGACCTTATCGGTCAGCGATATTCATAAGTCCTTTGGCTCCCTGGATGTTCTGAAGGGGATCACCATTCAGGCGCAGCAGGGCGATGTCATTTCGATCCTCGGCGCCAGCGGCTCCGGTAAAAGTACGCTGCTGCGCTGCATTAACCTGCTGGAAACGCCCGATGCCGGAGTGGTCAGCGTCGGCGGCGAGACGATTGAAATGAAGCATCATGCCCGCGGGCATCGGCTGGCGGCGAACCCCCGGCAGATAGAGCGCCTGCGCTCGCGGTTGGGGATGGTCTTCCAAAGTTTTAACCTCTGGTCGCATATGACGGTTCTGCAGAATGTCATTGAGGGGCCGCATTATGTGCTCAAACGGGACAAACGGACCTGCATTGAACAGGCTGAGCAGTTGCTGGAGCGAGTGGGGATGTTGAACCGAAAGGATTTCTATCCTGCGCAGCTCTCCGGCGGCCAGCAGCAGCGTGTGGCGATAGCCCGCGCGCTGGCCATGGAGCCGGACGTCATGCTCTTTGATGAACCTACCTCAGCGCTGGATCCCGAACTGGTCGGCGAGGTGCTAAAGGTGATGCGCAGCCTGGCGGAGGAGGGACGGACGATGCTGGTGGTCACCCACGAGCTGGGATTCGCCCGCCATGTTTCCAACCGGGTGGTCTTTATGCACCAGGGGACGATTGACTGCGACGGTGCGCCAGAGGCGCTGTTTGGCAGCCAGGGGTCCGCGCGCTTCAAGCAATTTATCTCCAGCCACCAACAGCCAGGACAGGTCGTATGAAAATGATCCAGTGGGGCGATGCGCCGATACGCTGGCAGGAGGTGGCTTGCGTTGCCCGGGGCGAGGCGACCTTGAGCCTCAGCGACAGCGCCTGGTCGCGTATCGCGCAAGGGCGGGCGATTGTCCAGCATATCGTTAAAGCCGGCCAGGTAGCCTATGGGATCAACACCGGGCTGGGGGCGCTGTGCAATATTACGCTGCCGGAAGCGCAGCTACACCAGCTGTCGCGCAATACGTTGCTCAGCCACGCCTGCGGGGTGGGACCGTTGCTGGAGGTCGCCCCAACCCGGGCAATTATGTGCGCCGCGGTGGCCAATTTCAGCCACGGTAAATCCGGGATCTCCGCCGGGATAGTGCAGCAGCTGTTGGCGTTTTTGCAGCATGGCGTCACCCCTCAGGTGCCCTCCCAGGGGTCAGTTGGCTATTTAACGCATATGGCGCACATTGGCCTGGCCCTGATGGGGATTGGCGATGTGCTCTGGCAGGGGCGAGCGTGGCCAGCGGCAGAGGTCCTGTCGCAGCTAGATCTGCAGCCCATCGCGCCGGGAGCGAAAGAGGGGCTGAGCCTGGTCAACGGTACGCCGTGCATGACCGGTCTCGCCTGTCTGGCGTTAGACGACGCCGAGCGCTTAATGAACTGGGCCGATGTAACCGGCGCGATGAGCTTTGAAGCGCTGCGCGGCCAGCTTGTGGCATTCGATGCCGAGATCCTGGCGCTGAAAGCCAGCCCCGGGATCCAGACCAGCGGCCAGCGGCTGCGTGAGCTGCTGGCGGACAGCCGTCTGCTGGCCGAAAGTGAAGGACTTCGCACCCAGGATGCGCTAAGCCTTCGCTCGATGCCTCAGGTGCATGGCGCCTGCCGCGATCAGTTTAGCCACGCGCAGACGCAGATAAATATCGAACTCAACGCCTGTACTGATAATCCGCTGATCCTGGGAACCGTTGAGCAGTGGCGGGTGGTCTCCCAGGCGCATCCGCACGGCGAATCGGTGGCGATGGCCTGCGATTTGCTGGCCATTGCCATGGCTGAGCTGGGCGCCATCGCTGAACGACGCCTTGACCGGCTGGTGAATCCTCTGGTGAGCGGGTTGCCGGCGTTCCTGGTCGCCCGACCGGGCGTGAATTCAGGCATGATGATTGCCCAGTACGTCGCCGCGTCGTTGTGCGCTGAAAACAAGCAGCTGGCGCAGCCGGCGGTGCTGGATAATTTTGTTACCTCGGGTCTGCAGGAGGATCATTTAAGCCTGGGCACCGGCGCAGCGCTGAAACTGCAGCGCCTGCTGGGCAACCTCTATCAGATCCTGGGCATCGAATATTTACTCGCCGCCCAGGGGCTCGATTTTTACGAGCCGCAGAAGTTGGCGGCGGGCACGAGCCGGGCGCGAGACTTGCTGCGCGAAAGCGTGCCTGGCTGGGAGGACGATCGCTGGCTGGCGCCGGACATCGCCAGCGCGGTGGCCATCCTTAAGCGAACCGCTGGCCACGCGCCGGCGTGAGGTCTGCGGGCGAGGTGAATGAGACGGCGCTATTTGCCGTCTTTGCGCCAGGCGTCAGCGGTGAGAGCCTCACCGAAGTGGCCGGCGATCAGGCGTCGGGTCAGGTCATGCAGCGGTGAGGCCAGCACATCGGCGGTGCTGCCGCGCTCAACCACTTCCCCGTTATGCATCACCAGCACCTGATCGCTGATGTGCTTCATCATTCCCAGGTGCTGGGTGACATAGATGTAAGAGATGCCCTGTTTCTCCTGCAGCTCCAGCATCAGGTTGATGAGCTGGGAACGCATCGACATATCCAGCGAGGCCAGCGCCTCATCGCAGACGATGACCTTCGGGCGCAGGATCAGCGCCCGGGCGAGGCCAAGACGCTGCTTCTGACCCGGGGCCAGCATATGGGGATAGTAGCTGACGTGGTCCGGCAGCAGGCCGACCATGCGCAGGGTGTCGATGATCTGTTTCTGCCGCGCTTCGGCGTCAAGGTCGGTATTCAGCCGCAGCGGAAAATCGAGGATCTGCGAGATGCGCTGGCGTGGGTTTAGCGACGTCGACGGATCCTGAAAGATCATGCGAATCTTCTGGCTGCGGTAGGAGTAATCCCCGAAGGTCAGCGGATGGTCATCGATCAGCACCTCGCCGCTGGTGGGCTCCACCATGCCCGCCAGCATCTTCGCGAGGGTGGATTTTCCGGAGCCATTCTCGCCGATAATCGCCAGCGTCTGCCGTTCGCGCAGGGTAAAGCTCAGCGGCTTAACCGCCTCCACCGTCTGGCGGTGAAACCAGCCGGTGCGATAGCGAAAGGTCTTACTGAGTTGGCGCACTTCCAGCAATGTTTCGACCATTTCACTCTTTCTCCATGTTCAGCGGGAAATGACAGGCGTACAGGTGATTGCGCGCCCCGGTAAGACGCGGGGTTTCAATACACTCGCGCTGGGCGTACGGACAGCGCGGCCCCAGCCGACAGCCGATGGGCAGCTGCTCCAGCAGCGGTATCGCCCCCGGCAGGGTGTTGAGACGGCTTTTATGCGGCATTGCGCTGCCAAAATCCGGGATCGCGCGGATTAACGCCTGGGTGTAGGGATGATGCGGCAGGGTGATCAGCTCTTCGCTGGGCCCGCTCTCCACCGTCTGCCCGCAGTACATGACGTTGATTTTATCCGCCCATTTGCTGAGCATCTGCAGATCGTGGCTGATCAGCAAAATGGTGGTGTTGTTGTTCTGGTTGAGCCGCGTCAGCAGGCGGATAATCTGCGCCTGCGTCGTGGGCTCCATAGCGTTAGTCGGTTCATCGGCGATCAGCAGGCGCGGCTGGTTGGCCAGGGCGATGGCAATCATCACCTTCTGGCACTCGCCTTCGGTCAGCTGATAGGGGAAGCTGCGCATGGCGTCTTTGTGATCTTTAATCCCGACGCGGTGCAACAGCTCGATGGCCCGACGTTTACGCCAGCCCAGCCGCTGCCACCAGCGGCCCTTGTAGGTCCAGCCAGGGATACTCTGGATCAGCTGCTGGCCGATGCGCTCAGAGGGGTCGAGGCACGACTGGGGCTCCTGGAATATCATCGACACGTTGTGGCCGATCAGTTTCCGGCGCTCGCGGTTCGACAGCCGCAGCAGATCGATGTCGTCGAAACGCATGCGGTCGGCCGTGACCCGCCAGTTGTCTTTTGTCACGCCGCAGATAGCTTTGGCGATCAGGCTCTTCCCGGAGCCGGATTCCCCCACCAGGCCACGGATTTCGCCTTCGGTCAGGGTCAGGCTGACGCGGTCGACGGCTTTTACCCAGCCTTCGTTGGTTTTAAATTCGATGGTTAAGTGACGAATATCGAGTAACGGCATTATTCTACCCCGGCAATGATCGCCCGGCGAATACCGTCGCCCAGCAGGTTGACCAGCAGTACGCTGAGCATAATCGCGGCCCCGGGCAGCATCACGGTCCACGGCGCAACATAGATAAGCTCCAGCGCATCGCCCAGCATCGCTCCCCATTCCGGCGAAGGCAACTGAGCGCCGAGGTCAAGAAAGCCCAGCGCGGCGATATCCAGAATAGCCATCGACAGGGCGCGGGTGATCTCGGTCACCAGGCCGGAGGCGATATTGGGCAGGATGGCGAACAGCAGAATATTCAGCGTCGACGCGCCGTCGAGGCGGGCGGCGATAATGTACTCTTTCTCCAGCTCATCGTGGACCATGCTGTAGACGGAGCGCACCATGCGCGGCAGCAGCGCCAGCCAGACGGCAAACATCGCATGGCTGAGGTGCGGCCCGGCAAAGGCGACGACGATGATCGCCAGCAGCAGCGAGGGGATGGAGAGCAGGGTATCGAGGATATGGTTCATCACCGCCGAGCGCAGGCCGTGGGTCGATCCGGCAATGACGCCCAGCACCAGGCCAAACAGCGTGGCGCCGAGGGTGACGACAAAAGCGCCGCCGACGGTCGGCGCCGCGCCGCTCAGCAGTCGGCTGAGCACATCGCGCCCCAGGTCATCGGTTCCGAGGAAGAAAGAGACTTCCCCATAGCGCGACCACGATGGCGGCAGCAGCTGGTAGCCGAGGAACTGCTGGTCGATGCCGTAGGGGGCGAACCAGCCGCCGAAGACGCAAAGCAGCAGCAGCCCCGCGCAGCCGTACAGGCCGATCATCGCCGTGGTGTCGCCATAGAATTTACGCCATACGGTGCGCAGCGCGCCGGGCGGACGCTTTTCCAGATAAACGCTATCGTAGGGCATATGAATCCGTTTTAAGTTTGTTAGTCATGCTTTAAGTCTTTTCAAAAATCCCACTAATACCAACACCTTGACAGCATAGAGTGCTTTAATTTTGTGTGTTCTGCATTGATTTGAAGGTTATCAATTTAAGTAAAATGTGTACACTGATGTGTATATCGTCTTCCGGAGTGTACACATTGCTTACCGACACAAAATTAAGAAAAGCTCTTGGCAAAAAGAGAGACCAGATCGAGGTCATATCGGACACTCATGGTCTGAATGTCCGGTTGTCTACTTCCGGCAGTATAACATTCTTTTACCGCTACAGATGGAACGGGAAAGCCGCTCAGCTAACGATTGGCGATTATCCAACCACCTCCTTATCTCAAGCTCGCGAACGTAGACAGCAGTTCAGGGCCTGGTTGACAGAAGGACTCGATCCGAGACGGCAAACAGTTCTGGAGAAACAGAAAAAAGTCGAAGCACTCACCGTTAAAGAGGCTTTCGATTACTGGGAAAAGTATTACTGCATCCCTGAAGGTCTTGTGAAAATCAAGGTTAACCGGCGGGACTTCAATAACCATATAGCGCCTGTGCTGGGGAACATGATTGTTGATCAGACCACTAAAGCGCACTGGCTTAACCTTTTTGATGGCATGGGGCGAAGAGTTGTCACTGGTCAGATGCTGGGGCTGATGCAGCGTACGTTCCGTTTCTGCTCCAATCGAGGGGTAATTAATGTGAACCCGATTGAGAGCCTTAGGCGCTCTGACGTAGGTCTCACAGCATCCGTAAAAGATCGCAGGTTGAGTGATGAGGAAATCAAAACAGTTTGGAACATCCTTCCTGAAATGAAGTACCGACAACAGCTGATAATGAAGTTTCTCATCATGACTGGCTGCCGGAGTACAGAGATCAGAACAGCAAGATGGGAGTGGTTTGATTTCCATGAGCAAACGTGGACCATTCCGGCAAGCGATTATAAAACCGGGAAATCGGTCAGAAGGGCACTTCCCGAGGCAGTAGTAAGAATGATGTTAGCAGAGAAGGAAATGTCAGTTTCAAAACATGTTGTGACACTGTCACGTTACAGGGGGCCAGAAGATGACAGACCGCCACTACAACCAAACGTCGCTCTGTTTTCTGCTCAGATTATAGCTAAAACAGGCATGAAGCCCTGGTCTCTCCATGACCTCAGACGAACAGTGGCGACACGCCTTTCTGAATTAGGTGCGCCGCCACATGTTGTGGAAAAACTGCTTGGCCATCATATGGCAGGTGTCATGGCACGTTATAACCTGCATGATTATCTGGATGATCAGCGTCACTGGCTTGCTGTTTGGCAGGATCACCTTGAGAAGCTGGTTGGTCAGCCTCTGGTTTGATCCCCACGTTATCTTCCCAGGCCAGCAGGTCTGAAAGTCTCCACCTTTTAGGGCTGCCATTTATTTTAGGCTGCGGGAATGGCTGAGCAAAGTAAGAGGGCATCCGGGATGGGGTGCTCCAGAAATAGAGTGTGCTGCGCGATATTTTGTATCTGGACAGAACGTCATCGGTTATCAAAATTTCATCTGATTTATGAGATGTATTAGTCATAAAAACCCCTTAGTTACTTTGTCCAGGCAGATGGTGTAGCCGGCGCGCGCAGCTCATGGCTGTGGCCACATAGCTACTTTTTCTGTTAACAACTTCTACAGTGATCTTTGAGCCTTGAACCACCACCGTATAAGTTCTTTTCGTTTTCTGTCGCCCGTAGGCTCCATAAAGCTCAACGTGTTTTGCCAGTGCCGCATCGCACGCCTGGCGGCCCAGCGGTGATTGCTTGCTTCGGTTAATCAGTCGCATATTCACCTCACACAAAAACATCAACTGGATCGCCAGCTGCGCGCGCGTTGTCGTTCGCTTCCCGGCGGAGGCCGAGAACATAGCCAACGGGATCCCAACTGGACAGAATTGCATTGAGCTCTTTATGGCTGTGCCAGGTAGTCAGGCGCTTTTTAAGCTCGGTGGCGCAGGCGCGCACGTTAGCCCGGGTGGGGCCGGCCATCTTCATGCACAAGCACAAAGTCAGAAGCAGATCCGAATATTCGTCGGCGGCTGCGCGCAATGCTGCCGGGTCGATGCTGGCTTCCAGCTCGGGCAGGCGGTGTTTCAGGCTCATTTGGCACCTCCCTTACGACGAAGAGCCATTCTCAATCTGTTTTTCGCCAGTCTGGCTTTGCGTTGTGCGGGCGTTTCACGTTCGCGAGCGCGCGCATTTGATTCACGATTACGGCGGCGCCTGGCGTTGAGTGATTCGTCTTCGCTTCGTAAATGCATCCGAGGTTCCCCGTCCTTTGGCTCGGGCCACTGGCGCGCCTTATTTACCGCGAGCTTATCGATCATCGCCTGGGTAATCTGCTCGTCAGTGATTCCCGCTCTGCGCTGGGCATCCCACATCAGGAACTGCATATCAGCCCATTCGCTGTGGTCGTTAGGTTCCGCGGCAGCTTCAAGCGCTTCTATGCTGAGGTGTTTCAGTGGGCCAGCCGGACCAACATTGCCGAAGGTGGCATGCGACCATTTAGCGTGTTCGCGGCGAACCTGATTGCGAGCAAATGAGAACTCCCCCATCAGCGCAGCCAATGCGATTTCAGTAATACGCAAATACATGGCTGCGCGGGACGGATTGCTGAATTCACCCTCTTTTAAAAACTTCGACATTTCCGCCACGTCAGCACGGCACACGGCGATTAATTGCTCATTAGTGAAGGTGGCGATATCAGTCATTCCAGGCCTCCAGCTCGTTCTGAATTTCTTCATCAATAGCTTCGTTGCAGGCAAACGCATCAAGAATGAGCTTTGCGTCTTTGCGATAGTGCTCCCGACGTTCGTCGTACCAGTCTGAGAAAACCGACGACCAACCCTTAATACCAAAATCAGCTCGGGCGTTATCTTCTGCCATTCGTTCAACCATGCAGTTAGCCGTGGTGAGCGCAGCTTCGCGGATATACCCACGCAGATCGCGCTTACGCCAGACAGTGCTAAATTTTGAATCGCAGCGCCCTTTGAACTCAACTTCCCAGCGACGGATGCAACGTGCATTCAGTGATTTGCTCATATCGTTACCGGGAGGGCGAACCCTCCCGCCTCCCTTAGCCCACGTATTCCGGTTTCATGTCGTCCAGGGTGATGCGGAACTGGTCATACAGTTCATCACCGAGGTGGCGGCGCGATGAGGTCAGGGTGCTTTCTGCCTTCGCGAATAATGCTTCTGCCTCCGGATCCCCCGGGTTAGGGAGTGAATTTATGGCGGCCTCAACTTTGTTCTTTGCATCAACAAGGTAGTAGCGTTTCACTGCCTTACTCTTCAGTTCGGTATACAAAGCAGTACCCAGCAGAGCTTTCTGTGATTCGATGTCTACACGAATGGCTTTGGCCTGATCCACTGAGTCAGCTGTATCAATCCGGTCTCGGAGTTCGTCAGCAACAGAGTCAACGTTAGATGCAGGCTCTTGCGTGCTGGTGGAATCGCCAACGGAGTGTGTTATTTCATTCAGCGAGACTTTTTCTGCCTGCGCCGGGTTGATAACCCTTTCTTCGCGTTCGTCAATTTCATCGGCGGTATAGACCCCGAGGATCACATCCGGGCAGTACAGTCGCGCCCAACGTTTAACGGCGAGATAGGCCAGTTGCTGACGGGGGTCGCTCGCCCACAGTGTAGAGTTGCGGACTTGTGCCTGCGAAAGCATCAGCACAAGCTCGCGAGGTTCTGATTCTCCTTTGAGGGTTGCCCAGGCGCGGACGCCCACGCCAGCTTCATCTTGCAAATCCCAGCCCGGCGCGATGTAGTCGTTACCTTTGCCGCTGGTTTTTTTAATAAAGCGACCAACGATATTTTCCCATGCACCAAACCATTCAAAATGGATCCGGTCTTTGGTTGGAGCCATGGTGTTAATTACCGCATTCACCAGTTGAGCCTCATAGCCAAGCACACCTGAGTTACCCACGATGAAGGTTTTCTGTGCCACTGCAAACGGATCCATACCCCAACGCGCTGCCTGCATCACTACAGCCATGCACGCATCTGGTTTCCCACGATAATGCTCAGGCACGAAGTTTCCACTATTGGCCATTACTTCCGAGAGCGTGCGCAGGCGGTTGAACAATTCACCGTTCGTCAGGATAGAAACGTTGTCGATCTTCTGGGTCTGGTTTTCAGTAGTTGCGACTAAATTGGACATTGTTATTCCCCCTTATGCCTGTACGCGCAGCGCTTCGAGGCGGCGCACATCAAAATCGTTAAGCTCTTCGGTGTAGTCTTCGGTAATCGGCGCAGGCCAGTCGCCAGTGTCGAAACCGTTCGCAATGGCGCGCATAGCTTTGCGGTATTCCAGCATGCCGAGTTCCAGTAGTTCTTCGGATGCCTCGATGATGGCGATCCAGTGGTAGTTCTCGTCTTTGTTAACGAATATCCAGAAGAACTGGTCAAGGGCTGCGGTTTCGCAGTACATAGCCGCGCTCAGGTGGTAGTCGCGCTCGATGATTTCCCTGTGCAGCTTCGCGCGCAGGCCTTCCTGCTTGATGTTCCACATACTGATGGTTTTCAGGTCCGCTCCGATGCGAAGGCCGCCCATGTCTATCTCAAGGTCAGGACGCACACGAACTTCCAGCCCGGTTTCCTCATCAATGCCGAAATAACTCACCTCGACGGCTCGGCTCGGGTGCGTCAACAACTTGCCGGCAGTCGGGTGGTTCAACAGTGCTTTCTGAATGGCCAGTGCCGTAGCCAGCTGCTGGCGGGTAACCAGCACTTTTCCTTCAGGGTTTTCGCGCCATGCATCCAGCAACTCATCGGCAAACACGGCATCCGGTTTAACCGATTTCACGGCCTGAATCAGATCCGCCTTAGTACCCGATACTTTCAGCGGCTGCGCCTTCTGCGCTTCCTGAGCAACCATGTCAGGATTGATAATCGCCAGTTGTTCCAACATGGCATCACGGCTGCCGCTGGTTTTAACAGTCGCTGGCAGGGTGGCGTTGTATTCTTTGATGCAGGCTTTCATTGCTGACGCGGTAAAGTTTTTATCGTCACCAACGATTCGCTTGAACTCGTCAGGTAATTCCAGATACGCAATGCCAATTGCATCTTTGTCGCCGCCCAGCGGTACAGGAGCGGGCAGGGTGGCGTTGTATTCCTCCAGGAATCTCTTGATGTCATCTGCGCTGAGCAAAACCGGAAGCCCATTGTTGTATTCATCGATAAATGCGCGGATCGTCGCCGTCGTGGTGAAGGCGACTTCCGGAATTTCCGGCTCGATACTGAATTCTTTTTCCAGCTGATCAGGCTGCAGCGCCAGTGCATGCACCAGATTGCCCATATCCAAAACAGGAGAGCGCACCTTCTGGATGGTTTTGGATACGTGGCGCGCCTCGAAATACATCAGCGATACCCGTGCATCTTTAACCATCGTGGAGCTGATACCGTTAGCGGCGTGGTAGATCTCATTTGGCACGCCTTCATATCGACCAGGCTCGAAATACTCCGGCCATGCTGGCGCTGCTTGTTCAGCCACTTCCTCTTCATCGCTATGAGCACTCTCGGAAACCCGGCTTTTCAGCACTTCGGTGGTAAGAACCGGGCAGCGTTCAGCCAGTATTTTGCTCATGTTCACGGCAGTTGTTTGCGCAGGAGGCTCATCAGCGCCTTCGCCTGCTGATACCGCATTATCATTTTCGTCTTCGACCGGCTGAGCCGTTTCCATCTGCACATCGCTGGTGGTTTCCCTGGAATTAGCTGGATGTAATTTTTCTTCTGCAGCGCGCTGGCGCGCCTGGTCCACGATAGAAAGTGCTGGTGTTGGTGATGTCTGGCTATCCATCAGACCATCAATCGAAAAAACACCATTGCCCATGTTTGAAACTTCAGGCTGTTTGGGGTTGGTCAGGTCTTCGATTATCCACTTTGGATCCGTGGGGTCACTGATACCTTCGACATATTCGCCGCGTTCGGCGGCCAGAACCTGATTAGCGTCAGGGCGTTTCTTTTGATCTTCTTTCACCAGTTCGGTGCCAATTACCTGAAAGTCAGTTGGGAGAGTTTCCAGGTCAGGCACACCTTCATCTCCATCGATAGCCTTTTTCACAGCGTCCAGAGTGACGGCGGCAGATGAAACATGACCAGCTTTCTCAAGCGTCTCAGCAGAAGGGGTGTCATGCTTATGCTCGGTCAGGTTCGCATTGATGTAGGTCTGCAGACTTACCGGAAAATGATGAATGTCGCTGGTGGCGCCACGAATAAGGGCAAAAATCGCGGCGCGGGAATAATCCAGGATGCCTGCAACCTTGCGCAGCGCCGCCGACCATTCCTTGAACGGACTTTCTTTCTTCTGGACGATCTCTTTGGCCCGGCGGTGAATTGATGCGGGGAAATTGTAGATATCGAAATCCATTGGCATTGTGGCCAGAGCTATTTCTACATCGAGCGTATCAAGGGTATGGGTGTAGTCAGGGTTGCGATCGGTTTTATTACCGCCGCCAGCATTCGTTCCTGCATCAGTTTTCAAAACCGAAGAAATGCAGTTACCGGCAGCCCATTCCCTGGTGAGAATACCGCGGTCGAGCGCGTTCGTGGCAAACCACAGCTTTGCAAACTGGATACGCTTGCCGAGCTCATGCCGTTTCCCTTCGGGGAAGACTTTTTTATTGGCACTGGTGAATTTCCAGAGCGCCGGCATATCGTATTTTTTGATTTCAGGGATATTCTCGGCGGCCAGAATCAGATCCTGGACGGCTGCGTTATCAGTGTCCATTTCAAGAACTGACAGCTCCTGCCGGTGAGGCATGCTGATATGATAAACGTGGCGTTCTTCGGCCATATACTGCGCCAGCAACTGAGTGCGAAAGGGGAGTTCTGCCACGTTAAAAAGCGCGCTTGAATCGTTCTGATATTCATCGCTACCGAAAGTTTCCACGGTCTCACCTTGTGCCGCGTCACCAGTAGTATTGGCATCAACCAGCTCGCCACTAACGGGCTCAGCGGATATTCCGGCATCATCGATGTGATGATCCGCAGGCGCCTGACCTGGCTTCAGAGCCCAGGTGCGGCCATCGTCGCCGAGCTGGTAGCGTTCGCACCATGAGTAATCGAGAACACCCTCCGCCGGCAGGTCATTGAATACCGGGAAATCGGTGCGAATTGGTTTTTGATAGTCTTTGCCGCGGCCTGTTTCGATCCCGGCGTCTTCCAGATCGACGTCCAGTTGCAGAAGGGCGCGAGCTTCTGATTTATTGGTACGCCAGATTACGGCATCAGCTTTACCCGATTTTTGAGTTGCTTTTATCAGATAAAAATATTCCATGTGATAGCCTCTATTTTGGATGTAGAATCCCCCGGGCCATTGGTAGCGCCCATTCAGGGTTGTCATTGGTTTTGGTAATTTCCGGTGTAACTTTGGTCGGTGGCACCGGACGTACAGCCCGCTTCGGCGGGTTTACGTTAGCTCTCGTGCGCCATCTGGTCGTAAGAGGCGCAGCGTTCAGAGCAGTACTCTTTTTCTTTCCGTGCGAGCTGGTTTCCCTGGAGATATAACAGGGTGCTTACTACTGGTTTTCCCTCGATTGCTTTACGGCAGTAACCGCATTTCTTCTGCATTCCTCCCCCTACATTTGCACCGTGAACCCGGCTGGATGCTCGTCCAGTACACCTTTCAGCGGATAACATTCAGCTTTCACGTGTTGCTCTTCTGCAGCTGCCTTGCAGTCATTCTCAGTGTCGTAAACCCCGAGCAGGACATCCTGATTACCGCCCGTCAGCATGCTGACGGTGAGAACCAGGGCAAACATCGTGCTCATGAAGGGTCTCCTTTTTGCGCGAGCATGTAGCACACCCGGCGGATGAAAGCTGACAGCGGACTTAAGCGAACAGCCTGCTGACGAGCGGGTTTGCGTGCGAAATCATTCATAGAAACAATCCCCTCAGTGCGCTGAAGAGCGCGATCCAGATGAAGAGCCCAATTACTGCCGAAATGACCATGGCTCTGATGCCTTGCTTACTCATTTCAACCTCAGCCATTACGTGGCCAGCGGAACGTTTAAACCTACTGCGCGTTGATCTCTCCACCTCATCCGGTGTTTCGTATGCCGCCGGCAGCTACTTCGTGGGCTCCATGCCTGGGTGGTTCGTGGTGCGTCTTGGAGGTATTATATTAAGTCTGGGGCTTAATATGTGTCAAGCTCCAGGCGAAGTCTGTGTGTAAGTTTTAGGCTTAATATTGATGATGGAGGGATGGAAGGGCATAAAGTCTTGACGCTATGGTCACATTAGGGGGTTGGGAAAGAGTGAGATAAAGAAGATGCGTAAGATGGGTACAAAAAACCCGGCTCGATGGCCGGGTTGGTAATATTACTTAGGTATCAGTTTTGGGTAGCTCAGGGTGAACCATTTCTAAGTTGTCCTCAAAATGTTCGTAATCCTTGCTCAATTTCATAATTGTAACGACGGAAGATAGATGCTCTCTAAGCTTAGGATGGCCAATTTCTTGGGTTAGATGTTGGTGAAGACGTCCCTTCCTTTTACTCTTGGCTGCTTCACTTTTAAGTTCATCTCGTAATCCTGGCGCAAGGCGGTCATAAACTATTTTATTGGTTAATGTACCGAAATAAGATGGAAAGTTTTTCTTTTGAGGCGGATAAGGGACACCTCTGAGGCGACACAACTGTTCATAGTAATCAGGTTGGAAGGTGTGTACCCATGGTTGTAATTCTTTAGCAACAAAAGCTTCAAGTATTTTTGCGAGAGCATCTCGCTCACGTGCTTTCTGATATCCCGTAGCTTCATCGATTAAGGCTACTATACCAACTCTGGCAAAGCCACGGACGAGTAGTTCGGCACGCTCAGCTAAATGCTCCTGTTGTTTTTGAAGCTTCCCTTCCTTCCTGGCTGCGAGTATTGCATCGCATATGTCCGCCAAAATGGTCGCAGGATAACCAAAAGCGACTCCTCCACCGGTTTTGTGTCTAAACTTTATGGGGTTTTCGATAATCGGCAGTATCTCATTGTTTATAAATGGTTTTATCCTGTCTCCGCCTACAAAATTAAGTAGTCGGTCAGCAGCACCTGCAGACATACCCAAGCCTGAAAATACTCCCCTTTGAGAAAGAACACGAGAGCCATCGCTAAGTACATAACATTGTATCTCAGCATCACCAATGCGTAGGGGGGCATCAGATGAACCATATTCAGCTATTGGTAGCGAGGCTAATTCTTTTTTAGCCGCCGCCATTTTTTTGGCAGCTTCTTTTCGTTCTTCTGGAGTCATTTTTGCAGCTTTTGCCTTACCGCCTTTTGCTTTTCCTGAGGGCTCTTTATCTGCATCGTTATCAATTTTGTTAGTCATAGGGGTCTGCTCGTGTTGTGAATGTACATGCATTTAATCATATGTACGTAGCAACATGCAAAATGTATTTTTGTAAAAAAAAGCTGCATTTCTGCAGCTTTCGATAGAAGTTATTAAGATCGAGACTTTTCGCACTCCAAATAAGTCATTCCTGCGATTGAATCCGCCGACCCATGTACTTGGCGTATAACTCGTCGAGTTCCTTGAGCCGCAGTGACACGATCCGCAATATGTTCTGCTGTTCTTCTTCCGGCAGTTGGCGATATAGCTCCAACAGCCGCTGTTCGTCTGGTTTGAGTCCGTCTTTTTCATCAACGTCCTCGCCGAGCAACCAAGGTACTGAAACGCCAACTGCGTCAGCTACAGCCAGCGCTGACTTTTTGCTTATTACGCCTTTTTTAAACCAGCCGTTTACTGATTGCGGAGTTACCCCTGCAACCCTGGCCATATCAGATTTTGTCATCCCGCGGCGAGTTAGTTCTGTCAGACGCTCTACGAGAATCGGGTTAAGTAATTTTTTCTCAGTCATATCAGAAGAGTAAGCCTTTTGCTTATAAATTTAAATTAGCCCAAGGCTTGACTGATTATTAAGTCTTAGGCTTAATTGATGTGTATACTCACCGGAGACGACTATGAACGGATTAGAAAAGGCCATCAAAAAAGTAGGTACAGCTAGCAATCTGGCAACCCTACTGGGCATCAAACCCATGTCGGTAAGTCGCTGGAAGAATCGCTACAAAGGCGTTGTTCCTCACGACCGGGTATTGGCGATATTCAACATCACCGGCGTCACCCCGCACGAACTTCGCCCGGATCTCTACCCGAATCCAACTGACGGCTTGCCGAAACAGGGGACCGGATCATGCAAATAATGTCCTTTCAAAAAAATACCGGATTCAACACCGGCGCTCTGATAAAGCGAAATCAACAGAGAGATGAAGATCACGACGGCATTCGTTCAGCCGTACGCGCCTGGGCTGCAGCTGAAGGTCAGGATGTTGTGTCGGCACACATCATCGAAGAATGGCGGCAGCAGGGCGGGGATGAAATTGAATTTCCTTCTGACATCAGTCGTGCCCGGCAGAAGCTTTTTCGCTACCTGGACAACCAGGCCGAGTCTGAGCGCTATCGCGAGTACGTGCGTCTTCTTACTCCGGCAATCATGGCCGTTCTTCCGCTGGAGTTTCGCCATCGCCTGATGCCCGAAGACAATTTTATGTCCCGTCTGGCTCGTCTGGAAAAAGAAACCAGCGAAGCGAAGGTTGCCGTTGCTATGGGGGCACCACGCCATCAGAAGCTGAAAGAACTGAGCGAGGGAATAGTCGAGATGTTCCGCATAGACCCGGAGTTAACAGCGCCACTGTTGGCCATTGTCACTTCAATGCTGGGAGCTCTGTAATGGGGAATATCAAAAAAGGTGAAAGCCGCGGTGCTGCAACACCTACGGCTTTCGTTGCGAATTAACTGGATCAATTCACAGGGGAAATTATGAACACTCACCAACTGAATATCAATAACGGGGGCGCCCATGGCTAAAAATTCGAAAGACGCTTACGGCGCCAGCGGCAAAAGCAATGTTCTGTTTTTCGAACCGGAAAGTTTACATCTGGTTACCGATACAACACACCCGCTTTACGACGAACGAGTACACCTACCGCTTAATGAAGCTGTGATCCTCAATATCATGGAACTTGGGGTACTCGAACCGATTATCGTGTGGAAGGACCCGGAGACAGGGAAAACCTGCGTGGTGGCAGGTCGGCAGCGCGTAAAGAACGCTAAGGAAGCAAACGCCAGGAGAAAGCGGGCGGGGCTGGAACCCTGGCCGGTACCCGGTATAGCTAAGCGCGGCTCGGCAATTCAAATGGCCAAATACATGGTCAGCGAAAACGAGATCACGCAACCAGATACCCCACTGGGCCGGGCAAAAAAAATGGTTCAGCAGATGGAATACGGTCATGACGAAAATGACATTGCCCTGCTTTTTGGCTGCAGCGTAAAAACGGTCCAAGCAACCGTGGCTCTACTGGATGCTACGCAGGCCGTCCAGGCGGCGGTTGAGGCTGGAAAAGTCACTGTCACTCAAGCTCGTCAGCTGGTCGATATGCCACCGGAAAAGCAACGGGAAACGGTCAAACAGTTAGAGGCAGCTGCAGAGGGTGTAACTGGCCACGAGAAAGCTCGCCGCCAGCGCGCTGTCCTCGGCGACACAAAGCCGCGTCTCAAATCCCGTAAGGAAATCACCCTGCAACTTAAAACCGCCTGCGGCGAATACGCAGCGGCTTTGCGGTGGGTGCTTGGTGATGAAAACACACCAGTTTAAGCAACAACGGGGTCTCTATGCGTGATTACGGCAAGGTGCATACATCATTTTGGATAAGCGATGGAATGCGCCGGGTATCGGATGATGCCAGGTTGCTGGCGCTGTACCTGCTCACCGGGCAACACACGAACATGATTGGGTGTTTCCGGCTGCCTGATGGATATGTTTCGGAAGACTTAGCCTGGACTCCTGAAAGGGTTTCGAAAGGGTTTGATGAGCTATCGGCTAACGGTTTCGCAACGCGCGATTCGTCATCGAAATGGGTGCTAATTCGTAACTTTCTGACCTGGAATTCAGTTGAAAACCCAAACCAGGGAATTGCAGCACTGCGTTTGTTTGATCAGGTCCCGGACACATCTACGGTTAAGCCAGAGCTGGCGCGGGTTTTAGCCTCGGCAATATCCCACATCGGCATCGCAAAACTAAAGGGTTCCGAAAGGGTTCTCGAACCGTTCCTTAACCAGGAACAGGATCAGGAGCAGGAACAGGATCAGGAAGAAGATAGTTCGGGGCATGGCTTCGCCACACCCCCAGACGATCAGAACCAGGACGAAGGCGATAAACCTGATCCCCAAAAAATATACCCGAATGATTTCGAGCAGGTCTGGTCGGTTTATCCCAAGCGGGCAGGGGGAAACAGCAAGTCAGATGCTTTCAAAGCCTGGAATGCCCGAATCAGGGATGGAACCACTACGGCGGAAATCTTCGCAGGAGTGGTGCGTTACGCGGCTTTCGTTAAAGCCGAGGGAATCCTCGACACGCAGTACGTGAAACAGGCGAAAACGTTTTTTGGCCCTGGTATGCATTTCAGCGAACCGTGGGCGATTCAGCAGGCGCCACGCGCACGAGATCCCAATCAGATTTCGGAACCTGACAAAACCATCCCATCGGGATTCAGGGGGTAGCGATGAAAAACATGATTGGTACCGGGAATGCACTGGAGCGACTGAAAAAACTCATTCCCCCTGGCGTTCAGCCAAAATTCGGCAGCGTTGATGAATGGCGTGCCTGGCAAGCCGAAGAAGGCCCTAAACGCTGTGAGGAACTGGAAAAACAAAACCAGCGCGCACGTGCAGAGAAAATCTTTGGACGTGCAGGAATTCAGGATCTGCACCGCGGCTGCACATTCGCGAACTATCAGGTTGAGTCGAATGGCCAGCGTCGGGCGCTCTCGATGGCGAAAAGTTATGCGCAGCATTTCGGCTCTGGGTTTGCGAGTTTCGTATTCAGCGGAGCGCCGGGCACCGGGAAAAACCATCTGGCGGCAGCAATCGGAAATCACCTGCTGGCTGGTGGCCGCTCTGTGCTGGTGGTAACCATTCCGGATCTTATGCTGCGTGTTCGGGAATGTTATGACGGCGGGCATTCAGAGGCGTCCTTGCTGGACGATTTGTGTCATGTGGACCTGCTTATTCTGGATGAGGTGGGTATTCAGCGCGGAAGCAGCGGTGAAAAAGTCATCCTGAATCAGGTTATCGATCGCCGGCTGTCCTCCATGCGACCTGTCGGCATCCTAACCAACCTGAACTATGAATCGCTGAAGGAAACACTGGGTATGCGGATCCTTGACCGTCTCCAGATGGACGGCGGTATGTGGGTGAATTTTGAATGGGACAGCTATCGCAAAAACGTGCGCCATTTGCGCGTTGTTAAGTGAGGTATGTATGGCAAGAGCATTGTCAGCAGTTGAGCGCAGAGAGTACGTCTACGCAGTGATTCGGATCACCAGGCATCAGGGGCGCCTCACGACCGCCGAGGCAATGAACAAACTGGGCCTGAGCCGCGCTACTGTCCAACGGTATTTTTCCGAAGCAGAAGCGACCGGCGAGGTTGTCCGGCATGGTCGTTTGGGGCTTTTCCGCGATCAGCGGGCCGTCATCGACTTTGACATGAAGCGTTTTGGCCTGGTGCCGAAAGTTGCTGTTGGGATGAATTACAGCCTGCTTGGCAGCCCCGTTTTTCAGCGAGTGTTAGATGTTCAGGAGGCTATTCATGGCAACTCAATTTGAAAACGGATTAACACTGAGTCAGCTTGCAGAACGTAACGCTGAGTTGGTTACGGAAGTCGAAAAATTACGTGCCGAACGCGACGCGTCATTGAATGAAGAGCGCGTATGGGAAAAAACCATGATGGAAGTCTGCGGCGAGGATGGCCCGGCGTCGTTCGCGGCGGTGATTAAGGCGCTGGCTGTTGAGAATGTGGCGCTGAAGAATGTTTTTATCCAGAAGAAAATCCCATCCGAAGCAGTCGATGCATTCTGGGAAACCGCAGTAATGGATCATGACTGGAATGAAACCTCCGAGTGGTCATGGGTTGAAAACGAAACAGAGGTTATCCACGCCGTTCTGGATGCCCTTAAGCCTGAAACCCCCGCCACCGATGCCTACCTGGCCGGGATTAAGGCTGATGCGATTACCGCTTCTTTGGATGCTTGCTCTGACTATCTTGAAACTGACTGTGTTATGGACAGGCTTGATATCAGCTACGAAGAAGCCGAAAAACGTACGTCAGGAGCAATTGAGTTTCATGATGCGATCGTCGCTTTTGTCAATCGGCTGCGCGAGGGTGCCAAATGACCGAGCAAACCATTCTCGACATGTGCTGTGGCTCTCGCATGTTCTGGTTCGACAAACAGGACCCGCGTGCATTGTTCGCCGACATTCGCTCCGAGCAGCACACCCTGTGCGACGGGCGCAGCCTGGTTATCAGCCCGGACATTATCGCCGACTTCCGCGCGCTGCCGTTCGCTGACGCCTCTTTCCCCATAGTCGTGTTTGACCCGCCGCATCTTGAACGAGTGGGCGAAAACGCCTGGATGAGTAAGAAATACGGTCGCCTGAACAAAGACACCTGGCGCGATGACCTGCGCGCAGGTTTTGAAGAGGCTTTTCGCGTGCTGCGGCCTCATGGCGTTTTAATTTTTAAGTGGAACGAAGTTCAGATCCCTGTGCGCGAAATTCTAGCTCTTACCGATGAGAAACCAGCAATTTCTCAGCGCACTGGAAGGAATGACAAAACCCACTGGATATTGTTCGTCAAAAGTGGACGCGAGATAAGAATGGCCGATCCACTTCTGGAATATACAACCAAGAGATTTCTGGAGTTGGAAAGCTTACTGCTGGTGGATATACCTGAAACAGTATGGCCAGCGGAAGTCAGTATGGTCTTCTCTCAGATCGAAAACGCCGGGACACTTCCGGCGCACCACCAGCGCCGACTGCAGCACCATATCAATCGTATGTGGCTGGAAAAAATGCCGGTACCGTCAATTATCGCCGCGGCTGGTTCGCTGGCCTGCGCCATGGAGAAATATGCGTGAGAGAGAGCGAAATCATCGTTGATAACTTTGCTGGCGGCGGCGGCGCCTCAACGGGCATCGAGCTGGCGATTGGGCGCAGTGTGGATATTGCGATTAATCATGACCCGAACGCTGTAGCGATGCATACTACTAATCACCCGGACACGCTGCACTATTGCGAGTCGGTTTACGAAGTCAGGCCAAAGGTCGCGACCGCTGGCCGCCGTGTTGGTTTGGCCTGGTTCTCACCGGACTGCCGCCACTTTTCCAAAGCGAAAGGGTCTAAACCAGTTGAAAAGGCGATTCGTGGGCTGGCGTGGATCGTTATCCGCTGGGCGCTGGATGTTGGTCCGCGGGTAATGATGCTGGAGAACGTTGAAGAGTTTAAAACGTGGGGTCCACTACTGGCATCGGAAATGCGTCCGGATCCGGACCGTGTTGGCGAAACGTTCCTGGCATTCGTCGGCATGCTGACATCCGGAGTTCCTGCGGATCACCCTGCGTTGTTGGAATGCTGCGAGTTTCTGGAGTTGTCGCCGGATAGCGAACAGGCGAGGCGCTTGATTACCGGGCTGGGCTATGACGTCGATTATCGCGAGCTGCGCGCCTGCGACTATGGTGCACCAACTATTCGTAAGCGCTTTTTCATGGTGATGCGAAGGGACGGGAAACCGATAGTCTGGCCAGAAGCTACTCACGGGGATCCGAAATCACCGGCGGTGCAGGCTGGAAAATTGACGCCATGGCGGACAGCTGCTGAATGCATCGACTGGTCCATTCCTGCACCATCGATATTTGACCGCAAAAAGCCGCTTGCAGTTAACACGTTGAAGCGTATAGCACGGGGTATCCAGAGATTTGTGGTCGATAGCGATAACCCATTCATCGTTAAATGCAACCACACTACGACACGCGGTAAATATTATTGTTTCCGTGGGCAGGGGTTGTATTCACCAATACAGACAATCACCAAAACTCATGGTTACGCGTTGGCAGTACCTACTCTGGCACCATTTATGGCTGGAAATGGTGGTAGCCAGTATCAAGCTAAACCGCGTCCACTCAACAAACCAGTTCATACCATCCTAAAACACTCCCGAGCATGTGTGGTTGCCCCGGTTATCGCCCGCCAGTTCGGCACCAGCATTGGCCACCGGGCAGATGAGCCTTGCGCCACGATTACCGCTGGTGGTGGGGGTAAGTCTCAGTTAGTCACGGCCACGCTTATTCAGATGGGGTATGGCGAACGGGTGGGGCAATCGCCGCGGGTTCTCAATCTTGGTAAACCGTTGGGTACTGTTACAGCTGGGGGCAATAAGTTTGCCGTAACAACTGCTTTCCTGGCGAAACACTATGGCGGGAACTACACCGGTCCGGGCGTTGCGCTTGATGAGCCAGCTCACTCAGTGACTACAGTAGATCATCACGCTCTTGTGACATCGCATCTGGTAAAACTACGCGGAACCTGCCGCGATGGCCAGCGAACCGATGAACCGATGCCGACAATCACTGCTGGAGGTCAGCATGTTGGAGAAGTTAGCGCGTTATTGGCGGCCAATGATTACGATGAGCTGCGTGCGGATCAAGTTAAAGAGTTCCTAAATTCTTTTGGCGTCAGCGAATTGGTGACGATTAAGGGCATCGTTTACCGCATTGTTGACATCGGAATGCGCATGCTGCAGCCACATGAACTTTATCGCGCTCAGGGATTCCCGGAGTGGTACATCATCGATCAGGATTACCGCGGTGTGAAGTATGCGAAGGATAAGCAGGTTGCACGCTGCGGCAATGCCGTTCCGCCCCCATTCGCTGAGGCGCTGGTGAGGGCTAATTTGCCGGAGATGTGCCTGAAAAAAGACATTGCAGCATGATAAAGCCCGCTTCGGCGGGTTTTATCTTTTATGGCGAAAAATTAATCCAACAGGAGAATGGGGGGGCGAAAAGTGAACTTAAGCCCACAAAAGGACAAATCGGAAAAATTATTTGTAATACAATTATACACTCATTAGTTATGAGGTTTTTGTATGAAGATTTACCAGGCTCAACCACATGATGTGGATACTATCCTTCCCCTGTATCTCGGGTACCGTCGTTTCTACGAGGTTGAAGAAAATGCCTCGCAGGCCAGAGATTTTATTCTCAAGCGCCTTCAGCTTAATGAGTCCGTGATCTTTTACGCCGAGGTTGATGGCAAAGCGGTAGGCTTTACGCAGCTCTATCCTTTATTTTGCTCTCTTGAGATGAAACGTATTTGGTTGCTTTATGACCTTTTCGTTGATGAGTCAGCTCGGAAGCATGGTGTGGCACACAAACTAATCTCACGTGCTGAGCAACTGGCGAAGGAGAGCGATTCGGCATTTATTATGCTTAGTACCGCTACAGATAACATCCGTGCACAGGCGTTGTATGAGCGTAATGGATTTGTGCGAGATACTGAGTTCTTCGTGTATAACAAGTTTCTGAAATAAATGTTCGATGTAGCCATAATAAAGTGGTTAGTTAATGCCTGGCGGGTTAGCTCACTACTTGAGTATGGCGTCAATGTAACTTACCCAGTGGTAGTCGTCTCTTCTAAACTGCCAGACTATACAACTGGATAGCCTTCTACTTTCAATTTTGCCAAAGTTGACAGAGAGAAATGGTAAGGCAGCATGAGAAAACCCGCTTCGGCGGGTTTTCTTTTTTGCACTGGTAAATAGGGGCTTATACGATACACAAAAAATGCCGTCGACAACCGCGCAAAACTTTTCACTCCGTTAGCCATGAAAGTTAAACAAAACTCCCAAACTTTCAATTGTGATAATCTCTTTTGAAAATAGTGGCTTGTAGGGTGATCTTCATCTGCCATCATATCCCTCATACCGTGTAATTTTCACATGTAAGTGATTCAACATTAATTTATACTGTATAAAAACACAGTATATGATTTTGCTTCCGGGAGGTAGGGATGCGCAGTGAGAGTGACGAGTATTACGATCTGGTTAAACGTTCTACAGGTGAAATTGTGGGCAGTATTAGGGCCGCTGGCCGAGCCCTGGTGTACACGGCTAGCGGGATTACTTCTATGCGACCGCTACTTGAGGACGAGGGAATATTTAATCTCAACACAATGACCAGTTTTCTGCATCGCCTCGGCTACCGAGTTATCCCACCTTCTGATAATATGAAATCAACGGCCTGAACAACCGTTAACCTACTGCGCCACGGAGAGAAACCATGGCGCAATTGCACTTAATAAAGCAGTCACAAGGTTTACTGATCCCTGCCACGCAGGAGACCAGCGAATTTCTACAATCAAAATGCAAGCTCGGCGCCGTTCTGGAGGCCGACTTTAAACTTGTCCGTAATCCGGCGTTTCATCGCCGTTACTTTGCTTTACTCAATCTCGGTTTTGAATATTGGGAACCTACCGGCGGGGCGATTTCGTCTAATGAGCGCAGGCTTATCACAGGTTACGCCAAATACCTTGCTGCATATGGCGGGAGTGAATCGGCGTTACTTGATGCCGCCGGGCAATATCTCGACCGAATAGCCGAGAAGCGATCCGGCTATATCAGTATTTGCAAATCTTTCGATGCTTACCGGGCGTGGGTCATCGTTGAAGCCGGCCACTATGACGCCATACAGCTGCCGGACGGCACGCTGAAAAAACACCCTCACAGCATTTCTTTCGCCAGTATGGACGAATGCGAGTTCCAGGAACTGTATAAAGCATCGCTGGATGTTCTCTGGCGGTGGATCCTCTCTCGTTCGTTCAACAGCCTGCAGGAAGCTGAGAACGCCGCCAACCAGCTTTTAAGCTTCGCGGGGGGAGGCCGATGAAACGCTCATGGTTTCACCATCTCGAATGCACAACGCAGCAGGCCGAAGAATTGGTAGCGAGATATCGTCAGCGGGGCGTAAAGGTTGAACGAAGCTTAAACCCTGACTTTATGACATGGACCGTCAGCGCGCAGCTGGTGGAGGACAAAAATCCGCCGCGCCCAGACTCTCGCTGGCGCAACAGGATGTGGGGGTGAGTATGGCGAACCTTCGCAAAGCGGCTCGAGGCCGCGAATGCACAGTGCGGATCCCTGGTTACTGCAACGGCAACCCGGAAACCAGTGTGCTGGCGCATTACCGACTGGCAGGGACGTGCGGTACTGGATGTAAGCCGGACGACACTCAGGGGGCAATTGCCTGCAGTGCTTGCCACGATCTCATCGATGGCAGAAAGAGAACCACCGATTACACACGCGACGAACTGCGCCTGATGCATGCTGAAGGTGTGATCAGAACATTGGCTATATGGAAAAAAGAGGGGTTACTGAAAGCATGAAACTCGAAGCATCCTTAAAACATTTCAGCCCCCAGGGTATGCACATCGGCGAAGATGTGAAAGGCACATCACCTGATCGCCTCAACGGTACGGATGTTATGGCTGGTATTGGTGTGACAAGCAGCAGGGCAAGGTTCGGGCTGGCAGCGTTCTTTGGAAAGACTGGCATTAGTAGGACAGATGAGCAATTGGCCGTCCAGGTGCTAGCGCGGTATGCGATTGAAACTGCACCGAAGAACGTACGCAAAACCGCGGGTAAAGAGCTGGGGCACTGCTGCCTGATTTTGGCGCAGTTTGCTTTTGCGGATTATTCCCGGTCCGCGGAAACAACGGGTGCCTGCCGGGTATGCAATGGCAACGGAAAGATTAAAACCACTACCACGGAACGCAAAGTTTCTAATCCGTGGGGCAAAGCACCATATTGGGCTAAAAAATCCCGTGCTGTCCGTCCTTCCGACTGGGATAAGTGGACTGAAGTAACAGCCAGCATAAGCGCTAAATGTGAAGCCTGTGACGGTAAGGGGAAAATAAATGCTCGCTGCCGCTGTGGTGGTTCTGGCCGGGTTCTGGACCGCAAAGCGACGAAAGAGCAGGGAGCACCGGTATATAAAATCTGTGAACGCTGTTCGGGGAATGGCTTTTCAGCGATGCCGTCTACTGCTGCTTATAAAGCGATTCTGACGCTTATCCCAGACCTGCACATCAGAACATGGACGCGCAACTGGAAACCTTTCTGCGATGCGCTGGTGGACCTATGCTGGAGGGAAGAGAAGAGGGCAGATGAAGAGTTTCAACGAGCAACAGCTGATTGAGTAAATGGGCGCATTATTTTGCATTTTAGGTGCAATGTGCTTGCTTTTGTCCGAAGTTGTCGTGTATATTTTAAATCGTGGAATAAAACGCCTGAACGAAACCATTCATATAAACCCTGCTACTGCAGGGTTTTGTGTTTCTGAAAACAAATGCCTGAAATCGGCTATAAAGTGTGATCTGAATCAAAATGCCATGCGCCAAACTTAAGGAATATTAAGGAACTGTAAATATTCTTTATAAGTGATGGTCTTATGGCGTTAAAAGATATTTTTGTGCGAACCGAACCTCGCAGACGGCATTATGGTGTTGCATTGTTTATCGGGCTTATTTCTGGGGTGGTTTCAGCATTTGTTAAATGGGGTGCTGAAGTACCATTACCACCGCGTAGTCCTGTCGATATGTTTACCAGTGCCTGTGGACCAGAGTCATTAATTCGAGCTGCCGGGCAGATTGATTGCTCCAGAAACTTCCTTAACCCTCCTTATATTTTTCTGCGTGATTGGTTAGGGCTGGCCGATCCAAATGCGGCTGTCTATACCTTCGCCGGACATGTGTTTAACTGGGTAGGCGTAACACATATCATATTCTCCATCGTGTTCGCGGTTGGGTATTGTGTAGTTGCCGAGGTGTTTCCAAAAATTAAGCTGTGGCAGGGTTTGCTTGCTGGTGCACTCGCACAACTGTTTGTCCATATGATTTCGTTTCCGCTTATGGGCCTAACCCCACCGTTGTTCGAACTACCATGGTATGAAAACGTTTCTGAAATATTTGGACACCTGGTGTGGTTCTGGTCCATTGAGATAATTCGCCGGGATCTGAGAAACAGAATTACGCACGAACCGGATGCTGAAGTTTCTCTGAATTCAGCATTCAGATAATCTAAGCTGCGAAGTCATAAACCCGCATAAACTGCGGGTTTTTTATGCCTGTGATTAGTCGCTCTTCGATAGCAATGTATGCAGAGTGTATTGACGCTAGCTACGTTTGCAACATAACGTATTGATGTGGTGAATCCCCCTGTGCGGAGGGGCGACCAGTCAGTTACAGAAACCTGTAAATGCAGCGCGGGCCATGCCGACTGGGGCATGCTCACCGGGAGGCACCCGGCACCACACTGCCACTAAACATATTTAAGATTCATGTTGGGTTTACTGTTTACAGTTACCCTTCTATGTTTAAAGAACGTAACGGTAAAAACAAATGCATCCTGGTAAATCGGTAGCTCGGACAATCAGGCGCGCTCTTACCGTTGCTCCTTGAAATGCCAACTTCAGCCCGCCTCTCTCAGCGGGCTTCTTTTTTTCCTCGTAACAGCTAAAAGAAAAAATCAAAAAAAGCTATACCTTCATCTGGCTGGCGAAGGGGTAAACACTAAGATGTGAATCCTCAGCGCGAGCCATGATGACTGACCGAAGAATTACCTGTCGTTATCTGGCACCCCACATGCAGCATAACCCCTTATGGCCTTCCATTACGGTAGGCCTGCTGTCTTCTGGGGCCCTGCACGTCAAAAGTTCAGTCTGTAGGCCTATACCAGTCTTGGCGGAATTTAGCTAACGGACTCACTTTTCTAATCAAGACGGGCACAACAGTGGATGGTTTACCGATACTATGATTACGTAAAGCCTAAGCTAGAGGGAGTTTGTCTTGAGTGAAAATCTTACTGCAGTGGGGGCACATCAGCGCAGAACCTTTTTGGACTCGGGTGTAACTATGTTCTGATTGGTTGATGCAGTTAGGGCAGGTACATTTGATGAGGTAGTTGCGATTGTTTTTTGAGTTTTTGCGTTGTTGCATATGACATTTCCTGATGAATGGTCCGCAACCATACACTATCCACTGATACATAGCTCGTATTGAATTTCCCAACCACCTCGCACAGGTGGTTTTTTTCTTTCAGGTACCCGGAATCACCATTGATGAGTATTCCTCCCGCCGGTCCTGATCCTTATCAAACTCACAGCACCCCGTTAACCCGGAGGTGAACCTATGGCAAAGCATATGCAAGACAAAGAGAGCATGGCCGGAATCACCTGGCTGGCTCTGCTGATCATTGCTGGTTGGGGCGGCCTTGTCCGATTCCTGATGGATGTAAAGCAGGGCAAAGCAAAATGGAGCTGGATAAATGCTTTTGCGCAGATTGTGGTTTCGGCTTTTACCGGGGTTATTGGTGGGCTCATCAGCATTGAAGGTGGCCTGAGTATTTACATGATATTGGCCACTGCCGGTATCAGTGGTGCTATGGGTTCCGTAGCGCTCACGTATTTCTGGGAACGAATCACCGGAGTGAAAGCATAATGACAGCAGACAAGACTATCGAGGGGATCCTCGGCAAAGAGGGTGGTTATGTCGATCATCCGTCGGATAAAGGCGGGCCGACCCGCTGGGGCATCACGCAGACCACAGCTCGAGCACATGGTTACACCGGTGATATGAGAAACCTGCCCAGGGAAACAGCAAAGCAAATTCTGCTCAGCGATTACTGGACCGGCCCCCGATTCGATCAGGTGGCAAGTTTATCTACGTTACTGGCAGATGAGCTTTGCGACACTGGCGTGAACATGGGGCCATCGGTTGCAAGTAAGTTTTTCCAGCGCTGGCTCACTGCCCTTAACATGCGTGGGAAGTTGTATCCCGATCTGATCCCGGATGGCGCAATTGGCCCCCGAACCATCACTGCGCTTAAGGGATATCTTTCAGCCCGCGGGAGAGAGGGGGAACAGGTTCTGTTACGTGCGCTGAACTGCAGCCAGGGCGCCAGATACCTCGAACTGGCGGAGGGCCGCGAAGCCAACGAGGATTTCCTCTACGGCTGGGTTAAGGAGCGCGTGCTATGAATATGATCATCTTCGCTTTGCTCGTGGTGGTGGCTGTGCTCGTTCTGTTACTGCTGCGCAAATATACCCGGCTGGAGTTCGTTGCCCATGCCAGCCTGCTGCTGAAAACGTGGTCTGTAAAGCTGGGGGCTATCGGTGCGCTGGTTGGCATGTGGGCGCAGTCGTTCCCGGATGCTGCGCTGCACGCCTGGGCGATGCTGCCGCCGGATATCAAAAACATTCTGCCTCCAAACATTGTTGCGTTGATTAGCCCTGCGCTGGTGGTGCTGGCGGTGCTTTCGCAATACGTACGCCAGCCAGCATTGAAAGCTAAGGCCGAAGAACTGAAGGAGCCGCAGCAGTGAGCTTCGAAATTATTGCTGGGCTGGTGGTCGTCATCCTGGGCGCTATAGCTGGCGCGTTCGGTATTGGTCATGCTCGCGGTACCAGTAAGGCAGAAGCCAAAGCCGATCTGCAGCGTACCGAAGAGAATGCCGCCGCCACCGTCGCCGCGGCAGAACGTAAGGCGGAAGTTGTGAAAGGGGCCATTGATGTACAGCAGACTGTTAGCCATATGCCTGATAACAATGTTGATCGGGAGCTGCGCGAGCACTTCACCCGCCCCGGTAGTCGTTGATACGGCGTGCAACTGGGTGAGGGTCATCTACTTGACCGACCACGATATCGACGTGCTGGATATGCAGACCAAGCGCGACATTCTGGCGCACAACAAAGCAGTGCAAGCCAACTGCCGTAGCATTACCTCTGCTCATTGAGTTAAATAAATGGCTTCATCCTTGAGGTCCACGGGTAAGTAAACGCAAGGTCTTTTATGTAATTTATCAGAGATAACACGGTTGGGCGCACTATTTATGGGGTTAGGAGCTCACCTGTGGAAATGGTGATTCCGGTAAATCCTCTCCTGTGTTTTGCTCATTGTGCGAGGGGCAGATACTCATAATCGAATGCCAAAAGGCTTTTATAAGAAAACCATTAAGGCTTGATGAACTCACCTTTGAATAGAACTACTTACGATACATTTCTCATATGTTCGAAGGATATAACATCTCTCAGGTATCCTGCTTCTGGATGCCGGGAATGTGTACCGCTGGTGGGCTGGATTCTTGGAGCCTTTGCCCAGCAGCTTCAGGTGATAAAAAAAACCGTGGAGTAAATCCGACAAATTGACGGGGCGCTGCAGGGGCAGCCAATGTCGGAGTTTAGTCAGATTTCGAGGTGTTTTTCTACTGGTTTTGAGAAAAAATGGATGGTCTGACACTATAGGAAGTGGCTCATCCCTGAGCTCACGGGTAGAACAGTGGACTTTGTCATGGCAGAGCAAAGTCATAAGTTAGTTTAGATAACATTTCGGATATAACAAGCGTAGCGAGTGTATGCTTCATGGATTGTACGTCTGTAACTTTCATAATATTTCTACCATTTCAAAATTAAGATATTAGGTAAAACCTTAGGGAATTTAGAGGGTAAGAGAAGCTGTGAACAAAAAAATCTCCTCGCGAAGCAATGTTTTTCACTTTAACGAAATATATTGTTTGCAATGTGGGTTTTTTAGTTCATCATGTATGCTACATTGAGTTCTTATAAAATGAGCTGCTAATTATGACTGAGTGCAAACTTCCACAACTTCCAGAGTATTATCGATATGGTACTGAACAAATTAACAAGTTGCCTGGGAGTGGGGATGTTTTTCCTCCTGCGGGTAGTATAATAAAGTCAGTAAGTTTAAATGAAGGTGTATTTGTTTGTGTTCCGGTGCAGCGTTATATACACGGCTTGAATATTTGGGTTGTAGTTGAATCTTCTTGGTAATGATTTTTTTGGGGAAGAGTGATTTTTCGTTGGTTTGATGGTTTCTATTTATTATAAATTCGCTGTCGGAATTTAAAATTAGCATCATTGCAATGCTTTCAAACACCGTAGAAGGATTATGATGCTAGTGCAAAATAATATTTATAATAATTCAGAGTCATATGCTATTCTTTTGTTTAGTATGTGGCCTGTCCTTATTGTACTTCTTGTCGTGATATCTTGCGCCTTTTACGGTGTATTGATGCATAAAACTGCAATTTGTTGTTTTCTGTCAGCTATGTTCCTTGGTGTCGCAGGCTGGTTTTATGGATGATCACCATTAGCTCTAATATGAGTCACTTTTTAGTATAAAGTCAGGGTGTCATTACTTTACCTGGCTTGTAGCGTTGGTTCCCTAAAGTTTGACGATAAAAGGCCCTGTTAATACAGGGTCTTTCTGTATGTATTATTTATCAAAGAGGTAAGACATGTCAGAGATCACCGCATCCGAGCAAATCCGCCTGGATATCATCAAGAAAGTGAATTACGACACCGCAGCGGCCAAGCTGGCCATTGACTGGGTAGGCGACAGTTATCTTAAGTCTGAGCTTTTCGCAGACTCCTTTGATCGTGTTTTCACAGAAAGTGAGATTGTCTCGAAGACCCGCAAGGCCATCCAGGAAGCGACCGAAGCGCTGGCGCTGTTTGATACCAGCGCTGAACAGGCAAGCTAAGGCATTACAGCAGGCATTCACGTAGTGCCTGTGATAATGTTAATGCTCCTGTATAAGGGGCAGTTGTATGATGTCATGCAACGAAGCAACCAAGCTATGGAAAGTCCGGGTAATAGTTTTGGAGTGAATGTGACGTTTAGCAGCGGTGGTATAGATGGCTACTTTTTCCTGTTGCTTAGTATGTGGCCAGTGCTAATGGTTTTATTCCTGGGATTGTCTCCTGCATTTTACGGTGTGTTAATGCCTAAAACGGCAATTGCTTGTCTGGTGATCGCTGCAGCCTTTGGCATTGGTGGGTGGTTCTATGGATTGTGATCTAAGTAACATTGGTCAGGTTTTAAGCTGGTCTCTGACCCCCATTATCACAGGCATTCACAGAGTGCCTATGCTAATGACCATCAGACAAATCGTCTTAGCTGACAGTTCAATTAATCACCAATTACCAGTTGCACGGGGTAACTGACATTATTGTCTGTTTATCTCGGTGAATTTTAAAATACTCACTACTCTCATAACGTCTCTGCCTGCCACACCAGAACGGCAGAGGTCAGTTAGCCGTATAGATGAACCTCTCCCGGGTGGCTCCTGAGAGATTCTTTATACGCTAGTTGGTAGTGACCAAAGGCCGCATAATTTTGCGGCCTTTTTCATCTTTGTAAAATTAAAGCCCTCAGGCGGTTAATGATGCTCTGGACCATGGTAGTGATCTCCACCAAGTCCGCTGCCATGTGGACCCGGGGGAAGGATACATCCTGAAAGAGACAGTGCACCACAGATCACAAAAACAGCAAGCATAATTCTTTTCATAATAACTCCTGAACTGAAGAGCCTTAATTCCAAAACATAAAAGTGAATATTTTATGGAGAATCAGTAATTCCTTTTTCTCCCTCACGTTAAATAGGAATAATCCATGGCAAAACCGGACTGGGGCGAGCTTCAGCAACGGTTCCTGTCCGATCATGCCGCAACCGGCGTATCACCGAAGGATTGGTGTGAAGCGCAGGGACTGAATTACGCTACAGCCCGCCGATACATCAAGAAACCCACTGCGCAGACTGCGCAAAAACCAGCGCAGAAGAAACTGCGCACTGCGCAAAAGGGAAAGTGCGCTGAAGAGCTGGTGGATAATGATGGCCTCACCGATCAACAACGTTTATTTGTCGCGGAATACCTGAAGGACAACAACGCCACGCAGGCCGCTATCCGTGCCGGGTACAGCAAGAAGACAGCGAATGAGCAGGGAGCAAGGCTGTTAGCAAAAGTTAGTATTGCGCAGGCCATTGCGCAGCAGCAGAAAGCATCCATTGTGCGCACGCTTGGCAGCGCTGATGAAGTGCTTGAGCAGATGTGGTGCCTGGCAACGTTCGACGCCAACCAGCTATCACAGTATCGCCGCGGGAGTTGTCGTTACTGCTGGGGCTTTGGTCATCAGTATCAATGGCGTGATGCCGTGGAGTACGAAGAGAAGCGACTCGAAGCGCTTGAGCGAAAACGTCGCGAGCCCGTCGATGTTGGTGGCTACGGTTACGACCATAACAGCGCGCCTAACCCGGAATGCCCTCGCTGTAATGGTGATGGCGTCGGCCAGCCATACTTCGCTGATACACGTAAGCTGGCACCGGATGCTGCGCTTGCCTATTCCGGTGTGAAGCTTGGGAAGAATGGCGTTGAGATAACCGCTATCAGCCGCGAGCGCATGTACGAGGCGGTGATGAAACGTCTCGGCCTGGCTGATAGTGAATTCGCCCAGCGTCTGCAGCAGATTGAAATTGAGCGCCGGCAGCTGGAGGTTGAAAAATTACGTAAAGAGCTGGCTGCTGACCCGGAGGATGACGAACCAACGCCAGTTGCAATCAATATCAACGTAGTCGATGCACGAGTGAGGGAAGAGGATGGCGATAGCACCGACGCTTAACATCCCTCAGGCCAAATTCCTTGCGATGCAGTACAAGTTTAAGGCCTACGTCGCCGGCTTCGGTTCTGGCAAGACGTGGGTCGGCTGCGGTGGTATCTGCAAAGGGATGTGGGAACACCCCAAAATCAACCAGGGTTACTTTGCGCCAACGTATCCGCAGATCCGAGACATCTTTTATCCCACTGTTGAGGAGGTAGCCTACGACTGGGGGCTGAATGTCAAAATCAACGAGGGGAACAAAGAGGTTCACTTCTACGCCGGGCGCCAGTATCGCGGAACGACGATCTGCCGCTCAATGGAAAAACCGCAAACCATCGTTGGTTTTAAAATCGGTAATGCGCTGATTGATGAGCTCGACATAATGCCCGCCAAAAAGGCGCAGTTAGCCTGGCGAAAAATCATTGCCCGTATGCGTTACAACGTGGACGGTCTTCGTAACGGGATCGACGTCACCACGACGCCGGAAGGGTTTAAATTCGTTTATCAGCAGTTCGCAAAGGCTGTACGCGATAAGCCTTCGCTCTCAACGCTCTACGGCCTGGTGCAGGCCTCGACGTTCGACAACGAAAAGAATCTGCCGCCGGACTATATCCCGTCGCTGATGGAGTCATACCCGCCGGAGCTGATCAAGGCTTATCTCCGTGGCCAGTTCACCAACCTGACCAGCGGGACGATTTACCATCAGTTTGACCGTAAGCTGAATAACTGCCGGGAGGAAGAACAACCCGGTGAGCCGCTGTATATCGGTATGGATTTCAACGTCGGGAAGATGGCCGGGGTTGTTCATGTGTTACGTCTGGGGCTTCCGTTTGCGGTGAATGAAATTGTGAAGGCTTACGACACCCCTGACATGATCCGCATCATCAAAGAACGGTTCTGGCTGTACGACGGGAACGATTATCGCAAGGTAAGGGAAATCTATATTTACCCGGACGCTTCCGGCGATTCCCGCAAATCCAGCAATGCCAGTGCCACTGATATCGCTCAGCTTAAGCAGGCTGGCTTCAATGTGGTAGTTAATGCATCAAACCCGCCAGTGAAAGACCGCATCAACGCGATGAATGCCATGTTCTGCAATGGTAACGGTGAACGTCGCTACAAAGTGAATGTAAAGCGGTGCCCGGTGTACACCGAGTCGCTTGAGCAACAGGTTTGGGGTGAAAACGGTGAGCCGGATAAAACGGCGGATAACGATCATCCCAACGATGCTGGTGGGTATTTCATTGTGAAGCAATTCCCGATCATTAAACCGACTGGAAAAGTCACCCAACTGCGGATGTAAAACCATGCCTGATATTTCAACGCCCAACCTCGACTATAACGACATGGTTGAGGCATGGGATATTAATGATGCGCTGATGGGCGGCACGCTGGAAATGCGCCGGCAGGGCAAGAAGTATCTCCCGAAATGGCCGAACGAAGATCCTGAAAGTTATAAGGAGCGTTTGGCTTCGGCAACGTTACTCCCTGCTTATGAAGAGGCCATTAAACAAAACATCGGGCGAGTGTTTGCGGAGCCGACGGTATTGAGTGAGGATTCTCCTGAACAAATACAGGAGCTGTCGCCAGATATTGATATGGAAGGAAACCGGCTCGATGTCTGGGCACAGCAATTTTTCAGCATCGGATTCCAGTATGGTCTGGTACATGCGCTGGTGGATTTCCCGAAAATTGACCCGGAGGCAGTAAAAACTAAAGCCGACGAAAAAGCCGCGGGATCCCGCCCATATGCCACGATGCTTAATCCTCGCCAGGTCATCGGCTGGAAATCGAAAGTGGTTAAAGGGAAAGTGGTGCTGACCGATCTGCGTATCAGAGAGGTCATCATTATTGATGGCGACGATTACGGGCAAACAAAAGTTGAGCAAATACGCCATATCATGCCGGGTAAGGTTGAAATTTATCGCCGAAATAAAGGTGATAACGGCGAAAGCCAGTGGCAGATTCACGACGAGTGGGAAACCAGTCGCGATGACATTCCCTTGGTGACGCTTTACACGAAACGCACAGGCTTTATGCGCGGTTCACCGCCACTGCTTAATCTCGCCTTACTGAATATCAAGCACTGGCAGAGTCAGAGTGAGCAGGACAATATCCTGCATGTCGCTCGCGTGCCGTTGCTGGTGGCTTACGGTCTGGCTGATGGCGAAACGTTGACGATAGGTTCTTCCTCTGCGACTCGTTTCGATGACCGCCAGCGGCAGGGACTGGAATATGTCGAGCATACCGGGGCTGCGATTGAAGCCGGTAAGATTTCCCTTGAGGATCTGGAAAACCAGATGCGTCAGGCCGGCGCAAAACTGCTGCGCGCGGAAAACACATCGACTAAATCCTTAGAGCAGACTCACGAAGAGCGGATGCAGGAGAATTCACCTCTCTACACCATGGCAAGCTCGCTTGAGGATGCGCTCGATAATATCCTGCAGATTATGGCGGAATGGCTGGGTGAGAAAGAAGGCGGCAATGTCGATGTACGCACCGAACTGGATGTTTCAGCCCAGACGTTTGATGCCGCAGCTGCAACAGCTGTTCAGTCGCTCCGTCAGGGTGGTGATATACGTCAGGTCGATGCTGTTCGCGTTTTGCAGGCCCTCAAATTTATCGATCCGGACGCGAAGCCCGAAGAGGTAATCGACGAGTTGCGGAATCAGCAGGTCACGCTGGCCGGCGGACTGAGTAACCCGGGTGGTGCAAATGGCAACGGCGAATGACAAGCTTCAGGATGAATCGATAGCGCATGCGATATGGATAGCGCGGTACAGCACCAGCGTTGCAAACAGGATGATAAAAATCCTGAATGACAGCGATGCGGAACTGATAGCCAGATTGCTGGTGGCGATGGATAGCCTGGATGCTGACAGCTTTACCGTGTCGCGACTGGAAGCGCTGCTCGTTAGTGTCAGAGCTCTCAATCGCGAGGCTGTACAGTCAATGTACGCGGGGCTATCTGATGAGCTGCAGCAACTCGCTCAGCACGAAGCAGGCTTTCAGCTGAGCCTGTTCCAGTTTGCGATCCCCGATGATGTGCTATCGCTGCACCCGCTGGTGGGCATTTCACCGGATGCCGTTTACGCAACTGCGATGGCACAGCCGTTTCAGGGGCGCCTGCTTTCGGAGTGGGCAGATAACCTTGAAGCTGACAGGATGGCAAGAATATCCAATACAGTGCGGCAGGGTTTTCTCCTGGGCGATACGCATGAGCAAATCGCCAGAAAGGTTCGTGGTCATGCTAACCGTGGTTATCAGGATGGCGCGTTGCAGATGAGCCGCACCAATGCCGGCAGTATTGCAAAAACGGCTGTGGGCCATCTTGCTTCGACGGCCAGGAAAAGCTTCGCAGATGCGAACGATGACATTTTGAAGGGTAAGCAGTGGTTATCTACATTGGATAACCGGACATCAAAAGACTGTCGTATTCGCGATCGTCTCAAGTACACCCTGGATAACAAGCCTATCGGCCATAAGGTGCCGTATCTGCAGGGACCCGGGAAAATCCACTTTTGCTGTCGGAGCACCGAAACTTACATCCTGAAATCGTCCGAGGAATTGGGTATCAAAGTCGGCGAAATCAAGGACAGCTCGCGTGCCAGCATGGATGGACAGGTTCCGGCTGACACAAATTACCAGGACTGGTTCTCCCGGCAGTCGTTCACGCGACAAGCTGAGATTGTCGGAGAAACGCGCGCCAGGCTGATTCGTGATGGCGGCATGTCTCCCGATGAGTTCTACAACGACAGGGGCGAGTGGCTGACGCTTGACCAATTGAGCAGCCGCGACGCGCAGGCGTTTAAGGATGCCAGAGTGTGATAGAGTAAATTCGTGGTGAATGCAGGATGCTGACCTGCGCGCCAAAGCGTCCCGTGAGAAACGGGCAAGCCGGAAACCAGACTCACCTCGGTGAGTCCCCGCCGTTCTCAAGAATCAGAATGCCGTGGCAGCACCGGCCACCACACTTGCTTATGATCGCTCAGGAGACCTTTAGCATGAAGATTTTCTTAAAAGGTGGGCCTCGAGATGGTGAGTCCGTATCCCTTCACACGGATGACTACGGAGTGCCATTAGAACGAGTGCAATTTCCTCAGCCTGTTTCTGATGCATCCCCATTGTTTAATAACGGATTTGATGCCTGTGATCTCGAACAGGATATTCTGATATATACGCTAGAAAGGATAGTAATAGACGGGAAACTGCATCACTACGAATACCACTATCAAGGTCGCTAAGGCGGCCTTTTTTATTATCTAAATTTCACAACAGGCTGCCTCCGGGCGGCTTTTTTTATTGCCGTGATCCGGATGGTGAGCGGCGCAACGGTCGGATGGCCCACAAAAAGGTAACCACATGAAACTGAAAACAGTCGAAGTTAACGGCAAAAGCTATGCAGAAGTCGATTCCAGCGGTTTACCCGTCTACGTCCACGATGACGGCCAGGAAGTTGGGTTTGATGCTGTGCAGGCCGTTGGAAAAATCTCTTCTCTGAACGGTGAGGCGAAATCTCATCGTGAAGCCAAAGAAGCAGCTGAAGCCAGCCTGGCTAAGTTTGCCAAAATCGGTGATCCGGCTAAGGCGCTCGAAGCGCTGGAGATGATGACTAAAATCGACCGGAAAAAACTGATCGACGCAGGCGCGGTTGATCAGGTTAAAGCGGATATCACCAAATCCTTCCAGGCGCAGCTTGATGAAGCTACTCAGCGTGCGACGACTCTTGAAGGCCAGCTTTATCAGGAAATGATCGGCGGCCGTTTCTCTGGCTCGAAATTCATCGCAGATAAAGTGGCAATCCCGGCAGATATGCTTCAGGCGCGGTTCGGTCAGTCCTTCAAAGTCGAGGACGGGAAAGTCGTTGCCTATGACGGCTCCGGCAACAAAATTTATTCCCGCTCTAAACCGGGCGAGCTAGCGGCCTTTGATGAGGCGCTGGAGTTCCTGGTGGAGCAGTACCCACAGAAAGACCACATTCTGAAGGCCAGCGGCAACCAGGGAGGCGGCTCACGGCAGTCTCAGCATTCACTCGGGCAGAAAACGATGAAACGCGATGCGTTTACCAGTTTGAGTCCAACAGATCAGCAATCAACTCTCAAAGACGGTATCACCATCGTCGATTAATTCTTTGCCCGCCGCCGGATGGCTGCTGGTGCCAGAGCTGGATAGCTCAACCAACCCTATATTTTAATCTCCAAGGAATCTATACACATGGCTAATACGCTTACCGGGTTGATCCCGACTATCTTCACGGCTCTGGATACCGTATCTCGCGAACAGGTCGGTTTTATCCCGGCTGTATCGCGCAATGCTAAAGCTGATGCGGCGGCGAAAGACCAGACTGTTACTGCGCCGGTTGCGCCACCGGCAACCACTGTTGATATTACCCCGGGGGCTACTGCGCCAAATGACGGCGACCAAACGATCGGCACCGTTGATGTCAAAATCACCAAATCCAAAATGGCCCCGGTCAAATGGAACGGTGAGGAACAACTGGCGCTGGGGCCCGCAGGGACATACAACACCATCCTTGCCGATCAGTTTAAACAGGCTTTTCGCGCGCTGGCTAATGAGATGGATGCAGATCTCGCGGCTTTGTATTTCGCATCCTCTCGTGCTGTTGGTACGGCCGGCACCGCTCCTTTCGGAATTGCAGGTGATTTGTCGGATGCGGCAAATGCGCGCCAGGTTCTCTCTGACAATGGTTCGCCAACAACTGATCTGCAGATGGTTCTCGGTTCTTCGGCTATCGCAAACCTCCGCGGTAAACAGTCTGTTCTGTTCAAAGTAAACGAATCCGGTACTGATGCGCTTCTGCGCGAAGGTATCGTGGGGCGACTGGAAGGTTTCAATATCCACGAATCCGCACATGTTAAGAAACGCGCTGCATCTCCGGCTGCCGGATACCTGGTGAATGGAGCAAAAGCTGAAGGCGATATTCTGATTGCCATTGATACCGGCACAGGTGCTTTTGCAGCAGGTGACATCGTGACGTTTGACGGGGACAGCAATAAATACCTTGTTGCTGCTGCGACGGCCACAGCAATCACCCTGGCTGCTCCTGGCTTACGTCAGGCACTGGCCGACAACACCGCTATTACCGCTGGTGGCGCCTACACCGCAAACATGGCGTTTGATCGCAATGCATTCCTGCTTGCATCCCGAACCCCGGCAATGCCGCAGGGCGGCGATACAGCGGATGATGTGATGAACGTTACTGACCCGGTATCTGGCATCACTTATCAGGTAGCACTGTACCGCCAGTATCGCCAGGTGCGTTACGAAGTCGGTTTGTCCTGGGGCGTAGCGGCAGTTAAGTCGGCGCACTCAGCGTTGTTGCTGGGCTGATAAACAGGGGCTTCGGCCCCTTTTTTTAGTGGAGGGCTTATGGCCGGATTAACCAAAGAGCAGCGTGCTGAACGTGCTGCAGCAAAACTTGCGACCGCGCAGGTTGATGCCAATGCTCCTGAACAGCAGGAACAGCAGGAACAGCAGGAACAGCAGGAACAGCAGGAACAGCAGGAACAGCAGGAACAGCAGGAACAGCAGGAACAGCAGGAACAGCAGGAACAGCAGGAACAGCAGCTGGTGGCGATGATTACCGATTTCCCGGCATTCCCCGGCGGCCCCAATACCGCCAACGTTCACCCTGATGAAGTGGAGAACTGGAAGGCGCACGGCTGGAAAGAAATGGAGTGATGCATGATCACTTACATCACCGTTGAAGATGTCAATTCGATTCTCGGTGCCACCTGGACAGATGAAAGCAAAAAAGCCAAATCTGTGCTGATGGCTAATACCTGGATGAATGGACTTAACCTGAAAATGCCGTGCGATAAGGCAACTCACGAAATCATCATTCCTGACGATGTGAAGCAGGCTGGCGCCTATGCAGCGCTAGCGGCCTCGAATGGTGGCCTTTATCAGCAGAAAACCGATTCTGGTGTGTTGCTGAGTAAGACGGTAGATGCCGATGATGTCAGCGTTTCAAAGACCTTCGCGGAACTCGCTACCAACAGCTCGGCATTGCTTGATTCTGATCTGCAGCTGGCGCTTGCAATGCTAAAGCCCTATGGCGTTAGTCAGTCTCAGGTACGCCTGGTAAGGGGGTGATATGCAAAACACTGATGTGCATTATGCCGGTGACGGGCTCGGCCCTCGCGATGTGTTTGTGAATGGAAACCCGATCAATTATGTCGTTTACGCAAACCCGGCAAAGGACGTTGTTGAGTTTGCTCCGCTCCCGCTGCGGGTTAAGCGCAACGGCGAAATTTATACCCGCAAACTCCACGGTACTGTGATCGTTAAACCTCAGCAGCCTATTGGTGGGTGCAATGGGCATTCGTGACGAACTCCAAACTGAAGTCGCCGCAGCCTTCGATACAGACCTGCAGGATGCCGTTAAGGATTTCACTGGGTCATACACCGTTCGGGGTGCATGGGACCCGGTAACGGAAACCGGCACTGAAACACAGGTGACTTACTCGGGGCGCGGAGTGCTGGCGCGCTATAAGCTCCGCCGTATCGATGGCGTTAGTATTCTGCATGGTGATGTGAAGCTAACCGCCCTGGTTAACGAGGTGACTGATAAGCCGGCAGTCGGGCATATCATCATCGCACCGGATCCGATTACGGGTGAGCTTCAGCGGTACGAGGTCATCACCGCTTCTGCTGACTCTGCTGGCGCTGCGTACTCCATTCAACTGCGGAGGGCGTGATATGGCTAAGGGCTGGAACATTGACCCGGCGGCATTCGCCGGACTGGTGGCCGAAGATGTCAAACTACGCCAGCGGACAATCGCCATTCAACTGCTGAATGAAATCGTTCAGCGATCGCCTGTAGGTAACCCGGAGTTATGGGCCATAAACGCCACCGCGGTTCAGTACAACAAAGCGGTAGGTGAGTGGAACGAATCTCTTTATGCCGATCCCGCTAACCTGACCAAAACCGGAAGGCTCAGGAAGAAAGTCCGTGTTAATGACAGCATGGATATCAGGCGGCCGGCTGAGTATCGCGCAGGAACCTTCAGGGCATCGCATTTTGTCAGCATCGGCGAACCCGATCACTCCGTCCCGACCGAACCGGATCCGCGTGGAACAATGACGTTTCTTAATGGCAAAAATATCATTGACCAGGCGCCAGCCTACTCGGTGATTTACATCCAGTCGAACCTGCCTTACTCCGTGCCTCTGGAGAATGGTCACTCAACGCAGGCGCCAACAGGCGTCTATGCCGTCTCGTTTAATGGTGTGATTCAGGCCTACAAATGACCCTTACAGAAATCAGAAACGCTGTCATTTCCCGAATGGCGGCACAGACCGCTATTGCCTCTGATGCGGTGGATTATCCCAATGGTCCGGTATTTGACCCCAGTAACCGCGATATCTGGGCCCGCCTCACCAACATTGCAGGGCAGGCAGGCGCAACCGAGATCGGGAATGGGCCGATCGTGCACAGGACAGGTTTACTCATCATTCAGCTGTTTGTTCCGGTCGGCGCCGGGACGCTGCTTATCTCCCGGACGGCCGATCAGCTAACGGAGCTATTTGAGTTCAAGGACGACGGAAAACTGAGTTATTTCGCCGTTTCTGCTGTGCCGGCAGGCGAGACCGATGGCTGGTTACAGCTCAATCTTCAAATTCCTTATCGCGCTCTGTAGCGCACATAAAAACAGGAGGCTCCTGTGAGCTCAGGTGCAAAAGTAGTAGCCGCGTTTATTCGCGAGACAACGCCAGGAATCACGCCAACAGCAGGGGCGTGGAACCTGCTGCGTCGTTCTTCATTTGGTCTGAAACCAACGCAGAACACCAATGATAATGACGAAATCGCTGGTGACCGCATGGCGCAGGGCGTTTCACGTGGCACAGTGGATGTCGGCGGCGATGTCGGCACACGGTTTCGCTGGAATCAGCATGACGATTTTCTTGCCAGCTGTTTCGGTGCCGAATGGATAAATAACGTGCTGACGATGGGTAACGGTCGTATTACGTTCTCCGTGGCGACCTTTGCCAGTGATGTGGGGATTGCCCAGATTGCCCGCGGTTGCCAGGTTGGCACCTTCCAGATGGAAATCCCGGCCGATGGTGATATCACTGCAACCATTACGTTTGCAGGGCTGGACTGGGAGACGAAGGGGGACGATACCAGCTATTTCACCACGCCGGTGGATTTGGCGGGGGCGCTGCGTTACTCCTTTAAGGAGGTCACCAATATCCGGCTAAATGGTGTTGATGGCGGGACAGGCTTCTGCGTCGACACCTTCAACATCCAGTTCAACAACAATATGCAGACCCAGCGCTGCATCGGTACCGGTTCGGCATTCGCCGGCGCAAACATTCCGACAACCTTTACCCCGTCAGGTCAAATCACGCTGTCATGGTCAAAGGCTGCCTGGGAGGTTTACAAAAAAACGTTCACAGGCGAAACGGTGCCGCTTAGCTTCACGCTGGAGAATGCTGAAGGCGCCTATACCTTCGATTTCCCGGAAGTGCAGATCTCCGGCGACTGGCCGGATGCGGGGAGCACTGACATTGTTCAGGTTCAGCTGGATATCACCGCGGCCAATACTCCGCCAACTATTACCCGCGTTCCTGCCACTACTGGCGGTGGTGATTAACATTGGCCCTCTTTGGAGGGTTTTTTTATGGAGTTTTTATGCTGATTGTTACCCCGAAAATTGATTTAAATGGCGAGCGCTGGTTTTATCCTTACAAAAAGCCAGCAGGCAGCAAAAAGGAATTCTCGCCGGAGGAAGAATCGCTGTTCAAACTTCGCCTGCTGGTGGCCAGCAGCGAGAATCCGCAATATCGCTCACGTAACGCGCTGGTGCGCCGCCACATCGATAAGATGGACGCAGGTTATAAGGTGGGGACAACGGATTTTAATCTCGCCAGTGTGGACGATATCGACTCTGTTGATGACCTGCTGATCGATAACGCCGCTCGGTTCCTGCTGAAAGGCTGGGAGGGAGTAGGTCAGTTAGTCGACGGCATAGAGGTTGCACTCGACTATACCCCAGAGCTCGGGATCGCCATGCTGAAACAGTACCCTGATTTGTACTGGCGGGTACTGGCCGAGGCCGCAAGCATTGCTCAGGGTAAGGAGCAGCAGACTCAGGAAACCGTAAAAAAGCCATAGAGGCCCAAAAGTGGCTAAAGGAATTCGCCGGCGAACAGGGCGAGAAAGCAAAGTGGCGCAGGGAGAAACTAAATCTCCCGCCCATTCCAGAGCCTGAAATAGATGCAGTCACTGGGGAGATCCTCAACGCTTACGCTATGATATCGCGCGGCAGGAAGTATGCCGGCATGGCCGGCGTACCGCTCCCTCTATCCCTGAACGATATTGAGCGTTACCTGGCATCGCGCACCATCCTGATCGACCGCATTGAGTTTGACGCGGCGATACTGGCTCTCGATGATGCCTGGAGGGCTGAGTGGGCAGAAGCACTGAAACGTGCAGCGGATAAGAAAGGAAGTAACTGACCTACCATTAATAGTGGTCCATGCTCCTGAAAGTCGATGATAGGATGTTTCCGATTGCAATCAAAGGAAACATATAATGAAAAAAGTCATCGCTTTGGCGCTTGGAGCGCTGTTACTTTCTGGTTGTACAGTACGTGTTGCAGATTTGACTGTGGCAAGTACTAAAAATTACAACCTCAATGGGGGTAAGTTCTACAAAGGGAAACGTGTAATAGCAGAAGATAGCTATCCGGTTATCATCTTCCCTCTTGGCATCCCGAACGTTAAAACAGCCGCTGATCGAGCGATTGAAAAAGATCGCTGTGCAGTTGGTCTGTCTGACGTAGTTGTCACTCAACTTAACCACTCCTTCCTGTTCGGTAAGATTGGTCTGCGTGTTGAGGGTAATCTTGTGATTGACCGCAGCCTGCCGGGTTGTGAGAACGCAAGCTGATTGATAAAGCCACCATCGGGTGGCTTTTTAATTGATGGGGTAGACAAGTGAAGATTATTGGATACTTAGCGATTGTAATAGGGGTGATCTTTGCTGTATCGGCGCTATTTATGGATGTGACAGTAGCGACAAGCGGTGGCTATAGGTTAACAATCTTGGATTAATGTCATCGCGCCAAAATTACATGGTATTTGGAGGTTTCGTAGCCATCGCAGGTATCATTATTGCTCTGGTGGGAGATAAGCTAAAAGCGTCCGGAACTTCAGTCAAATGCCCTTACTGCGCAGAATTAATAAACTCCGAAGCGGTGAAGTGCAAGCATTGCGGGAGTGATGTAACTCCTTCGAAGATAATAGCTAACACTGACAATACTGGAGCTAGTGATAGGCTGGCTGATGTCAATGTAAAGTTAATCGCTGGAATTGCAATTACTGTCTTTGCGGTGATTATCGTAGCAATAATGTTTTACCGCCAATGAAGTAAAGACCCGACAGTTTCAAAAAGTTCCAACCTCGCTTTGGCGGGGTTTTTTATTGCCCGGAGAAAAGCACGTGACAGAACAAACCTCCCGCCTGGCCATTATTATTGACAGCTCTGGGGCAGAAAAGCAGGCTGACAATCTCGCAACTGCACTTGTAAAAATGACGCAGGCAGGTGAACGTGCTGCCACCAGTGCAGGGAAAGTGACAAAGGCTACTGATGAAGGAAAACAGTCTCTTTCTGAACTCTTAGATCGAATTGACCCGGTAAACGCAGCTCTGAATAAACTGGATAAACAACAGCAAGATCTTGCGAAATTCAAATCAAAGGGGATGCTAGATACCGATACATTTGAGCTTTATTCAAAGAAAATCGAGGAAACACGAAACAGGCTAACTGGATTTCGCGACGACCTTGGCAAAACCGGACAATCTGCCGCACAGACTGCCTTTGCCATGCGCATGATCCCGGCGCAGATGACTGACATTATCGTCGGCTTATCTACGGGTCAGTCGCCGTTTATGGTGCTTATGCAGCAGGGCGGGCAGTTGAAAGATATGTTCGGCGGTATTGGCCCCGCGATTAAAGGTGTTGGCGGGTATGTGCTGGGGTTGATTAATCCTGTCACTCTGGCTGCCGCGGCTGTCGGTGTTCTTGGGCTGGCCTATTACAAAGGCTCTCAGGAGCAGGACGAGTTCTATAAGTCATTGACCCTTAGCGGTAATCTGGTTGGTAAAACCACCGGGCAACTAGCAGATATTGCCGCTCGGGTTTCAGTAGTTGCCAACTCAACTACTGGCGTGACCGCAGCCACACTTAACCAGATAGTTTCATCCGGGAAAGTGGCTGCAGAGTCATTGGAACGAGTAACAACTGCCGTGGTTGAAATCAGTGAAGCCACAGGCATCGCCACTGAAAAGCTGGTGGGTGATTTCAACGACATTGCTGCTGACCCGGTTGCGGCCATTACCAAACTTAACGACCAGTACCACTTTCTGACACTGGCAACCTACAACCAGATTAAAGCACTACAGGATGAAGGTAATCAGCAGGATGCTGCACGGGTGGCTACTGATGCTTACGCCAATGCCATGCAGCAGCGTGCGAACGATATTCATCAGAATTTGGGTATTCTTGAAAGTGCATGGAAATCGCTGGGTAAAACGGCCAAAGGCGCCTGGGATGCGATGCTCAATATTGGGCGTGAACAAACACTAACGGATAAACTTGCCACCTTAAACGAAAATATTGCTGAAGCCCAAAGAGGGCAAAAAGATGGTGGGTTCTGGAACAGTTTTAGCGCGAGGTTTACCAACCTCCCAGAGATGATAAAACAGAGAGATTTGCTTGAATCAGTTGCCAATCTTCAGGGGGATGTAACCAAAGGACAGGCGAAGGCTAAGGAAGCCGAACAGCAAAGAATTAAAACGCAGCAGGAAGCAGATCGCGTTAACCAGCAATATCTGAGCAATGCGGATAAGCGCAATAAAGCTATTAAGCAGCAAAGCGAGTTCCTGAAGGCTGGTGCAATTACTGCAGAGCAATACGCAAAAAACGTCTCACGTATTAACGAGATGTATAAGGACCCAAAGGCACCTAAGCAAAAGGCCTATACAGAGGACGCAGCAACCCGGCTGCTTGATCAGATAAACCAGCAGACTGCTGCCATGCAGTCCCAGCTGGATGCCAGTGACAAGCTTAACAGCGCAACCCAGGCGCGGGTTAAGTTCGAACAGCAAATTGCTGACCTCAAGTCTAAAACGCAGCTCACAGCGGACCAGAAGTCGATTCTTTCCCGTTCAGATGAAATCCTCCAGGCGTATAAGCAGCAGGAGGCACTGCAAAATTCCGTAAAAATCCTGGACGATTATCGGAAGATGCAGGAACAGGTAAAGACGAAGGATGAGCGGACCAACGATCTGCTTAAAACCCGTCTTGAACTGCTGGAGAAGGCCAAAGCAACCGGGCAACTAAAACCCGGTGAATATGAAAAAACGCGGGCAGATATTTATCAAAACACCGATATGCAACTGCCCTCGACGGTTCGTAATGTTGTAGGAAACCTGACACCCACAGGAGGGCGACTCTCAGGAACTTTTGAGGGGATGCAGGGGCAAATCAACGAATATGACCAGGCTCAGCAAGAGCTCCAGCGCTGGCTGGCAGCTCAGGAGGAAGCTTATGCGAAGGCCGGTGAAATAACTGCCGAGGGTGAGGCCAGAATGACCTCTATTCGTCAACGTGCGGCGGATGCAAATCAGGTCATAGAGGCTCAGAAAAACACCATCATATCTGCGGCCACGCAGTCCTTGTTTGATAGCACCGCCGAAATCATGCGAACGGGGTTTGGTGAGCAATCGGCAATCTACAAGGTCGCTTTTGCTGCGAGCAAGGCATTCGCTATCGCGGACTCGATGGTGAAAATCCAGCAGGCTATAGCAAGCGGTGCAGTAAGCGCGCCTTATCCGGCCAACATCATCGCTATGGCCTCAATCGCTGCGCAGACTGCCAGTATCGTCTCAAATATCCAGGCTGTTTCAGGAGTTGGCTTCGCCTCCGGCGGTTACACCGGCCCCGGTGGTAAGTATCAGCCCGCGGGTATTGTTCACAAAGGTGAGTACGTCTTCGACCAGGCTTCAACGAACCGGATCGGCGTGTCTCAGCTTGAGGCACTTCGAAATGGCCAACCGCTTGATGCAACTCTGGGGCGTACAGGGTTTGGTACTGGTGTTCAGAACGTTAACAGCGATAACCGTAGGCAAACAACTGTACACGCGCCGATTAATCAGGAGTTTCATCTCCAGGGTATTACTCCGGAGCAGTTGAGCGCTACACTCAATCAGAATAATCGACTGCTTTCCAGGCAGTTAAAAGGTGAACTCACAAAGGAGGTTACCATGCCACAAGGGGCTTTTGGCAACGCTCTAAAAGGAAACTATACACGACACGGTCCTAGGTAAGCTAAACTGCATTAGCTGAGACTTGATTAGGTAGGTAAGTCTAACAATCTGAGTAGGTGCAAGAAAACACAAGGATCTTATTAATGGAAGCGTTGTTAATATTTACATTTAAAGACTTTATAGCTTTTATAATTCCTCTTTTTATTGGCGGACTTATCTTCAATAGGAGACGTAAACGTAAGGAGGTCCGAGTGAAGTTTTCATTTCTTTGGCTTGTTTTGATAGTCGGTGGAATTCTTGAAATATGCGATGATATCTACACAACTTATTCCTATAGGCATAATCACTTATATAATAATGATACGCTTACAACCGTGTTTAACTATGATTTTGCAAAAATTGTTTTTTGTGGGGTTTTGATTTTTGTTTCTATTGCGCTTCTTCTTCAGGAGTTGCTTTTAAATAAGCAGTCACATTGACGAATATTGCCTGTCGGCACATTGCCCTTTTTTATTTTGATATGGGGCTGTGCCGAAACAATGTAAGCTCAAATTAAAGTCAATAAAATTAGTGTATTGATAATGCTGTGTTTTTGATTTCTTTTAGCTCTTGAGATGAGTTGATAAATATATCGCCTTGTGTGTTTGTGTCGGTTTAAAAAGATTTTTATCTTCGTTAATCTGAACCAAAAAATCAGAGTTTTCTTCGATTCCATAGTGCTTTATTCTGAAATGAATACCCTCCTGAGGTTAATGGTGAAATTTTATTCGAGATACTTTACCGGGAGACTGCATGACTGATATCTACTACCCACATGACAGCCTCCCTATGCCATTACAGGAAGGATACGGATTTCAGCCTGTAAGCCCGTTAAAACGAACCCAGTTAACCACCGGTCGCGCGAGGCAAAGGCGAGCTTTTACGTCCACGCCGACGCAGGCCAGCATCACCTGGTTTATGGAAACCGATGCGCAGGGCCTGGCGTTTGAGTCCTGGTTCCGTGATGCGTTATCTGACGGGGCTGCATGGTTCATGATGAAGTTGCAGACGCCGTCAGACATTAAGTTTTACAAATGCCGCTTCACAGATATTTATCAGGGACCGGTGCTAGTGGCCCCGATTTACTGGAAGTACACGGCGACGCTTGAATTATGGGAACGCCCCCTTGCTCCTGCCCCATGGGGTAACTACCCGGAATGGATCGTCGGCAGCTCACTGCTGGATATTGCGCTGAATAAGGAGTGGCCAAAGCATGACGCAGATTAAACGCCTCTACGCCAGCAGCGGGCCGGAGGTGATCATTGAGACGCTGCAGATCACCATTGGTTCTAATGTCCATTACCTGTGCCAGGGTTACGAGGATATTACGGCAATGACGGAGAACGGCGATACCGTAACGTTTACCGCCTGTGCGATAGACATTGCTCTGCCGGCGCGCAATGCGGACGGCACGCAGGACCTCAAATTTGCCTTGTGCAATATCGATGGTGTTGTGTCCACGGCGATCCGCTATGCGCTGGCTAACCGTCTGTCTGCATTGCTGACGTACCGGCGTTATATCTCCACGGATTTAGCGGCCCCTGCGGAAGTGCCGTATACGCTGAAAATCAAGTCTGGTTACTGGACGGCGACAGAGGCGCAGATTACCGCGGGTTATATGAATATCCTTGATACAGCCTGGCCACGTTACCGCTACACGCTACCTGTATTCCCCGGACTGCGTTATATCAGCTAAGGAATCCCAATGTTCAACCCTGATAAATACCGTTCAGTCACCTGGCTGAAGGGCGGGCGCGTATACCCGCAACTCGACTGTTTCGGCATTGTGAACGAGATACGCCGCGATCTGAATTTACCCGTCTGGCCCGATTTTGCAGGGGTCACCAAAGACGACGGCGGCCTCGACCGGGAAGCGCGCAGGATGATGCTTACCCTTGAGCGCTGCGGACCCTGCGAAGGGGCCGGGGTGGCCTGTTATTCCGGATCAACCGTCACCCACGTTGGGATCGTGGTCAGTATCGGTGGCCTGCTGCACGTGGCGGAATGCAATCCGGGAACGAACGTCACCTTTCTGCCGTTGCCGCGGTTTAAGCGCCGATTTGTCAAAGTGGAGTTCTGGCAATGACCATTCGTTTTTACCCGTCCCGGCTTCCCGGTGAACCACTCGAAACGCATGTGCATGGTGTAACCAGTATTCGCAGCTGGCTGGTGGAAAATGTTGAAGGCTACGAGGATCGGGATGTCCCACCGCTGACCGTTGAGGTTGAGGGGCTGTTAATTCCGCCAGGCGAGTGGGCTAAGTGTGTGATTCACCCTGATAGTGATGTCAGGCTTTATCCGGTTCCCTTCGGGCTTGAGGCCGCTACGATTGCCTGGATAGGAGTGGGTATCGCCGTCGCATCAGCGGCTTATTCACTGTTCATGATGAGTAACATTGATGCCGGCGGCTACACGTCATCCACAGGGCGAAGCCTCGACCTGAACCCGGCAAAGGCGAATACCGCAAAACTCGGGGATGCCATACGTGAGGTGTTTGGCCGGGTGCGTATCTACCCTGATTATGTGGTGCAGCCGGTTACCCGGTTTGATGCCGCCGATCCTACGAAAATGCGCGTCAAGATGCTCTTATGCCTCGGTGTCGGTGATCTGATTTATACCAATGGCGATATCCGGGTTGGCAGTACGCCAGCTTCAACGCTACCGGGATTCAGCAGCACCCATTACCCGCCAGGCGCGGACGTTTCCGGTGATGAGCGCAGTGAAAACTGGGTCAACAGTACAGAGGTCGGCGGGACGTCATCCGGCACCGGGCTGGATATGGCCCAGACGTCGCCGGATGCCGACGACATTATCGCAGACAGCATGACCGTATTCGGTTCGAGCGTAACGTTTACCGGGCTGGATACGGATTATGATGACGATAATGACGAGAACGATAACGCACTGCCGCCCAGCTGGGTCGCTGGCGCCGTGGTCGAACTGAAAGCCCCGGCGAACTACCAGATCACCACGGCGGCCGGATACAGCGTTATCGCAAGCCCGCTGCTGACGGAGATCGCGCCGGTAGTAGGTATGCCGGTGACGCTGGGGTTTAACTCTGTCGATTACGATCTGTTTATCGCGTCATATACCCCCGGTCAGGCTGCAGTGCCCGGCACCGGGGGGAGTGCGGCAAAACTCCAGTCCAGTGCGGCCCCGACCACCTACGATTTTTCGACCAGCTCCAGCACGTTCACGATCACCTGGCAGGGGATTACCTACCCGGTGTCGCTGGTGGCTAACTACGTCTCGATGTCGGGACTGCTGGCGGCAATCACCGAAGGACTCACTGGCTCCGGTCTGGTTGCACAGGACAACGGCGGCACCGTACTGATAACGGAGTCGGCCAGTCCATTCGCGGGTGGGGCGATCACATCTTCTGCGCTGCCTGCAGCTGTTTTCGGTGATGCCCCGGTTTACACCTCCGGCACGGCATCAACCGGCGGCAGCCCGGCGGTAACGGCGAATGTGACACTCGCCTATAACTCTGCCACGGGAACGGCCTTTTCCGGCATGCCGGAGGGGGTGCAACGGCTTTCACTTGCTCACCGCGGGAATGAGTACCGCATTGTCTCTGCCGACGGCACGACGGCGACGGTGGCGCGCCTGGTTTCCGGTGCCGTTGATGAGTCATGGCCGGGATTCTCCGCCCGGACGATGATCGACTATGAGGCCACTGGTCTTAACGACACGCTGAGCTGGCTGGGGCCGTTCCTGGTTTGCCCTGAGAATGAAGTGGTGGATGCATTCGAGGTGAATTTCTCCTTCCCGAACGGCATCTGTGGCTTTGACAGTAAGGGCAAAAAACGGATCCGCCACGTGGAGTGGGAGATACAGTATCGCGTCTACGGTTCCGGATCGGGGTGGGTGAGTCACCAGGGCGAGTATGCGCTGAAAAACGTCAACGGGTTAGGTTTCACTGAGCGGATCACTCTCAGCTCTCCGGGGCTGGTAGAAGTTCGCTGCCGTCGGCGCAATGAGCAGGGAAGTAATAACGCGCGCGATTCGATGTACTGGCAGGCACTGCGCGGGCGACTGCTGACGCGCCCTTCATCCTATCCCGGCGTGTCGCTGATGGCGGTGACCGTCGAGACTGGCGGGAAGCTGGCGGCGCAGTCGGACCGCCGTGTAAACGTTGTGGCCACCCGCGCCTATGAAACCGGAACGGCCAGAACTATCTCGGGTGCTCTGCTGCATGTCGGAAACTCGCTGGGGCTGGAGATGGATGTCGACACCATCAACGTGCTGGAGTCTGCATACTGGACGCCACGCAGCGAGTATTTCGACTTTGCTACCGACGACAGTATCTCAGCGCTGGAAATGCTGCAGAAGATAGCCAACGCCGGGAAGTCACGTTTTCTGCTGAGCGATGGCCTGGCGACGGTAAACAGGGATGGGATTAAGCCCTGGACTGGCGTGATCACTCCGCATGAGATGGTGGAGGAGCTGCAGAGCGGATTTACCGTACCGTCCGACGATGATTTTGATGGTGTCGACGTGACGTACATCAACGGGACTACCTGGGCAGAGGAGACCGTTAAATGCCGGACGCCGGACAATCCCACGCCGGTGAAAATCGAGAACTACAAAATTGATGGGGTACTGAATCAGGATCACGCCTACCAAATCGGGATGCGCCGCCTGATGAAATACCTGCAGCAGCGGGTGACATTCCAGACCACTACCGAGCTGGACGCGCTGTGCTACAACCTGGGCGATCGCATTGTGCTCACGGATGATATTCCGGGTAACAACACGATTTCCTGTCTGGTGGAGGCGATGACAACGGCTGGTGGCGTGACAACGTTCACCGTCACGGAGCCGCTGGACTGGTCGTTTGAAAACCCCCGCGCGCTGATCCGCTATCAGGATGGCTCTGCATCCGGGCTGATGGTGGCAAGCAGGGTGGGTGATTTTCAGCTGTCAGTCCCGCACCTGAGCGAGTTTGATGACCCGATGAAGGTTGACCTGTCGTCAGCCACCATCGAGCCGATCCGCATGGTGTTCTGCGGCTCAACGCGCCATATCTACGACGCCATTGTAGAGGAGATCGCCCCGCAGTCTGACGGCACCTGTCAGGTCACCGCAAAAGAATACCTCGAATCGTTCTACCAGTACGACGACGCCACATACCCCGGCGACGCTGCTTAATACCAAAAAAATCCCTTTCAACTTTTCTTTCGCTCAAACCCTCGTTTGGGCGAAGCCTCGTTTTGGAGCAAAAAAATGGCCGAACTTAACCCGCCACTGGGCACGACGACGCCTGAAATTTTCCTGGATAACGTCAAGCGCGCTGACGAACTGGTGAACGGTCCGGCCGGAACGGTTAGCGACCGCGGCGGTGAACCGCTCGATACCTGGCGCCAGATGATGGCAAAAAACGATGAGATACGGCAGAACCTGATCCCCCTCAGTAAGCAGTACCAGACGCTGGCAGCGGCGCAGGCGGATATCGCTAATATTCCGCCAGGCTCGACGACGTATTACCGCAGCCCGGATGACAGCGCGCTCGCAGTAGAGGTTATCAATAACGCCGGGACACTGGAGCCTACCGGGCGCCGCATGCCATCGCAGGAATACACCGATGATATTTTCGAAGGAATGAAAACCTCCGGCTTGATCCCTGACGTTATGAATCCGGAAACCGGTTATGTACTGGCATTCCGGGATCCTGTCACGAAGCGAGCCTGCATTCTCGTGACCGTAACGGGTCAAGTTGAAATCCCTCTTCTGCAGTACAGAAATGGCTCGGTTGGTCGCGAGGCTCTGGATCAGGAAGTTCAGCAGTTAGTCCCGGTCAGCCTCGATCCTGCTACAGGTTATGTCATGGCATGGATTGACCCGGTAACACGTCGCATGGCGCTTCGGGTTTCCGTAACCGGCCAGGTCGACATTCCCCTGCTGAAAATCGCAGATGGGGCTGTTGAAAAAAATATGCTGTCAGAAAACCTTCAGGGATTAATTCCGGTCACACTGTCACCGGAAAGCGGCTATGTGCTTGCATGGGTGGATCCTGTCACGCGTCGATGTGCATTGCGGGTCAGTGTATCCGGGCAGGTTGAAATACCGATGCTGACCATCGGGAAAAATATCATTACGGTTGAAAATCTGACGGATGAATTACAGGGTGCAATCCTGCCTGTAGCACAGGATGTTGTCAGCGTTTATCCGGATGCTGTCCGCTCCCGAATAGCGGATATTACCGCCAGAACAAACGATAAAGACGGGTCCGCCTGGTCGCCGTTATCATCCCATATCTGTCGGGCGCTGTACGGCGTGAATAACACCGGGACACCGCTTGAATATCGGCGCTCGTTCGGGCTCAAAATTGCCGGCAAGGCGCAGGGCGTTCCATTTTCACCCGGTTCCGTAGCCTCCATTACCCGCCGTGGAAGGCTGACCAGCCCGACTATTTCTACGCCATCTGGTTCTTTTTCTGCCGGCGACTATTACAGCTATGAGGCATATAACACCAACTCCAGCGTTTCGGAAACTGCACCGGGTACCTGGAACGGACAGCCCGTCTATCTTGGCGATCTGCTGGTCTATGATGGCACCAGCTGGAGTATTCAGCGCTCCCCTGGCTCAGGAGCAGCCCGCAAGAATGGTACCTGGCATCTGGTCACTTCATCAGGAACATTTGCCGGAATGACGCTTGTTCCTGGTGACGCGGTGTTATTCCTGACGTTGCAAACCGCTGGAGGTGGGTTCCTGCAGCCACAGTTTGCCGTTCTGAACACCACCAGTGATCTCCTGCTGTATGGAGGCGAATTTTCACCTACAGCAGGCTATCCGGCTTCAGACCGTTCGAATGTGGTTTACCAGGCATCTTCCAGCGGGAATACAGGCGGTGAAAGTTATATGGCTGGTGACTACGCCATGTTTGACGGCATCAGTTGGGTACGAATCGCGAATGATGAAGCGGTGACGGTACCAGTCGGGCAGAGTATCAGCTTACGGTGTACAGCTAACTCAGACGAATGGGAGTTCCGGCGCGCGGATAAATCAGCAACCATGGTCGGCATACGCCTCAAAACACAGGCTGCCTCGGCGATGCGTAAGGGACTGTGCAAGAAATTGCTGCTGATCGGTGATTCGATGTTTGGGAGCGGTTCTTCCGGAGCAACGATAATCGCTGCTACAGGCAGAAGTGGAGAAGTCAGGTCGTATGGTGGATCAACGACCGATCAGGTCGTCGGCATGCTGAAACAGGAAATTCTTTCCTGGGGGGATCGATGGGCAGGCCAGATGATGGCCGCATGGCATGGACAGAACAACCAACCGAAAACCGATGCTCAGGCCGCGCAGATCCGTGAAGGCTCACTGGAGATACACAGGCTTGCCGGCGCGCTGTTCATTCGTGTTCTGTTTCTGACAATTATGGGTCAGCGTGAGGCGACATGGAACGGGGTCAGGCTGGTTTACTCACAGCACGAAAATCAATTTGCGAAGACCGGCTATCTCTATGAGCTCACCGAATGGTATCGCCGGGTCTTTCCGGGGCAGCACGCTGTTGTGTATGAAATCATGCTGTCAGCAGCCACAGACGCTATCGATCCGACATTCCCTGGAATGACGGAGAAACAGGTTGCAGGAAAATATGGAGTGTTGCCCTGGTCCTTTTTCGCCAATGCCCTGATGCCCTCCGGACTGACAACTAACATGCTGAACTACCAGGGAACATGGAGCAATGCGGGCGTGCCATCCGGTGGCTCACATGCTGATTACTATCTGCGAATTGCAGCCGGAACGGTGGGAAATGTCATCGTGAATAACAACGGATCCTGGTCAGAAATTGCCATTGATATTACCCATATGAGTCCGGCAGGCGGTCACGCGCTGGCATATGGCGGAAATGGTTTTAACCTGGGCAACGGCTATACCAACATCCCGGCCCGCGAGGGAATCGCGGACATTCTGCTTAATAACTTTTTCTTTAAATGAGGTGACATATGGGACAGATGGTTAGTCTTAACGGTGCAAATTTCACAGATACCCGCCTTCCTGTTTTATACAATTATCCCGGACTCTGCGCCGGATCGCTGACGCTGCTCGACGCTGAAAAAATAGCGGCAGATTTTAATTTCTCCGCCACGGCAGTTACGACCTATACAGATAATCTTGCTGCTGAAGTGGCAGCGGAGCTGACAGGTAAAACGGCAATGGACCTGCGCTTAGCGTGGAGTAACTCACTGGTCACTACTGGCACCACACCTGAGGCCTTGTTTGAAAGGACGGCTAAGGGGGGAATTCACGGTATCGTATCGCTGAGCAATCAACAGGTAGGACACCGCGGCCGCTTCCAGTGTCCCGGAATCATGGAATATATTGCTGCGCATCAGAATGACCATCAGTTTGCATTATTTATGCATTACCGTGTAACGCGGGTTGGCGGCGGAACAGGCGCGCAGCAGGCAGTAGAATCCATTATTTCAACGCAGGTATCACCATCAGCAAACCGGCTGATTATCGCCCGGCTGCCGAATGCGGTTTCAGAAAATCCTGGTTTGCACAGCCAGCTTTCAGATAAAGCAGGAACAGACCTGACTGCGACCGTTTATTATCAGGAACTCCCTGTTTTCGGTGCCGCTTCCGGGTTTGGTTCCCTGGTGAATAACGCCTGTAAATCCTGGGTTCTTTACCGATGCCATCTGGTTGATGTTACGGCTTCCGGGATGACCTTTGCGGAGCTTACTGCGGCAGAACAGCAGTTGTTTAATGTCAATTTCGGCACTGGCGGGAAATATGCGGGTGATACTATCCCTACCAGTCCATCGGCGCTGGCGTAGTATTTATATCTGGCCGAGAGAGTGAGAAAGTCCCCCGGTTCAACTCCGGGGGATGAATGAAAAGGTAACGTTATTAACTGAATCTGTTGGCGCACAGGTTGTAATCGGCAGTCAGTATATCGGTGGCTGTCAGGCCGGACGCACCGAGATCATCAACCCGTGCGCGATACAGCATACCAGTCCAGGACAACGGAAACGGATTGCTCGTTCCAACCCGTCGCGTCGTGGGCTCTCCGGGTGGTGTCGCCGCCAGCGCAGATGTTGAGGTAAACACCACTACCTTATCGATATAGGCGCGAACAGTATGCTGTGTGCCATCCGCGCTGAACTCGCATTCAACGGCGAACTGATGCCGCCCTCCATCAAACAGGGGGAGCAAATTGCTGGTCACCACGTAATTTTTTCCACGCACGGCCAGCTCAATTTTAGTCGGTTGTCCGGCTGCATCGGTCGTCGGCACAACTGATAACAGCGCATTAGCGTAGCCATTCGTCTCGACCGTGGAAAAATGCAGGAGCTGGTTGTTGAAGGTGGATAGTGATCCGGCTTTGGTAACCTTAACCCACCCCGTAAACATCCAGTGCGTATCGCTGACTTTCATGCAGCCTGCGGCATCCAGATCAAACCCGTCGTTTTTTACGCCAGCGAACACTATGCCTTTGTTTGCTGCGCTGTAGTTTTTAGCCAGGGAAAACGCCCCGGTGTGATCGTTATACGTTAGATCGTGGATTATCGCTCCAGCAGCTAAATCTTTACCTCCTCCCATTGCGTCGACGGCCATATCAAATACGCTACGGGTACCTTTGTTAATGCTTTTATCTCGATAAAATTTCTTCCCGGTATCGTTAACCACTCCCTTTAACACCTCAATTCTTCCGCTCATTACAATACCCACCCTTTTAATTTCATAAAGTTGTAAACGAACTCGGCATTAACATCTGCTCCGGCATACAGCGCATACTCTGGTGTGACTGAACCCGATATACTCTGGCTGGGGTGCAAATTGTCGTAACGTAACGATCTCGGTGTTACGCCATTATTGATATCTTCGACATCTCCTGGCGACGTCGGGTTATAATGATTCATAAAGTTTTGCAGCAGATCGACACCATTAATCTGGCAATAATTACTTGGAAAATTCTGCTTATATAAGTTATTTAAAATACGCACGTAATTATTATTGGTTGAACCCGTTGGCTCAGTCCCACCAGGAAAATCAGGCAATATTACAAAGCGTTTTCCTACCGATTTAAGCCATGACACCATCGCCTGCGCATTGCTGATTATCAAATCAATCTCAGAAATATTATTTCGACCCAGCCAGAAAATATTAATACACTCATCATGCTGATCGTACCGGGTTCCGCCCGGAGCGCCGTTTGTTACTGAAAACCCTGTTATCGGATAAACGATCACCGGAGTGGGCACACTGACTGTCACCGCAGCGCCTGCAGCAGTCCTGGTAAACGTCGCTTTCGTCCCGTCCCAGCCAAACATCCCGTCAATACCCGCAAAGGAGCAGGCAATACTGGTGGCGGCAGCATTACCAAAAATGCGATTTGGGCCGGGTTTAGCGGGGCTTAACGTCACTGCACCAGATGCGGGGATGACACCGCCAGCAGGAGTGTAAAGCGTTCGGGCCGCTCCCTGGCGGCTGGCGATACCTTCAGATGTCAGTCCAGACTTGCCAAAGTTGTAGGTATAAAGTCCTGTCAGCTGGGCGAGCCGTGAAAGAAAGCGGCCGTTCTCCATGAAGCTGTGACCCCATCCAACCAGTTTTGGCCTGGCGATATAGGGATATTCTTTAAAGCCAGGGCCCTCGGCATAAAACAACCCGCCGGGGGCATTGTCGGCTCTGTCTGACGTCCATACGATCCGGTCCAGAATATCCGGCCGGGGGTTCGTTTCGTTGCTGCTCCCTGACGTTACGGCGATTTCTTTCTTATTCTCAGTATCATAAACGCGAACCTGTGATTTCCCGCTGGCGTCGATCTGCGTGAAGGGTGCATAGGGGTTAACTTTTGGCGGTTGTAAAGAAAACAGATAAGCCTGTTGCCATCCGATGGAACGCTGTATGTACTCATCCAGATCAAACTGAATGTTTTTATCTTCGTCCAGGATGACATATCTCGCGGGGTTCAGCTCATACTCACCCGATGCGGAGCTGAATTCCGTTGTGCCGCTGAGCACTTCGAGGTTTGTTTTATCCATCGTTCCCAGGATACCAGCAGGATTAATACTCTTCCCGTTAACGGACAGGCCACAGAAATCAAATAAGCCGTTTTTCAGCGCGATCAGAATGTTGTATTCGCTGTCCACCACAACAGAATCGTATTCATCGTTTAATTCTGTCATCGTCCTGAACGTCGTGGTTTCAGACAATGCCATCAGCGGGATCAGTTTACTGACCACAATATCGGATGGCATACGCCTGCCTGTCGCGGTGAGTGTGCCGCTGATATTGATGTATTCATCTGCGAGAGCATCGTCGGCTGTGCTACGAACGAACGTTGCAGAGCCAACCGGAATGTTCGCGATATCAGCCTGCGCTTCCGGGAGGGTCATATACTGACGGCTCAACGGAACCAGGTTGCGCCGGATATCGTCCAGCGTATTCGAAATCCGCGACATGATACCTCGCCAGGTATCCAGATCAGCCCCGGAGCGGTCAGGGAAGACCAGTGCCAGACTATTCAGCAAATTATCCAGGCGAGTGGCGTTATCGAGCAGCACCGCGGGCGAAGTGCTCCCAAGAGGCGGATCAAAGGCCATGTTTTTTGCTCCAAAAAAGGCGTTCGCCCAAACGAGGGTTTGAGCGAATTGTCGCGGCTTTTTACAATCAACTATTTCAAGGAGTTAGATAGTGCTGATTGGCTATGCGAGGGTATCAACCGGGGATCAAAACCTCGATTTACAGAAAAACGCGCTGATCCGCGCAGAATGTGAGCTGGTTTTTGAGGATATGGCCAGCGGGAAAAATGCCCGGCGGCCAGGGTTAAAGCGCGCCTTACGGCGGCTGCGATCGGGTGATGTGCTGGTGGTGTGGAAGCTGGACAGGCTTGGCCGCAGCGTGCGTGATCTGATTACGCTCGTGTCTGAGCTGCAGGCGCGTGGGGTGAATTTCCGCAGTCTTACAGACAGCATCGACACCTCGACGCCTGCGGGACGTTTTTTCTTCCACGTCATGAGCGCCCTGGCGGAAATGGAGCGCGAGCTGATCGTCGAGCGTACCCGCGCCGGTTTAGCCGCTGCGAGGGAGCAGGGGAGAGTCGGCGGCCGCCGCCGGGTAATGACCACTGAGGTTGTGGAGAGATGCCGCAGGATGCTGGAGAACGGTGCTACCAGGCAACAGGTAGCCGATGTGATAGGTGTGGATGTGAAGACGATCTATAAGTATTTACCAGCATCAAATTGAAATTAAATGCGATATTAATCTGATTTCTATGCGATTTGACACTATAAATGTGTTATGGATGATCACCAATATAAAAATTATCGACCTTCTTATCCTTAAAATTGATGCCGCAAATGTTCACAGTTGTGGCATATTAAAGTTAAGATTCAATGCTCTAAGTGAGCGTGTTTTAAACGGTTTCTACCTGATTTCTTGGCTTCGTATAGTTTCGAGTCTGTAATTTTGAATATGTCGTCAAATGAAATGTTACAATCTGACTTCGGAAATATAGTTACAGCGCCAATGCTGACAGTGATTTTTCTTTGAAGGGTTGAAATATCTTCGATGGATTTTCTTAATTTTTCGCATGCCGTTAAGCATTCGCTGTCAGTTGTGCCTGGGATAAGAGCAATGAACTCTTCACCACCGAATCGCGCAACAATTCCTTTTTTATTCAATGTATCGGTTAAATTGAGTGCTACATACTTTAACGCTTTATCACCCTCCTGATGGCCAAAGTCGTCATTATATGATTTAAAATAATCTATATCGATAATGGCTAGAGAGAAAGGTTCAAGGTTACATTCTGCCTTCATTTTTACTTCGCTGAAGAAAATCATGAACTTTCTTCGGTTGTAAATACCAGTTAATGAATCAAAAGTTGCCATTTTTTCTAACTCTTCATTTGCTCTTTTGAGTTCCTTTTGTTTTTGTATAACATCTAATTCCATTTTTTTACGATCGTCAATGTTTTGGATTTGAGATATATAATATATGGAATTGTTAACTTCATTTTTCATCATTGACACGCTCAAAAGACACCAAATACACTCATGATTGGATTTGATGTATCTTTTTTCGAGTTCGTAATGTGGTATTTCACCATTTTTTAAGGATTCTAAAAGCTTGAGATCAAGGTCAAGATCGTCTTTATACGTTATCATTTGGAAGTTTGTTGACAGTAAATATTCCTTTGTATATCCAAGCATATTAGTAAGGGCTTGATTGACTTTTATCCATCGTCCTTCTTCTGAAACGATAGCCGTCCCAATTGTGGAATTGTTAAATATCTTTTCAAGTATCTGATTTGATTCTACTAAAGATTGAATTATACTCTCTTTTTCTTTTGTTAAAATATCTATTTCTAAAAGTGATGCTATTCCTTCAGCCATTAGACCTATGAATTCATGATCTTCACTGTTAAAATTTTCTAATTTGACATTTTTTGATGAGAAATTAATAGTTCCCCAAATGTTATTTCTCACAAATATTGGGGCTGCAATATATGATTCGAGTGACATGGATAAATAAACAGGATGTTTTTTTAGTAATGGGTGATGCCCTGCATTATTCACGCTTATGATTTTTTTCTCTGCCACTACAGCTTGGCAATAAGTATTTTCGAGATTAAATATCATTCCTGGATGAATATCTTTATGACCGCTAGAGCCAATTATTGTATATTTGTTGTTTTCTATCCTGCTTATAATCCCTATCTCTAAATCAAATGCTTTAATTCCTTCATTAATTATCCTGATAAGAATATCTTCCAGGTGGAAATCTCGGTGAACGAGCGAGTCATAAAGAGAGTGTATTCTGCCGCTATGTCTTTTTTGCTTCATTTTATCCTCCTTGAGTTTTTTATTATGGGAACGATATGATTATAGCACTAATTTTTAAGTTTGCTAAAATGTATATTTTATCTTTCTTAGGGAATGAGGGGGAAGGTTGTTGAGTTCAGTATGATTGTGAGGGGGGATTGTAATTTCCTGTAGGGAGAGAGGGAAGAAATCATTCTGTTTGTGATTTATAGTTATTGCCATGAAAATGATGCCCATGATATTTTCACATAGGCATCTATGAGCATGTTAAATATCAAATTTATCCACTATACTAACATGAAGACGAACATCAATATTTCCTCTGGTTGCGTTTGAATATGGACAAACCTCGTGACCTTTCTTTACAAGTTCAATTGCAGCTGTCTTGTCCAGTCCACGTACTTCAACATCTAAATCAATATCCAGGGAAAAACCGCCATTCGCATTTTGTCCAATCCCAACAGCACAAGACGTTTTGGTCGAAATACCCTCGAGTTTTTGTTGCTGTGCGATATGAATCAGAGCGTTATCAAAACAGGCTGCATAACCCATAGCAAACAATTGCTCCGGATTGGCGCCAGTTTTACCACTGTCATTAGTGAAGCTGACTAAATCGAGGCCAAACGAACCGTCATCTAAGTCTACTCTGCCATCACGACCACCGACTGACGTTGCACTTGTTTTATAAAAAATCTTCATAGTCATTGCCCTTCTAAATTTGTTTGTGTGCGATTGAATCGTGTTGTAATGATATCCAAAGATTGAGTCTTGTCAATGTGCTTTTCAGAAAAAATCGTATGCGATATACTTGGCTTAAAGTATATGGGGTCAGTTATGAACGAAAACGTAAGCCTTTTTGAACAAGGGGATTTTCCGAAGCTTGAGGATTTTCTCTGCTTTGCCACTTACACTGCTAACCTTGCCTTCGGTAAGGCTTACCAGCCTTATCTGTCAGAGCTGGGGTTAACATATTCTCAATGGATTACATTGTTGGCATTGGCGGAAGAAGATGGACTAACCGTTAATCAGTTAGGCGAGAGATTATTCTTAGCGTCAAGCACCCTCACGCCAATGTTAAAAATTCTTGAGAAAAAAGGAATCGTGATCAGACAGCGCTCAGTCGAAGATGAGCGTAAGGTTCACATCTTTCTTACGGATGAGGGCAGAGAATTGCACAAAGCAAGCCATCGGTGCATGAAAGTGTTTTATTCACTAGGACTGACACTTGAAGAGGTGCAACTCTTGCAGAAGACAATTATCAAGGTAAGAAATAATTTACTGCAATCTTGACCTTCTTAACTAGCAAGCTGTTTGAGGTATAAAGGTTCCAGCTTGGGCTCTGGTTCCGACTATGGGGTACTGTGACCTGCTCAAAGTCATGTGACTCAGCCTTAGCATTTATTGGTTGTTCTGCTGCTACAGTCCGCGTAGAGCGAGAAGCGGACGCCGGTATGAAGTTAACAGACGCCCGTTAATATTACGCGGAAAGATTACTTAACCCGTTTCCCTGTATCATCAATGACCTTTTCGCCATCTTCTTTGGTAAAAGCGCTTTTCTGGCCTTCAGGCAGAATGTCCAGCACAATTTCTGAGGGACGACAAAGACGTGTGCCAAGCGGCGTCACGACCACCGGTCGATTAATCAGGATCGGATGTTGAAGCATAAAATCAACCAACTGCTCATCAGAAAATTTGTCTTCATCAAGCCCCAGTTGCTCATAAGGTTCGACGTTCTTACGCAGCAATGCACGTACTGAAATACCCATATCAGAAATTAGTTTGCTAAGCTCATCACGAGTCGGGGGCGTATCGAGATAATAAATAATGGTTGGTTCGTTACCGCTGTTACGGATCATCTCCAGCGTGTTACGTGAGGTGCCACAGGCCGGGTTGTGATAGATGGTAATATTGCTCATATCAATATCTCGCTACAAGGTGACAGAGAGCCGCCACGCCAGCACGGCCAGAGTGACGAAAAGCACGGGCAGGGTCATGATTATGCCGGTGCGGAAGTAATATCCCCAGGTGATGGTCATGTTTTTCTGTGCCAGCACATGTAACCACAGCAGGGTTGCCAGACTGCCAATCGGAGTGATTTTCGGGCCTAAATCGCAGCCAATCACGTTGGCATAAATCATTGCCTCTTTGACGACGCCAGTCGCCGTACTTCCGTCAATCGACAGCGCACCAATCAGCACCGTCGGCATGTTATTCATTACCGACGACAGGAACGCGGTCAGGAAGCCGGTGCCGAACGTTGCTGCCCATAACCCCTTTTCTGCCAGCAGGTTTAGCACGTCAGATAGAGACTCCGTGAGCCCTGCATTGCGCAGGCCATAGACCACCAGGTACATGCCCAGTGAAAAAATAACTATCTGCCATGGTGCATCGCGCAGGACTTTTCCTGTGTTGATGGCGTGACCTCTTTTCGCCACTATGAACAGTACTGCTGCGCCAGTAGCGGCTATTGCACTTATCGGGATCCCAAGAGGTTCCAGAACAAAGAAACCGACAAGTAGCAAAAACAGGACAATCCAGCCCGCCCTGAACGTTGTCGGATCCTTTATCGCACTGGCAGGCGTCTTCAGCAGCGAAACGTCATACGTCACCGGAATATCCCTGCGGAAGAAGAGATGCAGCATGACCAGCGTGGCCGTAATTGCGGCCACATCTACGGGGATCATCACGGAGGCATACTGCGTAAAGCCCAGACCGAAAAAGTCCGCCGAGACGATATTCACTAGGTTAGAAACAATGAGCGGCAGGCTGGCCGTATCTGCAATAAATCCTGCGGCCATGACAAAGGCTAGTGTCGTGCCCTGACTGAATCCCAGTGCGAGCAGCATCGCAATTACAATCGGCGTCAGGATCAGTGCGGCTCCATCATTGGCAAAGAGTGCAGCAACAGCAGCCCCAAGCAAGACTATCCAGCTAAACAAAAGGCGGCCACGTCCGTTACCCCAGCGGGAGACGTGCAGAGCGGCCCATTCAAAGAAGCCGGACTCATCGAGCAGCAGGCTGATGATGATGACCGCAATAAATGCCGCTGTCGCGTTCCAGACGATATTCCAGACAACGGGAATATCAGCGATATGGATGACTCCGGTTACCAGCGCCAGCACAGCCCCGATACTCGCACTCCAGCCAATACTCAGGCCTCCGGGTTGCCAGATCACCAGTATCAACGTCAGTAAAAATATACTCCCCGCCAAAAGCATCTCAGACTCCGTTATATATGATTATGTGAATTTGTTTTCTTTTCTCAGCAGGAGGTGCAGGCTGATTTATCCAGCCATTTACGCAAATCCTCCCGCATACACTGCCAGGACGTCGTAATTGTCTCAGCTGCCCATGCCGGTATGTGGGGTGACAGACGATAGTGGATCCATTTGCCTTCACGACGGTCCAGAACCAGCCCAGCCTCACGAAGGATAGCCATATGTCGCGAGACTTTGGGCTGTGATTCGGAAATGGTTGCGCAGATATCACAAACGCACAGTTCTCCTGACTCCCGGAGAATCATGACGATGGCGAGCCGAGTTTCATCCGACAGGATTTTGAAAAGCTGAACAGGTTGTAGCATTTTTCACTCCGTTCCCTTTAGAATATATATGATAAATCATATGTATTAAATCTGAAACCATCTGCTCTCTCCGGAGGAGAAAAATGGAACAATTTCCTGCCCTGAATATTGAATTCTTTGATCAAGACATCGCTGAACGCCTGAACCTGCAAGAGCCGCCACGGATTCTTATCCTGTATGGCTCAGTAAGAGAGCGCTCCTACAGCCGCTTTGCTGCGGAAGAAGCTGGTCGCCTGCTGACGGCGATGGGCGCGGAGGTAAAACTGTTTAATCCATCCGGTCTACCCCTGCCGGATGATGCGCCGGACACGCATCCTAAAGTCACCGAGCTGCGTGGTCTGGTCAGATGGTGTGACGGGATGGTGTGGAGTTCTCCGGAACGGCACGGGGCTATGAGCGCAGTTATGAAGGCGCAAATTGACTGGATACCATTAAGTGAAGGCGCGGTTCGTCCTTCGCAGGGCAAAACACTTGCGGTAATGCAGGTCTGCGGCGGTTCACAGTCCTTCAATGCAGTAAATCAGATGCGTATCCTGGGCCGCTGGATGCGGATGTTTACGATCCCCAACCAGTCCTCCGTAGCCAAAGCGTGGCAGGAGTTTGACGAAAACGGACGAATGAAACCTTCGTCATGGTATGACCGCATCGTCGATGTAGCCGAGGAGCTGTTTAAAATCACGCTGCTGCTTAAGGGACAAACCGGCTATCTTGCTCATCGTTACAGCGAGCGAAAAGAGAGCCATCAGGAGCTGTCATCCCGTGTCAATCAGGACAAAATATAACTTCTGTTCTTCGTTAATCCATAATGCATGAGCTTAACAACGTCCGCTCCTGGCACATTGCGGACGTTATGAATTTATAGCCGCTCAATAATTAGTTCTGGCCCTTGTTTTTTCACGTCACTCATGGCACGCGAGACCGTGTTCAAGAAGAAATACTCAGCGGGCAGTACTCCGTCTTCGGTAGTCTCAACTGCCTGCAGCCGGGGACATCCTGCCTCATCTATTCGCGCGCTGCTTCCGGCACTAACACTAACGGCCGGCGGTCGTGAATATCGACGAGGCCCTGATCGGCCGCAGCGGTCACTATCAAAAATCCTTCAGCTTCATCGCCGCGTTCAAAAGGTGCGCTGCCGATCGCCGCCAAAAAAATGGGGTTGCCGTCTTTTCTATGGATGAAATAGGGCTGTTTCTTGCCACCTTCACGCTTCCACTCAAACCAGCCATACGCAAAACAGATCGCCCGGCCGTGCTGCCAGAGAAGCTTAAACATCCTGCTGCTGGCTGCGGTCTCAACCCGGGCATTAATCAATGGCGGTTTATCCCACCACCCTGGCGCGTAACCCCAGTGCACCGGATCGAGGTGGAGTTCTTCGTTGCGTTCGCTCAGCAACAGAACTTTGGTACCGGGCGCCATGTTGTAACGTCCAATCGGATCAGGGTCGTATGCGATGTCGCGCTCGGCTTCATCCGCTAGGTATGCCAGATATTCTTCACGGGTTTGTGATTGAGCAAAGCGTCCGCACATGGATACCTTCAGTCTTCAGACTGAAAGTATAGAAGTTGTGGAGGAAACGTAGGAAGGGAACTCCGACAGCCATCTAACTGATGACTGTCGGAGATGACGTCAAAAACAATGTGTACAAAATTGTGTATTAAAATCAGAAAAATCGCACAGTTTGAAAATCTAACTCATTGTTTTTAATTGACAAAAATATTTATCTTGTAGGCGCTATCGTAGGGCATACCATTCCTTATGTTTCAGTGGGTTAGCCATGGCACCGAGAATATCGGAAATCACGTTGACAATAATCACCAGCGCGCCAATCACCATCACTCCGGCGGAGATCGCCGCGTAGTCCTGCTGACGAATGGCGTTGATAAGCCACCGGCCCAGCCCTGGCCAGCTGAACACCATCTCCGTGATCATCGCCAGGGTGAGCATGGTGGAAAACTGCAGGCCGAGGCGCGGGATCACCGGCGGCAGGGCGTTGTGCAGCACGTGGCGCAGTAAAATTTTGCGTCGCGAGACGCCGCGGGTGGCGGCCGCCTTGACGTAGTTGGTGTCATAGACCTCGCTGGTGCTAATGCGCATCAGGCGGATCACTTCGGTAGTGGGGGCTACCGCCAGGGTCAGCACCGGCAGCACCATATGCCGGGCGGCGCTGACGATCATCTCATGGCGCCACGGCGAGTCCGAAAGCCAGGCGTCAATCAGCGCGAAACCGGTGACGTTTTTCACCTCATACAGCAGGTCGAAGCGGCCGGAGACCGGAAGCCAGCCGAGGGTCAGGGAGAAGAAGAGGGTCAGGAGCAGCGCCAGCCAGAAGACCGGGATCGAGAAACCGACCAGCGCGACGGCGCTGATCAGGGTATCGGGCCATTTGTTGCGCATCACGCCGGCGATCATCCCCACCGGAATGCCAATCAGCAGGGCAAAGCCGAAGGCGAGGATGCACAGCTCCATGGTCGCCGGGAACACCTCGCGCAGCTGCTCGGAAATCAGCTGGCCGTTAATGCTGGAGACGCCAAAATCCCAGTGCAGCACCCCTTCAAACCAGAACAGCCATGCATTCCACAGGGTCGCGCCCTGCAGTGGGGCATGGGGAGTGAAGTAGCTCAGGCTGAAGCCGACAAAGGTCAGAAAAAAGAGGGTGACCAGCAACAGCAGCAGACGGCGCAGGGTAAAAATAATCATGGTTTTTTCACCTCTTCGGTTTTCTCCCGCGATACGCCAGCGAACGAAGCGTTACCGAAGGGGCTAAGCACCAGGCCTTTCATATCATAGCGATAGGCCTGCAACCGCAGCGATGAGGCCAGCGGCAGGACCGGCAGTTCACGAGCGAGGATGCGCTGGGCCTCTTTGTAAGCGTCCATCCGCGAGGAGAGCTGCTGCGAGAGCAGCGCTTTTTGCAGCACGTCATCAAATTCCCGGTTACACCAGTGGGCGAAGTTGGTTTGCGAGGCGATCGCCGCGCAGCTCAGCAGCGGCCGGAAGAAGCTGTCCGGATCGTTACTGTCCGTCGCCCAGCCGGAGAGCGTCAGGTCATGGTTCATGTCCATCAGCCGCGCCTCCTGGAAGCGCCCCTCCACCGGCATGATGATCACCTTGACGCCGATCTGCGCCATATCCGCCTGGATCAGCTCTGCTGTTTTCAACGGGCTGGGGTTCCACGCCTGCGAGCTGGTGGGAACCCACAGTTTGAGGGTCAGATTTTCCAGCCCCAGGGCCTTCAGGCGGGTGCGGGCCTCCTGGGGATTATATTCGGTAATCTTAGCGTCGTTATCGTAGGCCCACGAGGCGCGCGGCAGCATCGACGCCGCCGTCTCCGCGGTGCCATAGTAGATAGACTGCATCAGGCGCTGGTTGTTAATGGCCAGCGCCAGCGCGTGGCGCACCTCCGGGTTGTCCAGCGGCGGCTTGGCGGTGTTGAAGGCCAGCCAGGCAATGTTCATCCCCGGACGCAGCGTCAGGCGCAGGCGCGGGTCGTCACGCAGGATCGTCAACTGGCTGGCGGCCGGCCAGGCCAGCACGTCGCATTCGCCGGTCAGCAGTTTCGACAGGCGGCCGGTTCCACCGGAGCCGAGGTCAACCACCACCTGCGGCATCAACGGCTTGCCGCGCCAGTAGCCGGGGTGGCGCTGCAGGCGAACATACTGCCCGGAGCGGTACTCAGACAGCTGGAACGGGCCGGTGCCCACCGGCTGGCGATCGAGCTGTTCCTGACGATCGTCCTGCGTTAAGCGGGCGGCATATTCGGCGGAGGTAATCGACGCATAGTGGGTGGCCAGATGCCAGAGGAATGATGCATCCGGCCGCTTGAGGCGAAACTCCACGGTCTGATTATCGAGCTTGCGGACGCTCTCCACGCTGTCAGCAAACTGCAGGCTGTCGAAGTAGGGGAAGCTGCTGCCGTTGACGTTGTGCCAGGGGTGATCGCGGTTAAAAATGCGGCCAAAGGTGAAAATCACGTCATCGGCGTTGAAATCCCGCGTCGGGGAGAACCATGCCGTGCGTTGAAACGGGACGTGGCGGCGCAGGTGAAAGCGGTAGGTGGCGCCGTTATCGAGGACTTCCCAGCTCTCCGCCAGCTCGGGGACCAGCCGATAGGTATAAGGGTCGACGTCAAGCAGGCGATCGTAGATCTGCGCGGCCAGCGTATCGACGATCAGTCCGCTGCTCACTTTCTGCGGATTAAAGGTATTAACCTGGCCGCTGACGCAATAGACGAAACCGCTGTCGCGAATATCGGCGCGGTCGGGGAGCGCAGGGGCGGCAAAAGCCTGCCCACACAGCAGGGAAACCGCTGCCAGGAGAGATGACAATTTCAGGCGCATATTTTCTGTTTGATTATAGAGTTGAACTCTATCTTATTAAGATTCATAGACATTCACCACCGCCTTCAACAAGCCTGAGGGATAATGCGGTTACCGGGTGCGTATAGTATTCAGTCAATTGATTAAAATAGTCGCGGAACCGAGTCTGTATAATGAAACATGGTAACTTTTTATCGCCGATATCGCCAGTCAGCTCTGTTTGGCCGCGGTTGACCGGACGGTGGAAGCGACGCTAACGCCGGGGATAAATTCAGTATAGCGGGGAGAAAGCAGAGGGTTCGACGGGCGGGTAACCCTACCCGTCGGATGTCATACAGGGGGGGACGTTTTTGTTTATCGTGACAACGTCACTTTTTGATAATCCATATTCCGTAAATCCTCCAGCAGCCCGGGGCCGACCGGCTGCCACTGCAATCGCTCGCGAGTCCATGCCGAGCTGGCGCGCAGGTCAAGGGCGGTAAAGGGGGCAAACCAGCCGAACCAGGCGTCAGCCTGCTCCTCATCCAGCTGGGTCAGCGGCAGATTTAAGCCCCGGGCGATGACTGCGGCAATCTCCCGTAATGCGATCCCCTCTTCAGCCACCGCATGGTAGCGCTCGCCCGCAGCGCCCTGCAGCAGGGCGCTGACGTACAGGCGCGCGACGTCATCGACATGGGCGGCGGACCAGCGGTGGTTCCCCTCGCCGCGCAAGGCCACCGCGCCGCTGGCGACCGCGCGTTCGATATAGCTGGTCAGCAGCCCCTGGCGCACGGTGTCATGCACCTGCGGCAGGCGAACGACCCGGACGTCCACTCCCGCCTCCAGCAGCTGCTGGCCGGCAAGTTCTGAGGCGGTCCGCGGGCTGGGGTGCGCGGCGTTAAAGCACGACTCGCGGGCCGGGGCGCCGCTCCCGTCGTCGCCCATCAGCGTGCCGGAGGTGATGACCAGCGGCCGCGCGCTGCCCCGCAGCGCCTGGCCCATGGTGAGGATCGCCTGGCGGTCTTTCTCGCAGTTGGCGGCAAAGCGGCTGAAGTCGTGGTCGAAAGCGGTATGGATCACCGCGTCGGCGCTCTCGACGCCCGCCAGCAGCGAATCGGGGGCGTCCAGCGTGCCGCGGCGCACCTCGACCCCTGCCGCTTCCAGGGCCTGCGCCGTGGCGTCGCTGCGCGCGAGGCCGATAACCTGATGGCCCGACGCCTGCAGCGCCGGAAGAATACGCGAGCCGATAAATCCGCTCGCGCCGGTAAGAAATATACGCATTATGAACCTCCTGGACGGGTTATCAGGCGTATCCTACCCGCGATGTCATACTATAAAAGTAGAGACATTATCGGGGTATAAATTCTAACAGGCAGACTTACAGGCAGATGATGAACACTTCTGACAATCATGCTTTAGGTGATTTTCTCCGCGCCAGGCGCCAGCGTCTCGACCCGGCAACGTTTGGCTTCCCGGCGGGACGCCGGCGCACGCCGGGCCTGCGCCGTGAAGAGGTCGCCCAGCTCGCCAGCATCAGCCCGACCTGGTATACCTGGCTTGAACAGGGGCGCGGCGGGGCGCCTTCCCGCGAGGTGCTGGAGCGGATCGCCCGCGGTCTTCGGCTGACCACCCCGGAGCGCGAACATCTGTTTATACTCGCCTTCGGCCATCCGCCGCAGACCCGTTTGACGATCACGGATGATATGACGCCGCGGCTACAGCGGGTGCTTGATGCCTTCGCCATTCCGGCGATTATCCGTACCGCCAGCTGGGACGTGATCGCCTGGAACGCGGCGGCGGCCAGGGTGCTGACCGACTACGGCCAGCTGCCGCTGGCGGAGCGCAACGTGCTGCGGCGCCTGTTTACCCGGCCTGAGGCCCGCTGCACCCTGGAGGACTGGCAGACGGTGGGGCAGCTTATCGTTAATGCCTTTCGCGCCGACGTCACGCGGATGGGCGCCACGAGGGAAACTGACCAGCTGATCGCGGAGCTCAGCCAGCAGAGCGTCGAGTTCGCCCGTTTCTGGCAAAGCCACGACGTCGCCGGCCACGGCGAGGGCTATAAGCGCATTCACCACCCGCAGATGGGCCCGCTCGATCTGGAGTTCACCTCTTTTGCCGTGGAGGGCCGCCCCGATCTGTCGCTACTGGTTTTCAACCCGGCGACGACGGAGAGCCAGCGCAAAATTCACGGTTTGCTTCAGGCGTCGGGATCCTCATCGGGGGAGTACTGAGGGGTAAATTCGTACAGGGCCAGGGCGTTGCTCTCCAGCGAGTCGACCCGCAGCCAGTGGCCGTCGAGTCGGGCTTCCTCCACGCTGAGCGCCGGACGGGCCTGATGCATCAGCCACTGATAATCTTCGGCGTCGGGGCCGCTGCGGCTGCGAAAGGCGTCCACCAGCGGGAACAGCGCGCCGTGGTGCTGATCGAAGAGGTGCTGTTTGATGCGCCAGCGGCCCTTGAGCCCCTGCAGCCGCACATTGTACGGCTGGCTGAAGCGTTGAATAAAAGCCGCTTCGCTGGAGAGCCAGGGGTTGTAGACCACCGTATTGCGCAGCAGCAGCTGGTAGTGCCCCTGGTGATGGAGCAGCAGCAGGTTTTTGTCGTGAAACAGGATCTCGCCGCGCAGCCGTCGCCAGAGCCACAGCACCCAGTAAACCGGGCGTGGCAGCCCGTGCAGATAGTGCAGCGCCAGGCTGGAGGTATCCAGCTTGCCGTTGGCGCGGGCTTCGCCCTGGAGGCCGGAGTTTAACCAGAAGCCCGCCAGCCAGACCTGGTCCGCGACCCCCAGCAGATTATCCATCAACAGCGCGCCGCGAAAAAAGCGCCCGTTGGTGTCCCGCGTATCGCCGGTCAGCGTATTCCACGAGAGCAGCCATAGCGGCAGGTTAAGCTGCCGTTGACGCAGGGCGCTGTGGATCTGTCGCAGCTTATGCGCCGGATAGTGCTCGCTGGAGGCCAGACTGCTGCTGTCCGCCTGAGCCAGATCCAGCCGTTCGTTGGCATCCGCCTGGCAGGCGAGAAAATCGGCTTCCGCCAGCAGCGGCGAGTGGAACAGCGGATCCTCCCCGGGCGCGCTGGCGGCAAAGCGGTGCCAGATCCCCAGCTGCGGCTGCGGCAGCAGACGGTGAAGAACCTCGCGCTGCTGCCGCCAGGCCGCCTGGCGGGCCGCTTCGCTGGCCTGCGGCGACCAGTGCCAGACAAAGCGCCAGCTGCTGAGCGTCGTCGGTGGAAAATGGTTGGCGGCGAGTTGCAGGAAGCGCTGCAGCAGATCGCTGCGGGTGGTGACCCCGGTATGCAGGATCACCTGCCAGCCCATCGCCGCCAGCCAGCTGAAGATCTGCTGCAGGTTGTACCAGCAGGCGTAGCCAGCCATCTGCGGATCGTCCCAGCCGGTGCCGAACAGGCGGCTGCTGAGAAAGGCATCGTTGATATCAATGGCATACACCGGCAGGGCGCGGTGCAACTGCTCCAGTTCGCGGCGCACGTCCTCCCGCAGCAGATCGTCCAGCTCGCGCACGGTCACCACCATCCGGGTATGGCGCAGCACCGCGGCGCGCGCCGGTCGCTGGTGCAGGTTGATCTCCCGGGTTTGCGGCGGATTGATCAACAGCGGCTGACTCTCCCGGTCGCGTTGTTCCGGCTCATTAAGGCGGGCGTAGAGCCGGTCCACGGCCACCGGCTGCCAGCGATCGCCCTGCGGCGGGCGCGGTCGGCCCGGCTCCCGGGGGGACCGCTCGCGATACTGGCGCGGCGTCACCCCATGGTGGCGCTTAAACAGGTCGCTCATCATCCGCGTGCTGGCGAACCCCTGCTCGCGGGCAATTTGCTGAACGGGTTTGCGGGTGGTTAACAGCTGATCGGCAGCGTGGCGCAGGCGCAGCGCGGTGAGGTACTGAACAAAACTGACGCCAACCTCCTTGTGAAACAGGCGTGACAGCCAGGCCTCGGAGACAAACTCGGCGGCCGCCACCTCCTGTAAAGAGAGACGGCGCTGATAGTTGGCGTCGATCCGCGCCACTACGCTGGCTATCCTCCGGCTCCATTTTTCAGCATCGCGCCGTGGCGTGAAGGCAATGGGCTGGCTGAAGCGCGTGGCCAGCAGCAGCGCTATCTCACTCAGCCAACGGTTGGCCTCCAGCCGGTAATGGCCGGGATGATTGACCAGGCCGCTCACCAGCAGCTGGCGCATCAGGCGGCGCAGGCCGTCATCGGCATCGCGGGTGCGCGGCGATATCTGGTAGTCGACGGCAAAAAAGGCGTTGTCGAGGCGGGCCAGCCAGCTGGCGGAGAGGGTGAGGACCATCACCGCGTTGCCCCCGGCGCTGTGCAGGCTCCAGCGACGGTTGCGGTTAACGATCGCCAGCCCGTCGACGGCAAGCTGCTGCGGCGCACCTTCCGCCTCCGCCAGATTTACGCTCCCCTCCAGCACCCACAGCAGCGTCAGCAGATCGCTCTCCGGCTGGCTTAGCTGACGCACATCGCGCACGGTGACGCTAAAGTCGCCTGAATGCTGCTCCACATGGTTCTCCTCTGTAGACAAAAAGCAACCGGTTGTTTTTTGTCATAACCGATATGTATGAAAAACACTCATTCATTTCTCGTCAATATAAAACAAAAAAGCGCGCCTGAAAGCTGTTTCACCCGCATAAACTCGAAAGTGTCGTGCAAACACAACACAGGAATAACAAAAATGACACATCCGTTGCTTGAAGCCTTGCAGGTCAACGAGGCGCAATTTATTGCCTTACGTCGCCGGTTCCACCAGCAGCCGGAGATCGGCTTTGAAGAGCATCAGACCAGCAGCGAGGTCGCCCGACTGCTTGGCGAATGGGGATACGAGGTTCATCGCGGCCTGGCGGGCACCGGGGTGGTGGGTACGCTGCGCGTCGGCCAAGGAAAAAAACGCCTCGGCCTGCGGGCGGATATGGATGCCCTGCCGATGCAGGAGCGGAGCGGGAAGCCGTGGGCAAGCCAGGTTGAAGGGCGCTTTCACGGCTGCGGCCATGACGGTCACACCACCACGCTGCTCTACGCGGCTGAATATCTGGCGCGCACCCGCCAGTTTAACGGGACGCTGCAGCTGATTTTCCAGCCCGCGGAAGAGTTGCTGTACGGCGGGCGGGTGATGGTCGAGGACGGTCTGTTTGACCAGTTCCCCTGCGACGCCATCTTCGGCCTGCACAATATGCCGGGTCAGCCGCTGGGTAAAATCGGTCTGCGCGACGGGGCGATGATGGCCTCCTCCGATACGCTGCATATTGAAGTGAAGGGCGTTGGCGGCCACGGCGCGGTACCGGAGCATACGGTGGATGCCACGCTAGTGGCCTGCCATATTACCCTCGCGCTGCAGTCCATCGTCTCGCGCAATATCACCCCGTTTGAGCCAGCGGTCGTGACCGTCGGCAGCATCCAGGCCGGACATGCGCCCAATATCATTAACGATCACGTGTTGATGAAGCTCACGGTGCGCACCCTCAATGAGCAGGTACGCGAGACCGTGCTGCAGCGGATCCATGATATTGCCGTGGCTCAGGCGGAGAGCTTTAACGCCACGGCTACGCTGACCCACGTCAACGGCAGCCCGGTATTACGTAACGATCCGGCGGCCAACGCCATGGTGCGGGAGGTGGCCACAGCGCTGTTTGGCGCAGAGCAGGTGGGCGAGGTGAAGCCGTTTATGGGCAGTGAAGATTTCGCCTTCATGCTGGAGCAGCACCCCCACGGCAGTTATTTCACTATCGGCGCTGGCGACGAGCCGGATCGCTGCATGGTGCATAACCCGGGCTATGACTTCAACGACGCGCTGTTGCTTAGCGGCGCGGCGCTGTGGTGCGGCCTGACGGAACACTATCTGCGTTAATCACCGGAAACGGGAGGGCCATGCAATGAGCACTGTCACCGTAAGCGACACCCCCTATGTCGGCAGCGATCGTCTGCTGGTGGGGATTGTGCTGAGCGTTTTAACCTTCTGGCTGTTTGCCCAGTCGGTGATTAACGTCGTGCCGGCGATGAAAAGCAGTCTTGATATTTCCCTTGAGACCTTAACCCTGGCCGTCAGCCTCAGCGCGCTGTTCAGCGGCTGTTTCGTGGTGGCCAGCGGCGGCCTGGCGGACAAGTTTGGCCGCATGCGAATGACCACCCTCGGGCTGGGGCTGAGCATCGTCGGCAGCGCCATGCTGGTACTGGCCCAGGGGCCGGGGCTGTTCCTCGCCGGCCGGGTGCTGCAGGGGCTGTCGGCGGCGTGCATTATGCCGGCGACGCTGGCGCTGATTAAGACCTGGTACCAGGGGCGCGCGCGTCAGCGGGCGGTCAGCTTCTGGGTCATCGGCTCGTGGGGCGGCAGCGGCCTGTGCTCCTTCGTCGGCGGAGCTATCGCCACCGGCCTGGGCTGGCGCTGGATCTTTGTCTTTTCCATCGCCGTTGCCCTGGCGGCGCTGGCGTTACTGCGCGGCACGCCGGAGAGCCGCAGCGCCAGCGCCAGCCAGCAGAAGCTGGACGTTGGCGGCCTGCTGAGCCTTATCGCCGGGCTGGTGCTGGTGAATCTGTTTATCAGCAAAGGCCACGGCTGGGGCTGGAGCAGTCCGCTGTCGTTGAGCATGCTGGCGGGGGCGCTGATCGCTGGCGCGGTGTTTATTCGCAGCGGGCTGCGCAAAGGCGAGGCGGCGCTGATCGATTTTGCGCTGTTTCGCAACCGGGCGTACGGCGCGGCGGTGCTGTCTAACTTTCTGCTCAACGGGGCGATTGGCACCATGATGATCGCCAGCATCTGGCTGCAGCAGGGGCACCACCTGACGCCGCTGGAGAGTGGAATGATGACCCTCGGCTATCTGGTCACCGTCCTGGCGATGATCCGGGTCGGCGAGAAGCTGCTGCAGCGCTACGGCGCCCGGCTGCCGATGATGGCCGGCCCGGTGCTGACCGCCATCGCCATCGGCCTGATATCCTGCACCTTTCTCGATAAGGCGCTTTATATCGGCGTGGTGTTCGGCAGCAATGTGCTGTTCGGCCTTGGGCTGGGCTGCTACGCCACGCCGTCAACGGATACGGCGGTGGCCAACGCGCCGGAGAACAAAATTGGCGTCGCCTCGGGGATCTACAAGATGGGCAGCTCGCTGGGCGGGGCGATGGGGATTGCCGTGACGGCGTCACTTTTCGCGCTGTTTTTGCCGCTCGGTATGGCCCATGCCGCCCAGTATGCCCTGTGGTTCAACGCCGCCTTATGCCTGGGGGCGATGGCGGTAAGCGCACTGCTGCTGCCGCGCGCCTCTCACAGCTGATGCTTTTTCAGCAGCGCGCGGAGCTGATGATAGGTTAAGCCTAACAGCTCCGCCGCCTGCTTCTGATGATACTTCGCCTGCTGCAGACTCCGCTGCAGCAGGCGTTTTTCCTGCTGTAGCTGAAAATCGCGGAGATCCAGCGGCAGGGCGGGCGGTTCGTCCCCGGACGCGGCCTCCGGCACGGAGGCCGCGGACTGACGGAAAGGGTTGAGGATAATGGCGTCCAGCTCGTGCTCGCTGTCGCCGTGGCGATAGACCGAGCGCTCGACGACGTTCTTCAGTTCACGAATATTTCCCGGCCAGCGGTAGCCGAGCAGCGTGGCGGTGGCTCGTTCGCTGAAGCCGGGAAACAGCGGCAGACCGAGCTCGCGGCACATCTGAATGGCAAACTGGTTGGCGAGCAGCATGATGTCGCTCTGCCGTTCGCGCAGCGGCGGGAGCTGCACCACGTCGAAGGCCAGACGGTCGAGCAGGTCGGCGCGGAAATGGCCTTCCTCCACCATCCGCGGCAGGTCGGCGTTGGTGGCGCACACCAGCCGGACGTTGACCTGCAGCGGCTGGCTGCCGCCCACGCGCTCCAGCTCGCCATATTCAATCACTCTTAACAGCTTCTCCTGCACCAGCATCGGGGCCGTCGCCAGCTCATCGAGAAACAGCGTCCCGCCGTCGGCGCGCTCGAAGCGTCCGGGATGGCGCTTGCTGGCGCCGGTGAAGGCCCCGGCTTCGTGGCCAAACAGCTCCGAATCGAGCAGATTGTCATTCAGCGCCGCGCAGTTCAGCGAGATAAACGGCCCCTGCCAGCGGGCGGAGAGGTAGTGCAGACGGTTGGCGATAAGCTCTTTCCCGGTACCGCGCTCGCCGATGACCAGCACCGGTTTGTCCAGCGGAGCCAGCCGGGAAACCTGTTCCAGCACCTCGAGAAAGCTGTTGGCCTCGCCCAGCAAATTATCCTTGTACTGCGCCATGATGAATTTCGCCATTAAGTAGTGTGATTAACCAGGTGACTGTAGCAATGCCCTGCCTGTTTCGCAACCACTGTGTTTAAAATCAATAAGATAAAAAGTTGGCACGCCATTTGTATTAGCTAAGCCACAGGTGAATGCCTGCAACCAGAACTATGAGGACTGAAATTATGGGTATTTTTTCTCGTTTTGCCGACATCGTGAACGCCAACATCAACTCCCTGCTGGAGAAAGCCGAGGACCCGCAAAAGCTGGTGCGTCTGATGATCCAGGAGATGGAAGACACCCTGGTTGAGGTACGTTCCACGTCGGCCCGCGCGCTGGCGGAAAAGAAACAGCTGACCCGTCGTATTGAGCAGGCGGTCGCCCAGCAGGCGGAATGGCAGGAAAAGGCCGAGCTGGCCCTGCGCAAAGAGAAAGAGGATCTGGCCCGGGCGGCGCTGATCGAAAAACAGAAGCTGACCGACCTTATTGCTCAGCTGGACCACGAAGTGCAGCTGGTGGATGAAACGCTGGCGCGCATGAAGAAAGAGATTGGCGAGCTGGAGAACAAACTCAGCGAAACCCGCGCCCGTCAGCAGGCGCTGGCGCTGCGTCATCAGGCGGCGAGTTCGTCCCGCGATGTGCGTCGCCAGCTGGACAGCGGTAAACTGGATGAGGCGATGGCGCGCTTTGAATCCTTTGAACGTCGCATCGATCAGATGGAAGCGGAAGCGGAGAGTCACCGCTTTGGCAAGCAGCAGACGCTGGATCAGCAGTTTGCCGAACTGAAAGCGGACGATGAAATCAGCGAGCAGCTGGCGGCGTTGAAAGCCAAAATGAATCAGTCCAACCAGTAAGTACGATTGCGCGGCGCGGCGTTGCGCCGCGGCTCACCCCCTGTAAGGAGTACACATGAGCATGCTTTTTCTCGCCATTCCGTTGACGCTGTTTGTGCTGTTTGTTCTGCCGGTCTGGCTGTGGCTGCACTACAACAATCGCGGCGCCAACGGGACGCTGACGCAAAATGAGCAGCAACGGCTGCTGCAGTTGACCGATGACGCGAAGCGGATGCGCGAGCGCATTCAGGCGCTGGAAGCGATCCTGGATGCCGAACATCCGAACTGGAGAGACAAATAATGGCTGGACTGGATCTGAATAAAAAACTGTGGCGTATCCCGCAGCGCGGGATGGTCAAGGGCGTCTGCGCGGGTATTGCTCAGCATCTTGATGTCCCGGTGAAGCTGGTGCGCCTGATTACCGTGCTGGCGATGATTTTTGGCCTCTTTTTCTTCGTCCTGGTGGCCTACATCATTCTGACCTTCGCCCTGGACCCGATGCCGGACAGTGAGCTTTACGGCCACAAAGCGCCGAGCAATGGCGATCTGCTGGCCGCCGTGGATGCCGAACTGGCCTCCGACGAACAGCGTCTGCGTGAGATGGAACGGTACGTCACCTCCGACACCTTCACGCTGCGCAGCCGCTTTCGTCAGCTGTAAATCCTGTTGTTAACGAGTGAGGCAACGCATGAATAGCAAATGGCAACGCGCCGGGCAGCAGGTTAAGCCCGGCCTGAAAATCGTCGGTAAGCTGGCGCTGCTGACCGCGCTGCGTTATGGCCCGGCGGGCGTTGCCGGCTGGGCGGTCAAATCGGTCGCGCGACGGCCGCTGAAAATGCTGCTGGCGGTGGCGCTGGAGCCGCTGCTCAGCCGGCTGGCCAACCGCGTCACGCGCGGGATGAAATAACGCCGCCGTGGGGAAGGCGCAAAAGGATTCACGTTCTCCTGCTTATCCCCGGCAGATAGCTTATGATGACGAGACACACCTTCAGGGCATAACGGACTGGCGATGAAGCGACTGAAAACTGAATTGAATGCGCTGGTCAACCGCGGGGTTGACCGGCATTTACGGCTGGCGGTGACCGGCCTGAGCCGCAGCGGCAAAACGGCGTTTATCACCGCGCTGGTCAACCAACTGCTGAATATTCACACCGGCGCCCGCCTGCCGCTGCTGAGCGCCGCGCGCGAAGAGCGACTGCTCGGCGTCAAGCGCGTACCGCAGCGGGACTTTGGCATTCCGCGATTCACCTACGATGAAGGGCTGGCCCAGCTGTACGGCCAGCCCCCCATGTGGCCAACCCCGACGCGCGGCGTTAGCGAGATCCGTCTCGCGCTGCGCTACCGTTCCAACGACTCCCTGCTGCGCCATTTTAAAGACACCTCCACGCTGTACCTGGAGATCGTCGACTATCCGGGCGAGTGGCTGCTCGATCTGCCGATGCTGGCGCAGGATTATCTGAGCTGGTCGCGGCAGATGACCGGACTCCTGCAGGGACAGCGTGCGGAGTGGTCGACCCGCTGGCGGCAGTTGTGCGCCGGGCTGGATCCGCTGGCCCCTGCCGACGAGGCCCGGCTGGCCGAGATCGCCGCCGCCTGGACGGATTATCTGCACGCCTGTAAGCGCGAAGGGCTGCACTTTATCCAGCCCGGACGCTTTGTCCTGCCCGGCGAAATGGCCGGCGCGCCGGCGCTACAGTTTTTCCCATGGCCTGACGTCGATGCCGTCGGCGAAGCCAAGCTGGCGCAGGCCGATAAACACAGCAACGCCGGCATGCTGCGCGAACGCTACAAGTACTACTGCGAAAAGGTGGTGAAGGGGTTCTACAAAGAGCACTTCCTGCGCTTCGACCGACAGATTGTGCTGGTGGACTGCCTGCAGCCGCTGAACAGCGGGCCGCAGGCGTTTAACGATATGCGCCTGGCGCTGACCCAGCTGATGCAAAGCTTCCATTACGGGCAGCGCACCCTGTTCCGCCGGCTGTTTTCGCCGGTCATCGACAAGCTGCTGTTCGCCGCCACCAAAGCTGACCACGTCACGGTGGATCAGCACAGCAATATGGTGTCGCTCCTGCAGCAGCTGATCCAGGACGCGTGGCAGAATGCCGCCTTCGAGGGGATCAGTATGGATTGCCTGGGGCTGGCGTCCATTCAGGCGACCCAGAGCGGGCTGATTGAGCTGAACGGCGAGAAAATCCCCGCCCTGCGCGGCAATCGGCTGAGCGACGGCCAGCCGTTGACCATCTATCCCGGCGAGGTGCCGGCGCGCCTGCCGGGGCAGGCCTTCTGGCAGCAGCAGGGATTTCAGTTTGAAAACTTTCGTCCGCAGGTCATGGATGTCGATCGGCCCTTGCCGCACATTCGCCTCGACGCGGCGCTGGAATTTTTGATTGGAGATAAACTGCGATGAGCGAACCGTTAAAACCGCGGATTGATTTTGATGGCCCGCTGCAGGCGGAAAAAACGCCGCCGCTGAAAAGCGCCCGCGCCTTCGACCGACGGGAAGCCGACAACTTCGCGCCGGCGCTTCTGGTGACCGGCGAAGAGGAAGAGGGAGCGGCAGAGGCGGTGGTGGAGTCGGTGCTACGGCCGAAACGCAGTCTGTGGCGGCGGATGGTCAGCGCTGGCCTGGCGATCTTCGGCGTCAGCGTCGTGGCGCAAGGGGTGCAGTGGACCGCCAACGCCTGGCAGACGCAGGACTGGATTGCGCTGGGCGGCTGCGCTGCCGGGGCGCTGATCGTCGGCGCCGGCGTCGGATCGGTGGCCACCGAGTGGCGCCGCCTGTGGCGACTGCGCCAGCGCGCCCACGAACGCGATGAAGCCCGCGATATGCTGCACAGTCACGCGGTCGGCAAAGCGAAATCCTTCTGTGAGAAGCTGGCGCAGCAGGCGGGTCTGGATCAGTCGCATCCGGCGCTGCAGCGCTGGTATGCCGCCATCCACGAAACGCAAAGCGACCGGGAAGTGGTCAGCCTCTATGCCCAGCTGGTGCAGCCGGTGCTCGATGCCCAGGCGCGGCGGGAAATCAGCCGTTCGGCGGCGGAGTCGACGCTGATGATCGCCGTCAGTCCGCTGGCGCTGGTGGATATGGCGTTTATCGCCTGGCGCAATCTGCGGCTGATCAACCGAATTGCCACCCTGTACGGCATTGAGCTGGGGTATTACAGCCGCCTGCGTCTGTTTCGCCTGGTGCTGCTGAATATCGCTTTCGCCGGCGCCAGCGAACTGGTGCGCGAGGTGGGCATGGACTGGATGTCGCAGGATCTGGCGGCCCGGCTGTCGGCGCGCGCCGCGCAGGGCATCGGCGCCGGTCTGCTTACCGCCCGCCTTGGTATCAAGGCGATGGAGTTGTGCCGCCCGCTGCCGTGGATCGCCGATGATAAACCGCGGCTCGGCGATTTTCGTCGCGAGCTGATTGGCCAGCTGAAAGAGACCCTGCAGAAAAGCAAAACCAGTCCGGAGAAGTAACCTCCGCTCAGAGACATCGCCGGGCGGCGGTTTGGCCTTGCCCGGCCTGCGAGGTCGAGTCCAGGCTTACGCACCTGCCGCGCCGCGGGCAATGTCCGGTCATACGCATTCCGCCGCCAGCCACTCGCTGAAGGCGCGAAAGCGCGGGCGCGAGCGGTTCTCCTGCGGACAAATCAGATCATAGCCAAAGGGAGATTCCGCCTCGTCTTCGGACAAGGCTACCAGTCTCCCGGTGGCGAGCAGCGGCTGGATCAGCGTTTTACGTCCCATCACGACCCCGAGTCCATTCAACGCCATCTCAATGGCCAGCGAGTGGTTGTTCACCGCGTAATACCGGCCGTCAAAGGGTAACGCCTGTCCGCTTTGCTGGCACCACAGGCGCCATTCGGCAAACTGATCCTGCACGTCGGTGGATTCGCAGGCATGGATCCAGACGATCGCCGCCGCGTCCCCGCCGCTCAGCGGGCGATACTGCCGGCGATACTCCGGAGAGCAGACCGGCAGCAAACTTTCCGCCATCAACCGTTGTTGATAAAGATCGGGATAGCGCGTGGCGCCGTAATAAATCGCGAGGTCCACCCGCTCCTCGTTAAAATCCATCACCCCGGCGCGGACGCGAAACTGTAGATTTAGTCCCGGCCACTGGGCCTGGAAGCGGGGCAGACGCGGCATCAGCCAAAGATGGGCCAGGGTCGGCGCAATACCAATATGCAGCGTGCCGCGCAGATCCTGTTCGCGAATATCCTCAATTTCATCGTTAATCGCCCGCAGCGAATGGCTCAACGTCGTCAGCAGGCGTTTGCCTTCCTCCGTCAGCGCCAGTTTACGCGTCATGCGAATAAACAGGCGAAACCCGATATGCATCTCCAGCTTGCGGATCCGATGGCTGACCGCCCCCTGGGTCAGGTTCATTTCATGCGCGGCGAGGGTAAAACTCAAATGGCGGGCGGTCACCTCAAAGGTCTGCAGCAGCGCAAGGATGCTTTGTTGTTCAAGCACAGGTTGTCTCCCTTATGCATTAATTTGCTTCATGCATAGGCCGATTTAATTCGTTTGTTACGCCAGTTTGGCCGGTTTTAAATAGTTATATCGTAACTAAACCGAGGTATACCATGTCAGGACTCAAAATTGTGGTGATTGGCGGCGGCTCCAGCTACACCCCGGAACTGATTGAAGGTTTGCTTAACCGCTATCACGAGATGCCGGTCGCTTCGCTATGGTTGGTGGACATTGAAGAGGGCAGAGAGAAAGTCGAGATCATCGCCGGACTGGCGCGGCGAATGATCGCCAAAGCCGGGCTGACCATCGAGGTGGTGGCTACCCTGGATCGGGAGAGCGCCCTGCGCGATGCCGATTTCGTCTGCTCGCAGTTTCGCGCCGGCTGCCTTGACGCCCGCATCAGCGATGAACGTATTTCCCTCAAGTATGGCCTGATCGGCCAGGAGACCAACGGCCTTGGGGGCTTCGCCAATGCCTGCCGTACCATTCCCATCGCCCTGGCGATTGCTGCCGATATGGAACGACTCTGCCCTGACGCCTGGCTGCTGAACTTTACCAACCCGTCGGGGATGGTGACCGAAGCGATCCTGCGCCACAGTCGCATCAAAGCCGTCGGCCTGTGTAATGTGCCGGTGATTATGCAAAAAGGGGTGACCACCCTGCTGCAATGCGCTGACGAAAAGGAGGTAGTGATGCAGGTCGCCGGCCTGAACCACTTTATCTTCGTGCGCCAGATCCTGCACAAAGGAAAAGAGTGGCTGCCGGAGGTCATCGCCGAGATCAATGCCGGTCGGGATCCGCTGGTGCCGCGCAACATTCCGCCGTTCCGTTGGCCGTCGCATCTCCTGCAGGGCTTAGGCATGATCCCCTGCGCCTATCTGCGTTATTACTACATGAAGGACGATCTGCTGCGTCAGGAGCTGGCGGAGGCGGGCGGCGAAGGGACCCGTGGCGAAGTGGTTAAGCAACTGGAAAAAACCTTGTTTGAACAGTACAGCGACCCGCACCTCGCGGTTAAACCGAAGGCGCTGGAGGGCCGTGGCGGTCAGTACTATTCCGAGGCGGCCTGCGAGCTGATGAATGCCATCTACAACGACAAGCGCATTATCATGCACGTCAACACGCGCAACAACGGCGCCATCAATGGCCTGCCGGATGACTGTGCGGTGGAGGTCAGCTCGCTGATCACCGCTTCCGGTCCGCTGCCCCTCAACGTGGCGCCGTTCCCTGACGATACCCTGCGTTTGCTGCAGCTGATGAAATCTTTCGAACAGCTGACCATCGAGGCCGCCATCACCGGCAACCGCCATACGGCGTGGCGCGCGCTGGTGCTGAATCCGCTGATTGTCAGCGGCGAGAAGCTCGAACAAGCGTTGGATGACGTGATCGCCCATAACCGCCAGTGGCTGCCTGCCTTCCATGCTTAACCCCCAATTAACCGGCCGGACGGCCGGTTAATTGACCACTGACCGCCTGACTTTACGGCGCAACGCCCATTTTTCCGCCATGCTGTCAATAATTGTTGACAGTTAGCTTCCCGAAAGTCCATTCCTGGCCTATTATTCTCCGGTCATTGGCACTTTTAGGGTGAACACTCCCATGCGTCTTGAAGTCTTTTGTGAAGACCGCCTCGGTCTGACTCGTGAATTGCTCGATTTGCTGGTGCTGCGCGGCATTGATCTGCGTGGTATCGATATTGACCCTATTGGCCGTATCTACCTCAATTTTGCCGAACTGGAGTTCGCCACCTTCAGCAGCCTGATGGCGGAGATCCGCCGTATCGCCGGCGTGACAGACGTGCGCACCGTGCCGTGGATGCCATCCGAGCGTGAACATCTGGCGCTGAGCGCGCTGCTGGTGGCGATGCCGGAGCCGGTGCTGTCGCTGGATACCAAAGGCAGGGTCGAACTGGCCAACCCCGCCAGCTGCCTGCTGTTTGGCCAAAGCCAGGCGAAGCTGCGCAACCATCCGGTGGCGCAACTGATCGACGATTTTAACGCCCAGCGCTGGCTGGAAAGCAGCCCGCAAGAGACGCTGGCGGAGCATGTGGTGGTGAATGGGCAGAACTACCTGCTGGAAGTGACCCCGGTTTATCTGGAAGGGGAGCATAACGAGCGAGTGCTGACCGGCGCTGTGGCGATGCTGCGCTCAACCGTGCGCATGGGACGCCAGCTGCAGACCATGACCAGCCAGGACACCAGCGCCTTCAGCCAGATCCTCGCGGTGGGGCCGAAAATGCGCCACGTGGTGGAGCAAGCGCGTAAGCTGGCGATGCTCAGCGCGCCGCTGCTGATTGTCGGCGACACCGGCACGGGTAAAGATCTGCTGGCGCACGCCTGCCATCTGGCCAGTCCGCGGGCGGGCAAACCCTATCTGGCGCTCAACTGCGGCTCCATTCCTGAGGACGCCGTTGAGAGCGAGCTGTTCGGTGACGCGCTGCAGGGCAAAAAAGGCTTCTTTGAGCAAGCTAACGGCGGCTCGGTGCTGCTGGATGAAATTGGCGAGATGTCGCCGCGAATGCAGACCAAGCTGCTGCGCTTCCTCAACGACGGTACCTTCCGCCGCGTCGGCGAGGATCATGAGGTGCACGTCGATGTGCGGGTGATCTGCGCGACGCAGAAAAACCTGGTCGAGCTGGTGCAGAAAGGGCTGTTCCGGGAAGATCTTTACTATCGCCTCAATGTCCTGACGCTGTATCTGCCGCCGCTGCGCGACTGCCCGCAGGACATTATGCCGCTGACCGAGCTGTTTGTGGCGCGCTTTGCCGATGAGCAGGGGATCCCCCGACCGAAGCTCTCCGCCGACCTCAGTACGGTGCTTACCCGCTACAGCTGGCCCGGCAACGTCCGCCAGCTGAAGAATGCCGTTTATCGCGCGCTAACCCAGCTGGAAGGATTCGAGCTGCGTCCGCAGGATATTTTGCTGCCGGACCACGACGTCGCCTCGCTGCCGGTGGGCGAGGAGGCCATGGAAGGATCGCTGGACGATATTACCCGCCGCTTTGAGCGCTCGGTATTGACCCAGCTCTATCGCAGCTACCCCAGCACCCGTAAGCTGGCGAAGCGGCTGGGGGTGTCGCATACCGCCATCGCCAATAAGCTGCGCGAATATGGTTTGAGTCAGAAAAAGGGCGACGAATAATCGCTGAACGCCGGCGACGCTCGTCGCCGGTATCCCGGCCTGCAAAGCGGGCTAAACCTGTATATACTGGTTTTTTAATCCTTTTTCCGGGGTGGTGCATATTGGCGTCGCGTCGCGCGATCGGGCAATGGCTGACATTGCTGCTGCTCTCAATTCTCTTTTCCTCGCTGCTGTTACGCATTCATCTGCCGGCAGCGCTGCTGCTGGGGCCGCTGATTGCCGGTCTGATTTTGAGCCTGCGCGGGGTGAAGCTGAGGATCCCCCGCGCCTGTTATCTGGCGGCGCAGGCTATCGTCGGCTGTATGATCGCCCGCGCCATTAACCCCTCCGTTTTTGGCGTGCTGTTCAACAACTGGGCGCTGGTGCTGGCGATCCTGTTAACGACCCTGGCGATCAGCGGCCTCACCGGCTGGCTGCTGGTCCGCTACAGCGCGCTGCCGGGCGCCACCGGCGCCTGGGGAAGCTCTCCCGGCGGGGCGTCGGCAATGGTAGTGATGGCTCAGGAGTACGGGGCTGATGTACGCCTGGTGGCGCTGATGCAGTATCTGCGAGTGCTGTTTGTCGTCGGCGCGGCGGCGCTGGTGGTGCGCTATGCCCTGGGCAACGAGGCGCAAACAATGAGCCAGGCTATCGTCTGGTTTCCACCGTTGACCCTTCATTTCCCTTTAACGCTGCTGCTGACAGCGGCGGGCTGCTGGCTGGGCGTGCGGCTGCGCATTCCTTCAGGCGCCATGCTGCTGCCGATGCTGCTCGGCGCGCTGACCCAGGGGGGCGGCTGGGTGATGCTGGAGCTGCCGGAGTGGCTGCTGGCGATGGCCTACGCGGTGCTGGGCTGGACGGTGGGACTGAAGTTTAACAAGGCGGTGTTTCTGTTGGCCCTGAAGACGCTGCCGCAGATTATCGCTTCCATTCTTGGGCTGATCCTGATGTGCGCCCTGATGGCCCTCGGCCTGACCCACATTCTGCAGATGGATTTCATGACCGCCTATCTGGCCACCAGCCCTGGCGGACTCGACACGGTGGCGATTATCGCCGCCGGCACCCGGGCGGATATGTCGTTTATTATGGCGCTTCAGACGCTGCGGCTGTTTACCATCCTGCTGACCGGCCCGGCGATGGCGCGGGCTATTTCCCGCTATGCGCCGCGGCAATAAAAAGCCCCCGCAGAGCGAGGGCTGAGTACATAGCATGTCCGCAGGCGCGATGCCCCCGGGCAGTCTGTTATCAGGCTTTCAGGGCGGCCAGCGCGGCGTCGTAGTCCGGCTCTTCGGTGATTTCGTTCACCAGCTGGCTGTAGACAACCTGATCGTTTTCATCGATAACGACCACCGCGCGAGCGGCCAGGCCCGCCAGCGGACCGGCGCCGATGGCGACGCCGTAGTCAGCGAGGAACGAGGCGCCGCGCAGCGTGGAAAGGGTCACCACGTTGCTCAGGCCTTCCGCGCCGCAGAAGCGGGACTGGGCGAACGGCAGGTCAGCGGAAATGCACAGCACCACGGTGTTGTCCAGTTCAGCGGCCAGCTGGTTGAATTTACGCACTGATGCGGCGCACACGCCGGTATCAATGCTCGGGAAAATATTCAGTACTTTACGTTTGCCGGCGTACTGGCTCAGCGCGACGTCAGAGAGATCTTTGGCGACCAGCGTAAACGGCTGCGCTTTAGCGCCTGCCTGCGGAATGGTGCCCTGAACAGAAACGGGGTTGCCCTGGAAATGCACGGTTTGTGACATGGTTATCTTCCTGTTTACATATAGTTAACGTCGCGAGTAGTGTATGACATCCGCCAGCTACACGGCAAACCCTATTTAACATTTACCAGAGAGGACAAGGGAATGCGCAACGTGCGAGTGTATGAGGAAGCCTGGCCGCTCCACACCCCCTTTGTGATCGCCCGCGGCAGCCGCAGCGAGGCAAAAGTGGTGGTGGTGGAACTGGAAGAGGACGGTGTGAAAGGGGTGGGGGAATGCACCCCGTATCCCCGCTATGGCGAGAGCATCGCTTCGGTCATGGCCCAGGTGATGGCGATCGGCGAGCAGCTGGAGGCGGGACTTACCCGCGAACAGCTGCAGCGGCTGCTGCCGGCAGGCGCCGCGCGCAATGCCATTGACTGCGCCCTGTGGGATCTGCAGGCGCGGCGCGAAGGCAAAACCTTGCCCCAGCTGCTGGGGGTGACGTTGCCAAACCGGGTGATCACCGCCCAGACGGTGGTCATTGGCACGGCGGATCAGATGGCGGCCAGCGCCGCGGCGCTGTGGCAGAAGGGCGCTCAGCTGTTGAAGGTGAAGCTTGACGACCGGCTGATCAGCGAGCGGTTAATCGCTATCCGACAGGCGGCGCCGGAGGCTACGCTGATTGTCGACGCCAATGAATCCTGGCACAGCGAGGGGCTGGCGGCGCGCTGCCAGCTGCTGGCGGACCTCGGCGTGGCGATGCTTGAGCAGCCGCTCCCTGCCGACGCCGATGCGGCGCTGGAAAATTTCGTCCATCCGCTGCCAATTTGCGCCGACGAGAGCTGCCATACCCGGGAGAGCCTGCCCAGGCTACGCGGACGCTATGAGATGGTCAATATCAAACTGGACAAAACGGGCGGCCTGACCGAAGCGCTGGCCCTCGCCGAGGAGGCAGAACGACAGGGCTTTGGACGGATGCTGGGCTGTATGCTCTGCACCTCGCGCGGGATCGCCGCCGCGCTACCCCTGGCGCCGCTGGCGCGCTTCGCCGACCTCGACGGCCCGACATGGCTGGCGGTGGACGTCGAGCCGGCGCTGCGGTTCAGCACCGGCGTGCTTCATCTTTAAGCCTGCCAGCGCAGCAGGTCGGTCATCGCCGGCAGGTAACGCTCGGTTGCCTCGTCGGCGGAGACCGGCGGGAACTCAGCGGTAATGCAGGGGAGTCCGATATCAGCGCACCAGCTGCCAAAGGAACCTGGGGTGTCGTAGCCCACGCTGCCGACCAGCGGTAGTGAGAAGGCGTCGGCCAGCCAGTGTCCCAGCGGGCTGTGTCCCGGGTCTTCGATGCAGGCCAGCGGATCGTGAAAGGAGACCACCCACGCCGGATGGATCTGATGGATCAACTGACACAGGGCCTGGGTCTCTCGCTCCGAGCCCGGCTGTTCGCCGGTCAATAACACCACGTCTCGTTCCGTCGCCGCGCTGTTCCAGCGGTACACCGTTTCCCCTTGTCTCCAGTTAGCGGCCGGAAAGTTACGGTTGAGGTCAACACCGCGGGCGTTGGCGCGCAGCCCGAGCTGACAGCCGTCAGGATTGACCGTCAGCACCACGTGATGGCGGCGCAGCTCCGGCTTCAGGGTGCGCAGGGCGCAGGAGAGGGTCACAATCGACGAATTCTCATCGCCGTGGGTGCCGGCAATAATCAGGCCGCTGCGGCTGTCGGCCATCGGCGCAGGAAACCACAGCAGCGGCGCGCCCAGTTCCGAGCTGCCGTACTGCCGGGTCCCCGGCGGAAAGTCGCCGCGCTGCGGGCGAGGACGTGAAATAGACATAGGGCTTCCTGTGTGTCGTTATTATGTAGTGTTGGCGAAAAGCGTGCTGGAATCAAACCCATTCCCTGAGGCGTGAAATCCGACGGCACATCAATTTTCTATCATATGTTGTTTGCAATTTCAGGTGATGAAACAAATAATTATCGCTCTGTTGGCGGTGTTTTTTCTCATTTTAAAGGGGATCTTATGAAGTATCCTGTCGCTTTGACATGCGGCGCGCTGTGGTTAGCCAGCGTATCTTCTCTGGCCTGGGCGGCGGACGTACCGCCGGGCACGGTACTGGCGAAAAACCAGCTGTTAGTGCGCCATATCAAAGATGAACCCGCCTCGTTAGATCCCGCTAAAGCGGTGGGCCTGCCGGAAATCCAGGTGATCCGCGATCTGTTTGAAGGTTTAGTCAATCAGGATGCGAAAGGCAACCTGATCCCGGGCGTGGCGACCCGCTGGCAGAGCAACGATAACCGCGTCTGGACCTTTACCCTGCGCGATAACGCCCGCTGGTCCGACGGCACGCCGGTCACCGCTGAGGACTTCGTCTATAGCTGGCGGCGTCTGGTGGACCCGAAAACCACCTCGCCGTTCGCCTGGTTTGCCGCGCTGGCGGGGATCGCCAACGCGCAGAACATCATTGACGGAAAAGCCGCGCCGGAGACCCTGGGGGTCACCGCCGTCGACGCCCACACCCTGCGGGTGCAGCTGGATAAGCCGCTGCCGTGGTTCAGCAACCTGACCGCCAGCTTTGCCTTCTACCCGGTACAAAAGGCGAACGTCGACAGCGGGGCAAACTGGACGCGGCCCGGCAGCCTGGTGGGCAATGGCGCCTATGTTCTGAAAGATCGCGTCGTGAATGAAAAGCTGGTAGTGGTGCCCAACGCCCACTACTGGGATAACGCCAAAACGGTGATCCAGCAGGTCACCTTTGTGCCGATCAACCAGGAGTCCGCCGCCACCAAACGCTATCTGGCCGGCGATATCGATATCACCGAATCTTTCCCGAAAAATATGTATCAGAAGCTGCTGAAGGATATTCCGGGGCAGGTGTATACCCCGCCGCAGCTGGGCACCTACTATTACGCCTTTAATACCCAAAAAGGGCCGACGGCGGACGAGCGCGTGCGACTGGCGCTGAGTATGACCATCGATCGCCGGGTGATGGCGGAGAAAGTGCTGGGGACCGGGGAAAAACCGGCCTGGCGCTTTACCCCGGACGTAACGGCGGGCTTCACGCCGCAGCCGTCGCAGTTTGAGAGCATGAGTCAGGCCGAGCTTAACGCTCAGGCGAAAGCCCTGCTGGCTGCCGCTGGCTATGGCCCGAATCGCCCGCTGAAGCTGACGCTGCTGTATAACACCTCTGAGAACCACCAGAAGATTGCCATCGCGGTGGCGTCGATGTGGAAGAAGAACCTCGGCGTGGAAGTGAAGCTGCAGAATCAGGAGTGGAAAACCTATATCGACAGCCGCAACACCGGCAATTTCGATGTGATCCGCGCCTCGTGGGTAGGGGATTACAACGAGCCGTCCACCTTCCTGTCGCTGCTGACCTCCACCCACAGCGGAAATATCTCCCGCTTTAACGATCCGGCATACGACAAAATCCTCGCCCAGGCGGCGGTGGAAAATTCAGCCAAAGCGCGTAACGACGATTACAACGCGGCGGAGAAGATCATTATGGTCAAAGCGCCGATTGCGCCGATCTATCAGTACACCAACGGTCGGCTGATTAAGCCGTGGCTAAAAGGCTACCCGATCACCAACCCGGAAGATGTGGCCTATAGCCGTACCATGTATATCGTTAAACACTGATGCGTACTGGCCTCCTGCTCAGGGCAGGTTGCCATTGCTGAAGCCGGAGCTGGCGCGGATTACGGCGCCAGTTTCTCCTGCTCACCTTCTCCTGCTCACCTTCTCCCGCCACAGTAGAAAGCATCACTTTTCTGGTAGTATGGCCGACTGAAACCAGGTCTAACCCTCTGAAAGCGAAGCATCAGAAGATCTCATCCGCTGGGTTTTTGTCATGATGCTCAACGTATTCGGCAATCATACCATCCGGATGCTGAACCAGCATGTTCCAGCCGGTTGGCACGATCTTCACCGGGTTGATAATCGTTGCTCCGGTGGAAGGCAGATGTTTCTCCCAGGCGGAAATGTCGTTGACCAGGAAAGTGGTCTCGGTAGCGCGAAAAGGCGCCAGGCTTTTCTCGGTTCCGCCGATTAACAGCACCGAACCCACCTGCGCCAGTTTGAGATCGTATTCAGGATAGTCGAAACGCAACCTCGCCTTCTGCGCGATGAGGTTTTCATAGAACGAAACGGTTTCTTCATAACAGCTCAGCAGCACGCATCGCCGGATCAGAATATTGAGGACTTTCATTACGCCTCCTTTGCCATTGACGTAGAGATAGCCTGGCAGTCCTGAGGTGGAATGCAATGCTTAAGCGTTTAAGAGGTATTTCAAGAACAGGCGTGGGTAGGCGAAGAAAAAGGGTTTGCGCAGCAGGGAAATATGCGTTGTTTAACTTGTTACGAAGCGGTGCTGTATTATAACTTTATAATCAAATAGGCGAGTCGCAAAATTGATACTGATATAAGATCATTTCCGCCTTGCATGACAATTTGCATAGTTCGGAATTAAGCGAAAGCTCTGAGCTCAGCCCCTCCACCAACTGATACCTGCTGCCCGCAGGCATCCTCTGCTACATTCGCAATGTATCAATAACCGCTCTCAGCGCGGGCGACACATTGCGGTGCGGGTAATAGAGAAATGAACCTTCCAGACGCTGGCTATAACGTTGGAGCACCCGGATAAGCGTGCCCTGCGCTAGATCGTCGGTAATCAGTTCTTCCGGGACATAGGCCAGCCCCAGACCGAGCCTGGCCGCTTTGGCTTCCATATAGCTATCGGCGAAAGCCCACTGTCCCTGCGGCGGATGAGTGATTTTTTTGCCATCCACGTTAAGTTCCCAGGCGTAAAGGCTGCCGTCGCCAAACTGATAAGCGATGCAGGGGTGGACGACTAAATCGGCGGGCGTTTGTGGAAAGCCGTAGCGTCGAAAATGTTCCGGTGTACCCACCACCGCCATCTCCATATCGGGCGAAATGCGTACCGCAATCATGCCGCTTCCGACTTCCGGGCCCAGACGTACGCCCGCATCGAATCGCTCCGCAATAATATCGACAAAACGGCTTTCGCTGATCAGTTCCAGTCTGATATCGGGATAGCGTTGTTTAAATACTGCCAGCTTCGGCAGCAGGACTTTATCAATGGCATGCTGGCTGGCATTGATGCGTACCGTACCGGAGGGCGTTTGACGATAGTGGGCCAGCGTGGCGAGTCCCATATCTAAGGCGTCGAAACCGGATTCGACATTGTGATAGAGCTGTTCACCCGCCTGAGTGAGCGACAAACGGCGGGTGGTGCGCACCAGAAGCTGAACGCCCAGGCGCTCTTCAAGTTCACGAACCGCACGGCTGATCCCGGACTGCGCCAGGCCAAGTCGTTGCGCTGCGGCGGTAAAACTGCCTTCCCGCACCACCTGCATAAACAGATAAAGGTCATTATAGTTTTCTCGTTTCGCCATTCTCCCGCCTCGTAATCCGCATGCCATTTAGAACAATATGGTATTAATCTTAGCATTTTTCACCCACTAATCAGCACTATTACTGCTGGCTACACTAAGCCCACGACAACAAAGCGCAGCAGCGTTGTCTACTGGAGATTTGCATTGATCACGTTTATTTAGGGGACTTTGATGACGGTTTTCACCAAAAAACTGACAGCCGCGATACCTGCCATGCTGCTTTGCGCCTCAATAAGTGGAGTCACAACGATGAGTTATGCTGATACGACTAACCCGAATACGCCTGTCTCTTTGATTGAAAAATGGGACAAAACATTTCCTGAGAGCGCGAAAGTGGATCATCGTAAGGTGACCTTCCACAACCGCTACGGGATTACCTTAGCAGGAGACCTCTACTTGCCGAAGGATCGCGGCGACCGCAAACTGGCCGCCATTGCCGTTAGCGGTCCTTTCGGCGCGGTAAAAGAGCAATCCAGCGGCCTGTATGCCCAGACGTTGGCCGAGCAGGGGTTTGTCACCCTGGCGTTTGACCCATCCTATACGGGTGAAAGCGGTGGCTACCCACGTAACGTGGCTTCGCCGGACATCAATACCGAGGATTTCAGTGCCGCGGTGGACTTTCTCGGCCTGCAAAAAGAGGTGGATCGCCACCGTATCGGTTTGCTCGGCATTTGCGGATGGGGCGGTATGGCCTTAAACGACGCGGCGATGGATACGCGCGTCAAAGCGGTGGCGACCAGCGTCATGTATGACATGAGCCGCGCGATGGGGCATGGAGTCGGCGATGGCAAAGACCGCTACACGACCGCCGACCGCCGAGCGGTACTGCAGTACCTGAACGCGCAGCGCTGGAAGGATGCGGCAAACGGCACTTTCGCCCCCGGCGGGCATGACATTTATGTTGATGATAAAGGCAACGTCAGCGCTGCCGATCGTATTTTGCCGGAAACCTTGCCCGCCAATCCCAACCCGGTCCTGAAAGAGTTCTTCGATTATTACCGTATGCCGCGTGGTTTCCATCCGCGTTCGGTTAATTCAACCGGGGCATGGAATGCGACGATGCCGCTGTCGTTTATGAATATGCCGCTGCTGAATTATGCCGGCGAAGTGACTATTCCGACGCTTATCGTGACTGGCGAAAAAGCCCATTCTCGCTATTTTGCCGAAGATGCCTATAAGGCTATTGGCAGCAACGAGAAAGAACTGGTGATTGTCCCTGGCGCAAACCATGTCGATCTTTATGACAACGCCGCAGGCAAAATTCCCTTTAGTCAGTTCGAGCAGTTCTTTAAAACCAACCTGAAATAGATCTCCTGTGCCGGAGACATCCCCAAAGCCGCCACGCGCCTGCGGGCGGCTTTGTATTGTCGGAGATAAACAATGTCTGCATTAAGTAACACCCGGGCACACTGGAGCGGCGTCCTGGCGATGACGCTCTGCGTATTTGTGCTCATTGCCTCAGAATTTATGCCGGTCAGCCTGTTAACGCCCATCGCTGGCGATTTAGGCGTCACCGAAGGATTAGCCGGTCAGGGCATTGCCATTTCAGGCGCGCTGGCGGTGCTGACCAGCCTGACCATTTCTCGCCTTGCGGGAGCACGGGATCGAAAATACCTTCTGTTAGCGCTCACGGCGCTGATGGCGGTCTCGGGAATGATGATTGCCCTGGCGTCCAGCTATCCAGTTTATATGCTGGGCAGGGCGCTCATTGGGATCGTCATCGGCGGCTTCTGGTCTATGTCGGCCGCAACGGCCATTCGCCTGGTGCCGCAACGCCAGGTCCCCCGCGCATTGGCCATCTTTAACGGCGGCAACGCGCTGGCCACCGTTGTGGCAGCGCCGCTGGGCAGCTACCTGGGGGCCACCGTCGGCTGGCGCGGCGCCTTTTTATGTCTCGTCCCGCTGGCGATGGTGGCTTTCGTCTGGCAATGCGTTAGCCTGCCGTCGATGAAAAGCCAGCGCGCACCACAGCCGCAGGGAACCGTGCTGGGTTTGTTCCGCCGCTCGACGGTATTCCTTGGATTGCTGGCCTGCGGGCTGTTTTTTATGGGGCAGTTTACCTTATTTACCTATGTGCGACCGTTTCTGGAGACCGTGACCCGAGTCAGTTCCTCTGGTCTGTCCCTGATATTGCTGGCAATGGGTACCGCCGGTTTTGTCGGCACGCTGCTTATTTCGAGCGCGCTGAACGCCCGGTTTTATCCGACGCTGGTGGCTATCCCTTTGGTCATGGCCGCGATTGCCGGAACGCTTCTGCTGGCCGGACACCACCCGGGATCAGTCGCCGTACTGTTAAGCCTGTGGGGCCTGCTGGCGACGGCCGCACCCACCGGCTGGTGGACGTGGATTGCGCGGACGCTGCCCGAGGATGCGGAGGCGGGCGGTGGTCTGATGGTCGCCGTGATCCAGCTATCGATTGCCCTCGGGTCAACGGCAGGCGGCCTGGTGTTTGGTAGTCTGGGATGGCGCAGCAATTTTGCACTGAGCGGTCTGTTACTGCTGGCGGCGGCAGGGGCGACTTTTCTGCTCTCTGCCAAAATCAGCTCATCTCAGCGCACGCCGATTAATGAGCTGGATGCATAAGTCAAATCACAAATGACAGGGTAATCACGGCGACGTTTATGGCCTACCATGATGGTTAAACAAGATGAGGGCTGACCATGGAATATTGCGTATTAAGTAACAACCGTAAAATGCCGATGCTGGGTTTTGGCGTTTTTAAGGTGACCGATAAAGCAGAGTGTAAGCGGTCGGTGCTGAACGCCATTCGCACCGGCTACCGCCTCATCGATACCGCCGCCGTCTACGATAATGAAGATGCGGTGGGGGAGGCCGTTCGCGAAGCCATCGCCGAAGGTCTGTGTACCCGCGAGGCGCTGTTTATTACCTCCAAACTGTGGGTTCAGGACATGGCCAACGCCGGGATGGCGAAAGCCGGGATTGCCGCGTCCTTAAAAAAATCCGGGCTGGAATACTTCGATCTTTATCTGTTGCATCAGGCGATGGGCGATTATTTCAGCGCCTGGCGCGTGCTGGAGGAGGCTTATGAAGCCGGTACCCTCAAAGCGATCGGCGTGTCCAACTTCTACGCCCATGTGTTAGCTAACTTCTGCGAAACCGTCAGAATCAGGCCGATGGTGAATCAGGTCGAACTGCATCCTTATTTCGCCCAGCCGGCGGCGCTGGAAACCATGAAGCACTATCACGTTCAGCCGGAAGCCTGGGCGCCGTTAGGCGGTGGCAGACATAATCCGTATGAAGAGGCCATGCTGCAGGAGATTGCCGATGCCCACCAAAAAACCGTTGCTCAGGTGGTCCTGCGCTGGAACGTGCAGCGTGGCGTCACGGTCATTCCTAAATCCACCCGCCAGGAGCGTATTGAAGAGAACTTTGCCATCTGGGATTTCTCGCTCACCGCGCGCGAAATGGCGCAAATTAGCGATCTGGATTTAGGTTACGTTGGCGAAGCAGTGAAACACTTTAACCCTGAATTCGTTCGCGGCTGTCTGGGGGTGAAAATCCACGACTGATCGTGGCTCAGCGTGAAGCCTGCTTCATTTAGCTGCCTGCGCCGCGGCGACGGGTTCGGTATGCTGGTTAGCGCCCACGCGTGTGCCGCGACGGTTGGCGATGCGGTAGTCGAGCGTCACGGGCTGCGGGCCGGCGGGGGTGACGGTCAGCTCCCTGATCATCTGGCCGGCGTCCGGCGGCAGGGTCAGCGTGGTTTCCCCCTGAGCGAGCATCTGGCCATTTTGCCTGACCCGCCAGGTCAGGCGACAATCCTCGCAGGCCGTCCAGGTATCGTTAATCGCCCACAGGCGCACCATCGCCGGGCTACCCTGACGCCATCTGGCGGTCACCGGCTCGATGGATTGTACGATGCGGGAGGTATCTTCCGCCAGCGCATCGCCCACCCGCTGCGTCAGGGTCTGGTTTAAGGTTTTACGCCAGTCGGGGAAGCGTTTCTCCATCCACGGCGAGTTCCACGGCGGCTCGTTGTGACCGCCCCAGACAATAATCGCCGGCGAATTGCCGAACTGGTCCATCATCGCCCGGGTCTGGCGCACCGCGTTATCGGCAAAGGCGACGCTGTCATCATAACCCCACTGCAGCGGGATATCCTGCCAGATCATCAGCCCCATCTCATCGGCCACCTCATACAGCGCGCGGCCCGCCACGTGGCCATGAACGCGGATGGCGTTGGCGTTCATGGCCGTGACTAGCCTGAAATCCCGGCGATATTTTTTCCGCGTCATGGTGCTCAGCCACGGCGAGCCAATATAGTTGCTGCCCTTGATGAACAGCCGTTTGTCATTGATGCGCCAGCCCTGATTGTCCGCCAGCGCTTCCACCTTACGTAATCCGGTGCGGGTGACGGCGGTATCCATGATCCCCCGGTTATCCGCGAGGGTGGCGCGCACCCGGTAGAGGTTAGGTTTGCCAGCACCCACGGGCCACCAGAGCTTTGCCGAGGGCATGGGCAGCGAGACGCGCAGGACGCCTGCGGTGTTCTCCAGGGTGACCGCGAAGGCCTGTTGAAAACGCGGGCCGGAAAAATTGTCCGGGGTGGCCGTCAGGCGCAGCGTGACGGGGCCGGTGGTCACGGCGCGATAGCGGATTTCGGCACGCAGAATGGGGTGCTCCAGCCCCTGTCGCCAGTCCGGGCGCAGGATCACCTCGTCGAGGGTGACGCCGCGGCTCAGATGGAGCTTCACCGGCGCCCAGATCCCCCCGGAATTGGCATCCTGCCCCTGAACCGACCAGGCGCCGCCCGGGCGGGTATCGTGCTGGTTCAGGATCCCTTTCATCAGCGTTTTGTGCAGCGGCCAGATCGTTTGCGGGTCTTCATAGGGGCTGTCGACCCGCACGGCGAGCTGATTATGGCGGCGAACGACCCCGCTGATGTCCACCGGGAAGCGCTGAAAATACCCTTCGTGCCGGGCCAGCGTCTTGCCGTTGAGCGCCACCTCGGCAAAGTAATCGACGCCGTCAAACACCAGGGTGGCCATGACGTCCGGCGTCAGGCCATGCAGGGTAAACTGATGGCGATACCACAGGGCGCCCTGATGATCGTATCCGGCGCTGTACCAGTTTGCCGGTACCCGCAGCGTGCGCCAGTCGCCGTCCGAAGCCTGCGCGCCGTCGAAGGCGCTGTCGTTGGCGTCATGCACCCGCCATTGTCCGGCCAGTGACCAGGTCACCGGCGCTGAGCCGGCGTGCGCCAGCGGCAGGCAAACCACCAGCAGCAGAAGACGTCTAGCGATCACGGGGAGCCTCCTGCATTCTGCGCCGCAGCCACAGGTGGCAGCCCGCGATCGCCTCGGCCAGCGTGTCTTGCAGGTCGCCCGGCACGCTCTGGTCGGGCGAGGCTGCCTGGGTCTCCAGTTGCTGGAGCACCCCGGAAAGGCGCTGAAAGCCAAGGGTGGCCGCCTCGCCGCGCAGTTTGTGGGCGGCGCGACGCCACGTCTCCCGGTCATTAGCGTTAATGGCGTGGGTAAGGGCGGCGGCGGCAGCGTCAAGCCCAGCAGCGAAGAGCCCCAGCAGCTCCTCGACCAGCTCAGGATCGTCGGCGCACTGTTTCAGCAGGCGGGCCTCGTCCGGCAGGCCTTCCTCTTCCTCCGGACCGCTATCTTCCGCTGCGCCGACGCGGGCGATGGCCTCCCGTAGCGCCTCCTGGCTCGCCGGTTTGGCGATATAGCCGTCGAAGCCCATCGCCAGACAGCGCTCTCTATCGCCCTGCATCGCGTGGGCGGTCATAGCCATCGCGGGCTGGTGCTCCCGGCCGAGCACCTGCGTCTCTTCGCGCAGCAGGCGGATGGCGGTTTCACCGTCCATCTCCGGCATTTGCAGATCGATCAGCAGGAGATCCCAGCAGTCGGCGCGCCAGCGCTCCAGCGCCTCCCGGCCGTTGTTCACCACCTCGCAGCGGTGGCCAAGCTGTTCCAGCAGCCGTCTGGCGACCTTCTGATTAACCAGATTGTCCTCGGCCAGCAGGATATGCAGCCCGGCCTGCTCCCCGACCGGTTCCGCAACGGGGGCTGGCGCTGTCGCCACCACCGGCGTGGGAACCAGAATGCCGGCGATAACCTGATGCAGTTCGCGCTGCGCCACCGGTTTATGCAGATAGTGAGCAATGCCGATGCGCTTGAGCATATTGGCGTCAAAATGGCGGCTCATGGAGCTGAGCATAATAATCTGGCTTTGCCGGGCCTCGGGCAGGGCGGAAAGCTCCAGCGCCAGGGATACGCCGTCCATATCCGGCATCTGCGCGTCCAGCAGGATCAGCGGCCAGGGCGGCCCTTCGGCGGCCCGGCGTAGCGCCTCGCCGGCGTTGTCCACGCAGCTTGGCATCAGCCCCATCTGGCGAAGCATGGCGTCGAGCAGGCGCAGGTTGGTGCTGTTGTCGTCAACCACCAGCACCCGCTGGTGGTTAAAATGGCCCAGCGGGGCGCTGTCGGCGGCGGCGTGAAGCGCTGCCAGCGGCAGGGTGAAGGCAAATTCGCTGCCCGCCCCGGGCTGGCTCTCCACCGTCAGCTCGCCGCCCATCAGGCTGACCAGGCGGGCCGAAATGGTTAACCCCAGACCGGTGCCGCCGTAGCGGCGGGTGGTGGAGCTATCGGCCTGGCTGAAAGCCTCGAAGATCGCCTTTTGCTTCTCCGCGGCGATGCCGATGCCGGTATCGCGAATGCGAAAGCGCCAGCGGTTTTCGTCGCCGGCCGGCGCTATCGCCAGCAGAACCTCCCCCTGATGCGTGAACTTCAGCGCATTACCCAACAGGTTGGTCAGGATTTGCCGCAACCGGGGGCCATCGACGATCAGCACCTCGGGCACCGCTGGGGAGATATCCACCAGCAGCTCAATGCCCTTTTCGCTGGCGGCAGGCATATGCGGGCGGATCAGCGACTGAACAAAGGGGCGGATCTCCAGCGGCTCTTCGTCCACCTGCATCTTGCCCGACTCAATGCGTGAGAAATCAAGAATGTCGTTAATAATGTGCAGCAGCGACTGGGCTGAGCTCATCACCAGCGAAAGGTACTCCCGCTGCTCCGCGGTCAGCGGCGTGTCGAGGCAGAGCTGCGTCATGCCGAGAATGCCGTTCATCGGGGTGCGGATTTCGTGGCTCATATTGGCGAGGAAGGCGCTTTTCGCTTCGTTCGCCTCGCGGGCTTCCTTCGCCGCCTCAATGGCCAGCAGCTCTGCGACTTTGCGCCGGGTAATATCCTGCAAGGTGCCGATCACCCGCTCTGCCTGCTGCTGCATATTGAGGGTGACGATCTGCCCCGAGAGCAGCATCCAGCGCCAGCCCTGCGTGGGGTGCTGGACGCGAAGCTCACATTCAAAAACCGGCATATGCTCGTTTTGCGAGGCGATCATCGCCTGTTGCAGGGTGGCGCGATCGTCCTCGTGGACCAGATTGAGCATAAAACGCAGTGGAAAGCGCCACTGCGCCCGTGACTGGCCGACCATCGCCAGCAGAGTGTCATTGACCTGCAGGCTGTCGCCGGAGACCTGCCAGTCCCAGATGCCGATCTGGATCGACTCCGCGGTGAATAAAAAGTCGTCGTGAAGCTGGTGACGCGAGCGTCGGGCCTCGTCAAGCTCGGTGATGTCGGTATGCAGGCTGACAATCCCGCCATCCGCCAGCCGCTGATGCTGAACGTAAATCCGGCGGTTGCCCGACTGACGGACCTCGCAGTGGTTCGTCTGGCGGCAGTTGCGGATTATCGCCTCGCGCAGCGTCTGTTGCCGGCCTGGGTCGATGTTATATCCGGCATCGATAAACTTCTCCGCCAGGCTCTCAAGAGAAGCGCCGACGGCGAGCCAGGGCGCGATCGTTGGATAAAACAGCGCCACCTTATCATTCCAGGCCTGCAGTCGTTCACGCTCATCGTAGATCATCACCGCCGAGGGCAGGAGGTTGAGGTCGGTACGGTTAGCGGCATGCATGATTACTGGCCAGCGGTTTGATAGTGCAGCTCAGCCTGGCGGCGCAGATACTCAAGCCCAGGGGCGATTGCCATTGCCCATGCGGTGAGGATCTCCTCATCGCACAGCGGATCGCTGGCGCGGACGGTTTTGAGCATCGCTTCCCGCCAGAGGGCAAAAAAACGCGGCGGCAGACGCAGGCCTTCCTCGCTCTGCGCCCGCGCCAGCCGTTCCAGGAAATCGGGTACAAAGAGGTCGCCGTTGACCGCCAGCATGGCGAAAAAGCTTTTAAAGATCATCTGCTGGCCCTCTTCGCCGGAGCGTTGTGAGAAGTGCTGCTCGGTTTCCGCAGACATATGGATAAAAGTAGTGTAGAAGGCCTCGAAGAAGCGCTGTTTGTCGTGCTCCGGTACGACGCGATTCAGGCTGGCTTCAAAGAGATCGCGATAAAACTTCATGGTGCGCTCCTCATGACCCGTTCGCCCGGCAGGCAGCGGCGGGGCGGGTTAGGATCCACAGGCGACACGCGCTGGCCATGCATGAGTTTTCCCCTTACAGGATTTCCTCGTTGCTATTCTGCGGTAAAGCGGGCCGCCGCTCACCCATCTTTATCCAGCATCAGCCACACGATACTTTTGTTGACCAGCCATTTATCACAGGTTTGTCGCTAAAGTCGATTGGCGTTGCCGTCAGGTTGGAGTATAGCCTGGTTGACAACCCCATTGCTGATGAGCAAGCCAACCCGCTACTGACTAAACTGATAGCGTACAGCGGCAAGTTTCGTGAAGGCACGATCAGCCTTATCTGGTTCTTGCCGATTTAGGAGGCGCGATGTCGGCACAGCACGTCCTGATTGTTGAAGATTCGCTGGTTTATCGTCGGCTGCTAAGCCGGATGTTGACGCAGTGGGGCTATATCGTCAGTGAGGCGGAAAACGGCGTCGCCGCGCTGGCGATCCTCGAAAACCAGCCCGTCAGCCTGGTGATAAGCGACTGGGAGATGCCAGAGATGAATGGCCTGACGCTGTGCCGGGAAGTTCGCCGTCGCCAGTTTGGTCACTACGTTTATCTGATATTGCTTACCGCCCGCGAAGACCCTGGCGATTTAACGCAGGGGTTTGAGGCCGGGGCCGATGATTTTCTCAGCAAACCGGTAGAGCAGAGCGAACTGCGGGCGCGGCTGCACGCCGGGTCGCGGATCCTCTCCCTTGAGGCTGACCTCGCCGCGCGCAATGCGCGGCTGAGCGAAGCGCTGCGACAGATTGAACAGGATCTGGAGCTGGCGGCGCGCATTCAGCAGTCGGTTCTCCCGGCTCATCAGCTGCGTCATCAGGGATTTTTCTCCGACTGGATTTTCCTGCCCTCGGCCTGGGTGTCGGGAGATATTTTTAACGTCTTCCCGTTGGGCGATCGGCTCGGATTTTACTGCGTGGATGTCTCCGGGCACGGTGTGGGGGCGGCGATGATGTCGCTCGCCGTCGCCCGCCAGTTTCTGCATGGCAGGGCCGTTGAGCGCTTTCTTTTTACGGCAGACAACCAGCCGGCGTCGCCTGCCGAGGTGGTGGCGATCCTTAATGGTCGTTTTTGCAGTGACGAAACAGAGATTGTCAGCTATTTCACCCTGATCTATGGCGTCATTGACCTGAAGACCGGCGCGGGCAAACTCTGTCAGGCCGGGCATCCCACGCCTTTTATCGTGAGCCCGGACGCAGCTGTCCGTCCGGTCGGCAGCGGCGGGGCGCCGGTGGGGTTGATAGACCATCTCTCGTGGGCAGATGTCAGTTTCTCACTGGCGCCGGGAGAGCGGCTGTGCCTGTTCAGCGACGGCATCACCGAATGTGAAAACCGGAGCGGTGAACAGTTTGGCGAGGCGCGTTTACAAGCATGGCTGCAGGACAGCGTGACGCAGCCGCTGCCCGCGCTGCTGCCGGGGTTTGCCCGGCACCTGATCCGCTGGCGCAGTGGCGACGGGCAGGAGACTCAGGCGATGGCCGATGATGTTTCACTCTTGATTATTGAACGAACAGGGGACAGTGATGAAAATTGAAACCGAACGGCAGGCCTCGGTGACGATCCTGACGCCGGCGGTGCGTCGGCTGGATGCGTCCGTCGCGGTAGCCTTTAAAGCGGCAATCGCCCAAGAGATAGGCGAAGATCGCACCGATCTGATTGTTGATTTCAGTAAAATCGATTTTATCGACAGCAGCGGTTTGGGAACGCTGGTTTCGCTGATGAAAATGATGAATGGTAAAGGAGAAATGACACTGTGCGCGCTGAACCCCGGCATCCGCAATATGTTTACCCTGACCAGGATGGATCGTATTTTTCGTATTTGCGAGGATCGCACTTCAGCCCTTGCGCAGTTCAATCCGTGATGCGCCCGTGAATAACGTCATGCTGTTTCCTGCCCAACTCAGCTCGCTTTCACCGCTGGCGGCGTGGCTGACTCAACAATTGGCGCCGCTGCCCGTCGGGGAGGAGTGGCGCTTCGCGCTCGATCTTGCCGCCTGTGAGACGGCCACCAATATCATTCGCTATGCGCTGCATGAGGATCGGCAACGCGTTTTTCGTGTCGAATTTATCGCGGCGGAGGACCGGGTGACGCTGCGCTTTATTGATGCAGGAGAGGGCTTTCCGGCCGAGCGCCTGACGCTGGCGCGTAGCGATGAGCGCTTCGATGTCGATCCGTTAGCGGAAAGCGGCCGAGGTTTGCGGCTCATTCTGCGCGCGGTGGACTATTTTAATGTGGAAAGCCGCGCCGGGGAGAATGTGACGACCCTGATAAAAGCGTTGCCGGATGCCGGCCTTCGCCATTCCACCGACGGTGCGTCAGGTGAAGGACCAGATGTTGCCCCCAGGTGAATCACCGGGGGGATTTTCCCGCCCGCGTTCACCAGCTTCATCGTCTTATGGCTGTGCCTGAGCGGTGGACAGCGCGCCCAGGTGATAAGGGCGAATAGTATCTAAGGTCATCATGGCCGATTTGCAGAAAATGCATTTCGCACCAAAGGGATTTTTTTCCGTCACGTCAAACTGGGACGTTCTGTACTGGGAGCCATGGCAGCATGGGCATCTAAAATGGATATGTTCAATCATAATGTAAACCTTGTATGGGTAATGTTCTGTTGAAAAGACAATGGTCGTTTTCAGGGAAATTAACGCGGCTGATTTTTGTTAGTGGTAAGCCGGGTATTGGGTCAGACGGAGGGCTTTTTTAACGAGCCAACAGGGATCTGACAGGGCCTGTTTACAGAAAAAGCAAAATACTAACGGGACTGCTCAAAGGAAGGTGGTATCAGGGATAACGCCTGGAGATGAGAACACGTGCTTCGATAATAATTTTTCGTCTGGTAAATCGACTTAATGATTAACGCACGAGCCGCAAATAATAGCAAACGTTATTTTAGCCTTCCGGATGCCTGCTGCGCCAGGGGCGCCTTCATCAGCGCCGTCACCCAGTCGATAAATACCTGTACCCGGGCAGAGAGCTGCCGGCTGCTGGGATAGAGCAGGGAGAGCGGCAGCGGCGCAGGGCGAAAATCAGCCAGCACCTCCGTTAACCCACCGGATGCCAGATCGGCCTCAAGGCGGGACAAGGGTGCCTGATACAGGCCAAAGCCCAGCCTGGCCGCTTCGGCGCCGACGTCGGCATCGGAAGTCAGCAGCCGACAGGGCAAACTGACCTCGGTCTGGCGGCCATCCAGGGTAAAACTGAGCGGCAAGGTACGGTGCGTGCGCGATGAAACAAAACCGATCGTCACGTGTCCCGCCAGCTCGTCAATCGTATGCGGGGTACCGTACCGGGCGAGGTAGGCCGGGCTGGCGCAGGTGATCTCCTGCAGCATGGCGAGCGGCCGGCAAATCATCTCGCTATCGGGAAGATGGCCGCCGCGAATGACGCAATCTACCCCTTCGCGGACCAGATCGACGTCGCGCTCGCTTTCGCCTACCTGCAAGGTAATGGCCGGATAGCGGGCGAGAAACTGCGGTAGCGCGGGCAGCAGCAGGGTTCGCGCCAGATTGCCCGCCACGTCCACCCGAAGGGTGCCGGAGATGCTCCCTCCGGCGCTGCGGTTGGCCTCCTCCAGGGCCGCCAGGATGGAGACGCAGCGCTGATAATACAGCGACCCCTCCGCCGTCGGCTGCACGTGCCGGGTGGTGCGCTGCAGCAGGCGCGCCCCAAGGCTGGCCTCCAGCGCCTTAATGGCCGCGGTCGCCACCGGCCGGGAAAAACCCAGATCCGCGGCGGCAGCGCTGAACGAACCCCGTTCGACGATACGCACGAACAGGGTCAGGGTATCCAGTTTATCCATGACATTGTTCCAGCTGGCAAAACAATCCTGTCGCACCATGCGGTCTTATCGTCGGCATTCAGAGGCCTATAATCGCTCATGTTTTCAGCAGAGATAAAAGGGGAAAACATGAACAATAGCGCAAAAATCGCCCTGGTGACAGGCGGCAGCCGTGGCCTGGGCCGCGCGACCGTTGAAGCGCTGGCTCAGCGCGGCGTGAATGTGGTATTGACCTACAACGCGCATTTCGCCGAGGCGACCGATGTGGTCGCGTGGGTTGAAGACCAGGGCTCGCGGGCGATCGCGCTGCCCTTCAGCGCCGGCGAAACCGACACCTTTGACGGGTTTGTCAGCACCTTTCAGGCGGCGCTGGCGGAGCTGGGGGCCGATCGGTTTCATTACCTGGTCAATAATGCCGGCAATGCCAGCGGCATGGGGTTTCTGAACGCTACCGAAGCGGAGCTCGATGCGCTTTATCGCATCCATGTGAAGGGTGTTTTTTTCCTCAGCCAAAAATTATTGCCGCTGCTGGCCGATGGCGGGCGAATTGTGAATATCTCGTCCGGACTGACCCGTATCGTGATGGCGAATCGGGCGCCCTATGCAGTCATGAAGTCTGCGGTGGAAACCCTGACCCGTTATATGGCGTTTGAGCTGGGCGGCCGCGGGATCACGGTGAACTGCGTGGCGCCGGGCGCCATCGCCACGGATTTCAGCGGCGGGGTGGTGCGGGATAACCCGCAGGTCGCTCAGGCGGTGGCGAACATGACGGCGCTTGGCCGACCGGGGGTGCCAGAGGATATCGGGCCGATGATCGCCTCGCTGTTATCCGATGATCATCGCTGGGTTAATGCCCAGCGCATTGAAGTTTCCGGGGGAATGCGCATCTGAGGCGAGGAGACAAGCCGGCCAGCGTTTCGCTGAGCTGAATCAGGTTTGGCGGCAGCGGAAACGGCCGTTCGAAAACCGCCGGGCCGGTAACAAAGAGAGCGCCAGCGCGGCGATAGTCGTTCACTTAGTCAGAGAAAATGCGTTACTCCGCCAGCAGGGCGGCGAATTTCGCCAGCCACTGCGGGTGCGCCGGCCAGGCGGGGGCGGTGACCAGATTGCCGTCAACATGCGCCTGATCGATACCGATATCGGCATAATGCCCGCCGCTCAGGCGCACCTCCGGGGCGCAGGCCGGATAGGCGCTGCAGGTCCGCCCCTGCAGAATCCCGGCGGCGGCCAGCAGCTGTGGCCCGTGGCAGACGGCGGCGATAGGTTTACGCGCGGCGTCGAACGCCTGGACCAGTTTAATGACCTGTTCGTTCAGACGCAGATACTCTGGCGCGCGGCCGCCGGGGATCAGTAGCGCGTCGTAATCCTCAGCCTTCACCGCGGCAAAATCGGCGTTCAGAGTGAAGCGGTGCCCCGGCTTTTCGCTGTAGGTCTGGGCTCCGTCAAAATCATGGATCGCCGTCATCACATAGTCGCCGGCGGCTTTATCCGGGCAGACGGCATCGACCTGGTGGCCAATCATCTGCAGTGCCTGAAAAGGGACCATCGTTTCGTAATCTTCGGCGTAATCGCCGACCAGCATCAGGATCTTCTTGCTCATTATTTTTACTCGTTGTGGGAGAAAGGTGTCATAGATATAGCCTGGCGATCCGCAGAATGCGACCTCCTCAGGATGCCGATGACGGTGGCGTGCGCATCTTGTAACCGGGTTCATATTTTTTTGGTAACGACAACTTTTTTCGCCATCGCGCTGTGGTCAGTCGCCCAGAAAATAGGCTCTTCAGCCACTGACGACTGTCTGCGGAGGAACATATCGCTGGGTCCGCGGTCATTCCTCGCTACGTTCGCTGGCCGGTTAGCGCAAACCAGTTGCTGAGAAAAAGGTTGCTCTTGAATGTTTTGCCGAGCGGGTGACGATAAATTGCGTTGCGAGGGGATGATTTAATTCCAGGTGCTGTTATCGCTATGTTTATTCTTATATTTCTCTTTGGGGTGTAATTTATTTTTATGATTGTTTTAGGTTTTGTATTTATTTATTAAATATTTATTTTGGCGCTAAGAGAAAATGAAATCATTCACCTTGTGAGTATATTCAATAAATCTTCTTGTTAAGTTGATCGATAATCTATTTCTGTTTTATTATCCTCAGGTTTTTACCGTCAACTCTTCAATAATTATTCCCTGAGGAAAGGAACTGCTATGGCTGATACGTTCCAGAATGAAGTGCCTAAGGCTCGCATTAATCTCAAATTATCTCTCCACACCGGCGGCGTGCAAAAAAAGGTTGAGCTGCCATTAAAGCTACTTACCATTGGCGATTTTAGTCACGGTAAAGAAAACCGGCCATTATCGGAAAGAGAAAAAATTAACGTCAATAAAAATAACTTTAACAGCGTACTTTCGGAATTTAGCCCGGAGGTGAATCTCTCGGTACCGAATACGCTGGCTGGCAATGGCGAAGAGGAGAACGTCAGGCTGCGTTTTACCGATATCAACGATTTTGAACCGGAGCAGATTGCCCGGCAAATTCCGCAACTCCGCGCCATGCTGGCGATGCGTAATTTATTACGCGATCTCAAATCCAATCTGCTTGATAACGCCACTTTCAGAAAAGAGCTTGAGGCAATTCTGAAAGATCCGGCGCTGTCACAGGAATTACGCGACGAAATGAGTGCGCTTGCTCCGAAATAATGGCGGGGCAAGTCTGTTAATGGAATAACCGGGAAAATGCTAATGTCTGTTACCACAGAAAACAGCCCTGCTCAGGGGCAAACCGCGCTGCAGGAAAACACGGCGAGCGAGGGCGTTTACGCGTCGCTGTTTGAAAAAATCAATCTCGCCCCGGCCTCTCGCCTCGGGGATATCAACGACTTTCTGGACGATGCCGCGCTCTCCGAGGCGCCGGCGGCGGAGCGTCTGACCGCGGCGATGCAGGTGTTTATGGAGCGCATCCGCCAGTCCGGCCAGCGGGTGGAAAAGCTCGATAAAACGCTGATTGACCACCATATCGCTGAACTGGATTTCCAGATAAGCCGCCAGCTGGACGCAGTGATGCACCATCCGGAGTTTCAGCAGGTCGAATCCCTGTGGCGCGGCCTCAAACAGCTGGTGGACAACACCGACTACCGCCAGAACGTGAAAACGGAGATCCTCGACGTCTCAAAGGACGATCTGCGTCAGGACTTTGAGGATGCGCCGGAGCTGATTCAGAGCGGCCTTTACTGGCACACCTACACCGCGGAGTACGACACCCCCGGCGGCGAGCCGATCGGCTCGCTGATCTCGGCCTATGAGTTCGACGCCAGCGCGCAGGACGTGGCGCTGTTGCGCAATATCTCCCGGGTTTCCGCAGCCGCCCACATGCCGTTTATCGGCGCTGTCGGCCCGGCTTTCTTCCTGAAAGAGACCATGGAAGAGGTCGCCGCCATCAAAGATATCGGTAACTACTTCGAACGTGCGGAATATATTCGCTGGAAAGCGTTTCGGGAAACCGACGACGCCCGCTACATCGGCCTGGTCATGCCGCGCGTGCTGGGTCGTCTGCCGTATGGTCCGGACACCGTGCCGGTGCGCAGCTTCAACTATGTCGAGCAGGTGAAGGGGCCGGACCACGAAAAGTATCTCTGGACCAGCGCGGCGTTCTCTTTCGCCTCCAATATGGTGAAGAGCTTTGTCAATAACGGCTGGTGCGTGCAGATCCGCGGCCCGCAGGCCGGCGGCGCGGTGAAAGATCTGCCCATCCATCTGTACGATCTGGGCACCGGCAATCAGGTGAAGATCCCTTCCGAGGTGATGATCCCGGAAACGCGGGAGTTTGAGTTCGCCAGCCTGGGCTTCATTCCACTGTCGTACTACAAAAATCGCGATTACGCCTGCTTCTTCTCGGCCAACTCCGCGCAAAAACCGGCGCTGTACGATACCGCCGACGCTACCGCCAACAGCCGCATCAACGCGCGTCTGCCTTATATCTTCCTGCTGTCGCGCATCGCGCACTACCTGAAGATGATCCAGCGCGAAAATATCGGCACCACCAAGGACCGGCGTCTGCTGGAGCTGGAGCTGAACACCTGGGTGCGGAGCCTGGTCACCGAAATGACCGATCCGGGCGACGAGCTGCAGGCCTCCCATCCGCTGCGCGATGCCAGCGTGGTGGTGGAAGATATCGAGGACAACCCGGGCTTCTTCCGCGTGAAGCTGTACGCCGTGCCGCATTTCCAGGTCGAGGGGCTGGACGTCAATCTGTCGCTGGTCAGCCAGATGCCGAAGGCGAAGGCGTAGGGTCGGACGATGATGAAAACCGAACGTCCGTTATGGGGCCGGGGCATTATGGTGTCGCCCCAGCATTTTCAACAGCAGGCTGCGTATGCCGCCTGGGCTGCGGAAGCGATTGCCCGGATGGGCCTCAACCACCCCTGGGGAGTGGTTGAGGCGACCTTCGAACCAGAGATGCTCAAACTGGGCCGCCTGCAGGCTCACAGGCTGCAGGTCCGGTTCCAGGATGGCACGATGATTGATACGGACAATGCCGATGCGCTGCCGCCGGCTTTGTCGCTGGAGGGCGAATCCCGCACGGGAGTGGTGATGCTGGCGCTGCCTCTGATGAAGGCCAATGGCGGCAACTGCCTGAAGCCTGATGATGTGGCCGACAGGCCGGTGCGCTTCCGGCAGCGCTGGCGCGATGTCCGCAACCAGTTCGGGGATGATACCCGGCAGATTGCCGTCATGCAGCCGGAGCTGTCCCTCCGTTTCGCCCATCAGGATAACAGCGATTACCTGACCTGTCCGGTGGTACGCCTGCTGCGGGATTCGCAGGGGGCCTGGCTCATCGACGAGACGTTTCTCCCGCCGCTGCTGCAGATTCAGGGCAGCCGCTGGCTGGCGACGCAGCTTGAACTGCTGCTTACTCAGCTCCGGGCTCGTCTGACGCGCCTGATGGCCATGCGTCGCGAGAGCAATGAACGGATGGCTGATTTTGCCGTGGCCGATGTCTCTCTGTTCTGGTTGCTGAACGCGCTGAACAGCGCTGAGCCGGTGCTGGGTTATTTTCTGCGTTACCGGCAAAGCCCGCCGGAACGCCTCTATCCGGAGCTGGCGCGCCTGGCTGGCAGCCTGCTGACCTTTTCGCTGACCCATCAGGCGAATGCCGTCCCGATCTATCAACATGACCAGCTGAACGCGGTTTTTCCGCCGCTGTTTGATTTACTCAGCGACCTGCTGGAGGCGAGCCTGCCGTCGCGGGTGGTAGCGATTGCCCTGGAGCATGATGCCCGGCTGCACTTCTGGCAGGCGCGTCTGCACGATGCCCGGCTGCGGGAAGGGGCGGATTACTATCTGTCGGTTCGTTCGTCGGTACCGGTCGCTCAGCTGCAGGAACAGTTTCCGCGGCAGTGCAAAGTGGGCAGTCCGGATCATGTCAAAGCCATCGTCAACTCCTCGCGGACAGGGGTGCCCCTGACGCCTTTGCGTCATGTGCCGGCGGCGATCCCGCTGCGTCTGGAAAACCAGTATTTCAGCCTCGATGTGTCCCATCCTCTGGCGACGGAAATGCTGCAGAGCGGTACCTGTATGTTCTACGTCCCGGGGATGCTTGGCGAGCCTGAACTTGAACTTTTTGCGGTACTACGAACGTGAATGAACGTCAACGCGGCAACGCCGCGTCCATTGATATCGATGCGCTGCTGCAAAACACCTGGCTGCAGGTTATCAGCCTGCGCCATGGCCCGCAGTTCCGCGATGAGGAGGGGTACACGCTATGGCAGCGGTGTATTGCTGATGTCGAGCGCGTGCAAACTGAGCTGAAGGCGAGCGGGCTTGATGACGTCAGCTGTCAGCATATTCTCACCGCCCAGTGCGCGCTGCTCGATGAAGTCGTGAAAGGGCGCGGCGTGGAGGATGATGCCTGCCTGCAGTGGTATGACATTCCGCTGCAGGGGCATTTTCTCGGCACCATGGACGCCGGCGACACCCTGTGCGAGCGGATGCGCGAGGTTCTGCATGATCCGACGCCCGACCTGGCTGTGGTCACCTGTTTTCAGCGAGTGATGCTGCTGGGTTTTGTTGGCAGCTTTCGCTCCCTCCACGACCCGGAGCGCCTGAAGCTGGTCAACGCGCTCAGTGAACATGTCCCGCCTTTCCGTTGTCCGCAGGGCGCTCCGGTGCTGATAGAGAGCCGCGCCGGACTGGGGATAAGCGGCTGGTTGGCCTCCTGGCCGGTACGTGCAGGGCTGAGCGTGGCGGTGATCGTGGCTCTGTGGTGGGGATTGAACCACTGGCTCGATCATCTGCTGTTGACCCTGCTGCCGGGGGAGGTGAAATGAGCCCCGCCCAGCAGCGCGGGCTGGCGCTGTGGGCAGGCTTGCTGAGCGCGCTGGTGTGCCTGCTATTTTTGCCGGTTCCCCGCTGGGGGGCGTGGCTCATTCTGCTGGTCACGCTGGCCCTGATTATCGCGATCTGGCGTATTGCCCGTCGTGGTGCCGAACGTCAGGTCACGTCAACCCTGCACGAACTTCCGACGATCGCTTATCGCCAGCCGGTAGTCCTCGTTTGCGGCGATCTGCCGTGTGTCTGGCCGCAGCCGTCCCCGGTGCGGGTCGTCAAACAGGGCTGCTGGATCCGAGTGGAAAAGACGGATGATCTGCCGCAGGTCGCGCGCCAGATATTGAGCCAGCGACCGGAGTGGGGGCCTCAGCTGTCGGTGCTGCTCTGCGTCTGCCCGCAGCGGCACGCGCAAAGCGACGCGCTGACCAGCGCCCTGCTGGCCCTGCGCTGGCAACTCAGCCAATTGCGGCAGCAGACGAGGTATGCCGTACCGCTGGCGCTGCAGGGGCAGGTGGGCAGCGCGATGAGCCCCAGTCTGCTCTGGCAGGCGGCGATCCCGGGTGAGGCGGTGAAAGTCTGGCAGCCCTCCTGCGCCCCCTGTTCTGTGGCGACCTGGTTGAGCGTCGGCGGCGCGGCGGCGCTGCAGCAGCAGGTGTTAATGAACAGCCTGATGGGCTGGTTCGAACGGCACGTCCTTGCCGTGTTAACGGAGGAGAATGCCGACCTGCCACCCTTGACCCCAGCGGCCGTACTTTGGGGGATCGGACCCACCCATGCCGGGAGCCTGGCGTCGTCGGCATGGACGAGGTGGTTATCCCGGCATACCGGCCTGACGCGGGTAGCTGGCTGGCAGCCAGGCGAGACCGACACCCCGGATGCGTCATCCTTGCCGGATTTCATCCTGTCGCAGTTACCGGCGGGACGGGGGCTTACGCCATGGGGCAGGGCCTGGCGCGCGGCGCTCGCTGTTTTCACTCTTGCGGCTGTCGCCGCGCTGCTCAGCAGTGGCTGGAACAATCGACAACTGCTGCAGCGCGTGGGCGCTGATATTGCCCGTTATGAGCGGATCGCGATGGATGATTATGGGGCAAAAGCCAGCGCCGTCAGGGTGCTGCGTGAAGATGCCGCGCTGCTGGATAGCTGGGCGCGTAACGGCGTCCCGCTGCGCCTGAGTCTTGGCTTATATCGCGGGGAGCGGATTCGCCTGCCGTTGCTGGAGGCTATTCGCCGCTACGTGCCGCCACCACCGCCCCCCAGGCCGGTGCAGCACGTCGCGCCGCACGTCATCCGCCTTGACAGCATGTCGCTGTTCGATACCGGGAAATGGGTACTGAAACCCGGTTCGACAAAGCGGCTTGTCCACTTGCTGGTGGACATTAAGGCCAGGCCCGGGTGGCTTATCGTGGTGGCCGGCCACACCGACAGCGTCGGTGAGGAAAAAGCCAACCAGCTATTGTCGCTGAAACGCGCGGAATCGGTCCGCGACTGGATGCGCGATACCGGCGACGTGCCGGACAGCTGCTTTGCCGTTCAGGGCTATGGCGAAAGCCGCCCAATTGCAACAAACGACACGCCGGAAGGCCGGGCGCTGAACCGACGTGTCGAAATCAGTCTGGTGCCGCAGGTCGACGCCTGCCGGTTACCGGACAAACCCTCTGCGTCATCCCAGGATGATGGCGCTTCACTACACAATGGAGAGTAATTCCATGGCAATTCCTGTTTATCTTTGGCTGAAAGACGACGGCGGCGCGGACATTAAAGGGTCTGTCGACGTTCAGGATCGTGAAGGCAGTATCGAAGTGGTGGCCCAGGAGCATAACCTTTACATCCCGACCGATAACAACACCGGCAAACTGACCGGCACGCGGATCCATACGCCTTTCCTGTTCACCAAGGAGATCGACTCCTCCAGCCCCTACCTGTACAAGGCGGTGACCACCGGTCAGACCCTGAAATCCGCCGAGTTCAAGTGGTACCGGATCAACGATGCTGGCCAGGAAGTGGAGTATTTCAACACCACGCTTGAGAACGTCAAGGTGGTGAAAGTGAATCCCCTGATGCACGACATCAAAGACCCTGCGTACGAGAAGCACAACCATCTGGAACAGATCGAGCTGCGCTACGAGAAGATCATCTGGACCTATAAAGACGGCAACATCATTCATTCCGATAGCTGGAACGAACGCGCTACCGCGTAATTGCCCGTCATTCTTCGCGCCGGAGGCGCGTTGGCGGCGTTCGCTCACCCCGGTCGCATCGTTATCTATGCGACCGGGGAGTAAGGAGGGCCATCGCCTGATGCGGACAGCGTTTCTCTGTCCGCCGTTTTTTGCTGAATGCCTGAGATGCGGGTACTCAGCAAAGAAAAACACAATCTGCCTGCCTGACCCTGTGCGCTATGGGTTCCTGTTGGGGAACAGCGACGGGCGGTAGCGTGTCCGGAACCAATAAAGAGAGGATCTCATGGAAAATCCAGCCAGCCTGTTACGCCGTCTTAATCCCTGCTGTGCCCGCGCGATGGAGGGGGCGGCCTCGCTGTGCCAGTCCCGGGCGCACGCTGAGATCCTGCCCGAGCACTGGCTGCTCAAGCTGCTGGAACAGGGGGAAGGCGATCTGATGGTGCTGGCGCGGCGCTACGAATGGGATATGGATGCGCTATGGCAGGATCTGCTTAGCTGGCTGGATAAACAGCCGCGCTCGGTACGTCATCGTCCTCAGCTATCTGGCGCTATCCTGAAGCTGATGCAGGAGGCCTGGCTGATTGCCTCGCTCAGCGGCGAAGCGCAGATCCGCAGTGTTCATCTGTTGATGGCGCTGGTAGCAAAACAGAATCTGATCCAGTGCGATGGCCTGTGGCCGCTGTTAACCCTGGGCCAGAGCCAGCTGGAACGCCTGCGCCCCCTGCTGGATACCCAGTCCGACGAACGTCCGCAAGCGCAGCAGGAGGCGGCGCTGGCGCAGCGTCATGGCGGGGACGTGGAGTTTGTGGGGCGTCCTGCGGACGGGGTACCGAACGCGGATGGGCCCAACCCGGCGCTGCAGAACGCCCTCGACAAATTTACTCTCGACGTCACTGCCAAAGCCAGAGACGGGCAGATTGACCCGGTGTTCGGACGTGATACGGAAATCCGCCAGATGGTGGATATTCTCTCCCGGCGTCGTAAAAACAACCCGATCCTCGTCGGTGAACCGGGCGTGGGCAAGACCGCCCTGGTGGAAGGCCTGGCGCTGCGCATTGCTGAAGGCAACGTCCCCGACGCGCTGAAGCCGGTGTCGGTGCGCACCCTGGACCTCGGATTGCTGCAGGCCGGCGCCGGGGTCAAAGGCGAGTTCGAGCAGCGGCTGAAAAATATCATTGAGGCGGTGCAGCAGTCGCCTACGCCGGTGCTGCTGTTTATCGACGAGGCGCACACGATTATCGGCGCGGGCAATCAGGCCGGCGGGGCGGATGCCGCCAACCTGTTGAAGCCGGCGCTGGCCCGGGGGGAACTACGGACCATCGCCGCCACCACCTGGCGTGAATACAAGCAGTACTTTGAGCGCGATGCCGCGCTGGAGCGCCGCTTTCAGATGGTCAAGGTGGATGAGCCGGACGACGACACCGCCTGCCTGATGCTGCGCGGCCTGAAGCCCCGGTATGCCCACCACCACGGGGTGCATATCACGGATGACGCGGTGCGTGCCGCCGTGACGCTGTCACGACGCTATCTCACCGGGCGCCAGCTGCCGGACAAGGCGGTGGATTTACTCGACACCGCCTCCGCCCGCCTGCGCATGAGCCTTGATACCGTGCCAGAGCCGCTGACCCGCCTGAAGGCGCAGCTCACCGCGCTGGCGATGGAGAAGCAGGCGCTGCTGGAGGATATCGCGCTGGGCAACAGCGCCCACGGCGAACGGCTGGCGTTCATTGAGCAGGAGGAGAACCGCCTTATCCTGGCGCTGGATACCCTCGAAACCCAATATGGTCAGGAGCTGCAGCTGACGGAGGCGCTGCGGGCATGTCGTCGCGATATCTCCCGCCAGGGGGAAATCAACGACCTGCAAAACGCGCTTAGTGCCGCCCAGCACGGCAATCCGCTACTCGGGCTGGACGTCGACGTCCGCACCGTGGCGACGGTGATTGCCGACTGGACCGGCGTGCCGCTCTCCTCGCTAATGAAGGATGAGCAGACGGAGCTGCTGAGCCTGGAACAGAGTCTCGGCAAACGGGTGGTTGGCCAGGAGGCGGCCCTGAGCGCTATTGCCCGGCGCCTGCGCGCCGCGAAAACCGGCCTGACGCCGGAGAACGGTCCGCAGGGGGTGTTCCTGCTGGTCGGGCCGAGCGGCACCGGCAAAACGGAAACGGCGCTCGCCCTCGCCGATGCGCTGTTCGGCGGCGAGAAAGCGCTGATCACCATCAATCTCTCCGAGTACCAGGAACCGCACACCGTCAGCCAGCTGAAGGGTTCTCCGCCGGGCTACGTCGGCTACGGCCAGGGCGGGATCCTGACCGAGGCGGTGCGCAAACGCCCCTACAGCGTGGTGCTGCTCGATGAGGTGGAAAAGGCCCATCGCGATGTGATGAACCTGTTCTACCAGGTCTTCGACCGGGGGGTAATGCGCGACGGCGAGGGGCGTGAAATCGACTTCCGCAACACCGTGATCCTGATGACCGCCAACCTTGGCAGTGACCTGCTAATGCAGCTGCTGGATGAACAGCCTGAAGCCAGCGAATCAGACCTGCACGAGCTGCTGCGCCCGGTGCTGCGCGGTCACTTCCAGCCGGCGCTGCTGGCCCGCTTCCAGACGGTGATTTACCGTCCGCTGCCGGCGGCAGCGCTGCGCGCCATTGTCGGCATGAAGCTCGGGCAGGTGAGTCAGCGTCTGGCTTGCCATTACGGGATGACCACCACCCTCAGCGAGAGCCTGTTCGACGCGCTGACCGAGGCCTGCCTGCTGCCGGACACCGGCGCCCGCAACGTCGACATTCTGCTCAATCAGCAGATCCTGCCGGCGCTGAGTCAGCAGCTATTGAGCCATATGGCGGCGGGGCATAAACCCAACCATGTGACGCTGGGGTATCACGAAGAAGAAGGCATCGTGATGGCGTTTGACGAGGGGGCAATCGCCGATGAGTAGCGTGAAATCGTTGTTGTTCAGCCACAACCACCATCTGCTTTCGGTGAAGGGATGTGAAGCCGGGCTTGATGTGCTGGCGTTTGAGGGCGATGAAGCCCTGAGCCAGCCGTTCCGCTATCGTATCGAATTCACCAGCGCAGACCATGCCATCAGCAAAGAGATGATGCTGATGAAGGCAGCCTCCCTCACGCTGCAGGCGCCGGTAGCTCAGGGCTTCGGCATCAATGTTCAGCAACCCGTGCGGGTGATCCAGGGCGTGGTGACGGGGTTCGAACGGCTCGGCACCTCCAGGGATGAAACGCACTACGCGCTGACCATCCAGCCGCGCCTGGCGCTGCTTAACCGCTCGCACCAGAACGCCATTTATCAGGACCAGTCCGTTCCGCAGATTGTGGAAAAAATCCTCCGCGAGCGCCACGGCCTGCGCGGTCAGGATTTTCTGTTCTCACTGACAAAAACGTATCCGCGCCGTGAGCAGGTGATGCAGTACGGCGAGGATGACCTGCGCTTTATCACCCGGCTGCTGGGTGAGGTGGGGATCTGGTTTCGCTTTACCGCCGACACGCGGCTGCACATCGACGTCGCTGAGTTCTGCGACAGTCAGCAGGGCTATGAAAAGGGGCTGACGTTGCCTTCGGTCCCGCCATCCGGGCAGCAGTCGGCCGGGGTGGACGCGGTGTGGGGGATGGCATGCCGCCACCGCGTCGTGGAGCAGCAGGTCAGTACCCGCGACTACAACTACCGCGAGGCGACGGCGGACATGAGCGCGCAGGTGGATGTCACCCGCGGGGAGACCACTACCTTTGGTGAGGCTTACCACTGGGGAGATAACTACCTGACCGCCGGGAATGTCCATGACCGCCATCCGGCGCCGGAGTCCGGGGCGTTTTACGCCCGGCTTCGTCATGAGCGTTATCTGAACGGCCAGACCCGGATGCAGGCCACCACCAGCTGCCCGACGCTCTGCCCGGGTCAGGTGCTGAAGGTGACCGGCGGAGAGGAGGTGGCCGGAGAGTTTGCTGATGGTGTGCTTATCACGGCGATGCACAGCCACGCCCGGCGCGATGCCGACTTTGCGGTGGAGTTTGCCGGCATACCGGACAGCCCGGACGTCGGCTACCGGCCCGAGCCCGGCGCGCGCCCGGTGATGGCCGGGACGCTGCCGGCCCGCGTGACCAGTACCCGGGAAAACGACACCTACGGGCATATCGACAAACACGGGCGCTACCGGGTGAATATGCTGTTTGACCGGGCGCGCTGGGAAACCGGGTTCGAGAGCCTGTGGGTCCGCCAGTCGCGGCCGTATGCCGGAGACACTTACGGCCTGCACCTGCCGCTGCTGGCGGGGACGGAGGTGGCGATTGGCTTTGAGGACGGTAACCCGGACCGGCCATATATCGCGGGCGTGCTCCACGATTCGGCGCACGGCGATCACGTCTCCATCCGCAATGACAAACGTAACGTCCTGCGCACCCCGGCCAACAACAAAATCCGCCTCGACGATGAGCGCGGGAAAGAGCATATCAAGGTGTCGACCGAGTATGGCGGCAAGAGCCAGCTGAATCTGGGGCACCTGGTGAACAGCGACAGGCAGCCGCGCGGCGAAGGCTTTGAGTTGAGAACCGACAGCTGGGGGGCCATCAGGGCGCAGAAGGGCATTTTTATCAGCGCGGACGGACAGGCGCAGGCCCAGGGGCAGGCGCTGGATATGGAGCCGGCGGTCAGTTTGTTGAAAGGCGCGGTGAATCAGGTCACGGAATGGGGAAGCATTACGCAAACCCATCACAATGTTATCCCAGACCCCGGCCCGTTAAGCGCACTGGCCACAGGCAGCCGCGAGCTTCAACAGCCGACATTGCTGATGTCGGCCCCGCAGGGAATTGCCGCCGTCACACCGGAAACGACCCTCCTGCACAGCGGTAACGGGCTGTATCTGCAGAGCCTGGGGGAGGTCAACATCACCACGGCACAGCGCTGTTCACTGAATGCCAGCCAGGCTATTTCACTGCTGGCGCAACAGGAGGGAATGCGGCTGGTCTCCGCCAAAGGCCCGCTGGAAGTAGAGTCGCACGGCGATATTCTGTCGCTGACCGCGCTAAAAGATATCACCGTCCAGTCAACTCAGGGGCATCTGCAGTTGACGGCTAAAAATGGCATCACCCTGGGGTGCGGCGGCGCATATATCCGTCTTACCCCGCAGGGAGAAGTACAGATCCACGGACCGGGGGTGATTAGCCTTAAGGGGCAGCACGATTTGCAGGGGCCGGTCAGCGAGGCGTTTCCCTTACCTGATCTACCGGCATCGGTTTGTAAAGAGTGCCTTAAAAAAGCCCAGGCGCTGGCGCAGGGCTTCGTGCCGCGGGAGGCATAATGACCAGACAATGGATTGAGGAGGTCGCCGGAACCTCTCGGGTTTTCGGAACGGATTATCTGCACGTCATTATCGATCAGGCAGGGGTGGATTTTTCCGTTATTCCGGCGCTGAATTCGCTGTCAGTTGAGTGGCAGTCGCTTTTTCATGGACTTCCGGAAGCATTTATCGTCGATGATGCTCCGCTGGTAGCGCGCTTTACGCTTGATGATCTTGAGCAAATGCGCTGGTTACAGGATATCAGCCAGCAACTTGCCAGCCAGGCGCCGCTGCTCCTGTTCTGCACATACTGGCCCTTTTCGGCGCTGGCGAACTGGCTCACGCAGTGCATGGATATTCTGCAGGAAGGGCGCAGCGGAATTTTACGCTTTTACGATACCCGGGTATTTCCGCTGTTGTTTACGCACATTCTCAGTGAAGAGCAGCAAGAGCCATTGATGCGTCCGGCCCTGTTCTGGGCGTGGCAGGATCTTGACGGGCAGGCCAAAGGCATCAAAGGCAGTGGTCTCCCACCGGAACGCGATGAAAAGGCGCCAAAAATAGAACTCAGCGATCGCCAGCTTGAGCATCTGATGTGTATCAGCGATGTCATCGTCCTGTTGTCACACTGTGCTCCGCCTGCGGGCATATTTGGTTCAAGACAGTCGCTGTTTTCGGCCTGTTATCAGGGCATGGTGGAGGCGACACGCCAGGGCATTCTTCTGGATGACGCCCGTGAAGACTGGGTAATGAAAAAGTGGCTTGCCGACGTAAAAACCAGTGAGAGACCTTCGGAATGAAAAGTCTGCTCTGGCTGAGTTCATCCCTCTTTTCATTACCCTCAACCCGACAGGGAGAGTCCGATGCAATCTGCATTAATCAGCCCGCTGCTGGCGGGGCTGCTGCTGTTAACCGGCTGCGCACAGCCTGCCGCCCGGGCCGGAGGCGGTGGCGGCGGCACCATTGACGCCATCAACCACACAAAGTGGGCAATTAATCACTTCAGCGTCAACGGCCAGTCGGGCATCGACATTATAGGCCCGTTCCAGGGAGGCGGTGGCGGCTGCTGCTTCAGCGTGCCCTCCCGCTGGACGCCGGGTATGACGGTGCGCGTTGACTGGGAAACCGGGCAGGGTTGATCTGCGGGTTTCCCGGGGTTTGCCGACAGGGCTAAATATAAAGCCTGGATAGCGGAAATTGATGCCCAAAAGAGGCAGCACAGCAAAACCGTCCCGCTGCCCGACTATAACGGCCAGGAGGTGTGAGGTATTACGGTGCACTTTTTACCCTGCGATGACGTGAAGGTGACAACCAGCTGTTACACCTACGGGAGTCCGTCCTACCCGATAAAAGAGCCCGTCAGGATGAAGGCGCCGGCCGTCTGTCCGAAGTAGCTCGCCTTCGTTTCCCCGGGATGGCATCACCGTTCCTTAATCACCCTCAAAACGACAGGGAGAGTCCGATGAAATCTGCATTAATAAGCCCGCTGCTGGTGGGGCTGCTGCTGTTAACCGGCTGCGCGCAGCCAGCCGCCCGGGCCGGAGGCGGAACAATAAAAGCCATCAACCATACAAAGTGGGCGATCAACCACTTCAGCGTCAACGGCCAGTCGGGCATCGACATTATAGGCCCGTTCCAGGGAGGCGGTGGCGGCTGCTGCTTCAGCGTGCCCGCCCGCTGGACGCCGGGTATGACGGTGCGCATTGACTGGGAAAGTGGGGAGGCATCGACTGAAGGTTTTCCTGGATTTGCTGATTACGAAAAATATAAAGCCTGGGAGAAAAAAATGAGCTCTCAGAATCGGCAGCACAGTAAAACCGTCCCGCTGCCTGACTATAACGGCCAGGAGGTGTGCGGTATTACGGTGCACTTTTTACCCTGCGATGACGTGAAGGTAACCACCAGCTGCTGGTCACCGAGAAATGCGAACTACCCGATAAAAGAGCCCGTCAGGATGAAGGAACCGGCCGTCTGTCCGAAGTAGCTCGCCTTCGTTTCCCCGGGATGGCATCACCATTCCTTAATCACCCTCAAACCGACAGGGAGAGTCCGATGAAATCTGCATTAATCAGCCCGCTGCTGGCGGGGCTGCTGCTGTTAACCGGCTGCGCACAGCCTGCCGCCCGGGCCGGAGGCGGTGGCGGCGGCACCATTGACGCCATCAACCACACAAAGTGGGCAGTTAATCACTTCAGCGTCAACGGCCAGTCGGGCATCGATTCAATAGGCCCGTTTCAGGGGGGCGGTGGCGGCTGCTGCTTCAGCGTGCCCGCCCGCTGGACGCCGGGTATGACGGTGCGCGTTGACTGGGAAACTGGGGTGGGGTACTCCATGGACTTTCCGGGGTATCAGGATAGGCAAAAATACCTTGCCTGGAAAAAAGGAATTGATGCCCAAAAGAGGCAGCACAGCCAAACCGTCCCGCTGCCCGACTATAACGGCCAGGAGGTGTGCGGTATTACGGTGCACTTTTTACCCTGCGATGACGTGAAGGTAACCACCAGCTGTTGGTCACCGAGAAATGCGAACTACCCGATAAAAGAGCCCGTCAGGATGAAGGAGCCCCCCGTATGTCCGAAATAACCGAAACCCATGCCGCCTGGGTCCCGCCGTCGTTTCCACCGCAGGGACGTCTGCCGGGCCGGGCGCTGGAGGTTGGTCAGAACTACTATCAACAGAACAGCGACGAGCGGCGCTATCATCAGGAACTGTGCCTGGCTGCCGGACGGCGCGTGGAGCCGCCGTGCTGCAAGACGCTACATATCAGCCTGTTTTTCGACGGTACCGGCAATAACTTAAATCATGACTTTTTTATCGCGAACCCGAAACATCCGACCAATATCGCCCGGCTGTTTCGGGCGACTATTGGAACGGGTACGGCTGGCGGGGTGCCGTCTGATGGTCAGAGCAAGCTGTTTGATGGAGACGGCGAGGGAGACGGGAAATATTTTAAATTCTATATGCCCGGCGTGGGCACCCCCTTCCCGGAAGTGAATGACCCCGACTATTCCACCATGGGTCTGGTGGGGGCAGTTAAGGGGGAGGACCGGATTAACTGGGCGCTGCTGCGTATAATCGATGTGCTGATGTTTAGTGCCACCGAAAAATGGCTGACCACCACAGAGAGTCGTCGTTCACTGAAAGAAATGAGCACCAACTGGAACCTGCTGGGGTTTGGTGGCAGCCATAACCGCTATGAAGAGTTCACTCGTTTGCTGAATGGTCTTGCCCCGAAACTGATGCCGATGCTGATTCAGCCTGAGCCGGGCAAGCCGAAACTGACAGGCATCAAGCTGTATGTCTATGGTTTTTCCCGCGGTGCGGCAGCGGCGCGCACCTTTGTGCGCTGGCTGAGCGAACTACTGCCCCCGCCGGCGGCGGAAGGTGAAAAACCGCCGCAGTGCCTGCAGACAGGCGGGATGCAGCTGCCCCTCAGCGTGGAGTTTCTCGGGCTGCTGGATACGGTGGCCTCCGTCGGGGTGGCGCAAGTGGTGCCGGTTGCCGACGGGCATATGTCCTGGGCAGACGGCACGATGGAGCTGCCGGATGATGAAACCTATGGCGGGCTGATAAAAAAATGTATTCACCTGGTCTCCGGGCATGAGCAGCGTCTCTGCTTTCCGCTGGACTCGGTGCGACGGGCAAACGGTAAATACCCGCCCTGTGCCACTGAGGTGGTTTACCCGGGGATGCACTCGGATATCGGGGGAGGGTATCCGCCGGGGGAGCAGGGGAAAGCGAATGGTGAGGATGATGCACTGTTACTCTCACAGGTAGTTTTGCATGACTTATATGCTTCGGCATTTGCTTTTGGTGCGCCACTTAAAGTCCCACCGACCACATTACCGCGAGATCTAAACCGGCAGCTTTGGCGAGCCATGTCGCCAGATTTGCAGGAAGAATTTGTAATTGATACACCACTAGTCAACCGCTTCAACGCCTGGCGCGAACTCACTCTGGGCCAAACCACGCCGAAAACGTTCGATCCCGAAGCAGCCTCTCACTACGAACCACTTGCCGCCGGCGGCAGCCTGGAAACCGTCATTGCTGAGCAGATGGCCTGGATCACCGCCTGGCGCATCGACCGCTATGCCAGAGGCTCGATGCTGAAAACGCCATTCTATCAGCGCGCCACGAATACCGAAGCGCTGCCTGCCGCGCGGAAGGCGGCAGAAGAGATTCGTGATGAAAAACAGGCGGCGGTGCTCAGGGCTCGCCAGAACCAGATAGCAAACCAGCCTCCTGACAGGATGGATGAGCTGGTTCTGCAGCCGGGCGTGAAGGATTTTGACCCAAAGATGGATCAAACCCAGCTGTTCGACGCGGCGAAGGAGTTCGGAAAGGATTACCACGACGGTTACCGTATCCCGGAGAACCTGGCGCAGCTGGTGCTGGATACCGTGCTGCAGCCGGTGATTTTCATTCTGAATACCGATGATGAAGCGCAGGAATACCGGCGCATGAAGCGTGACGGAGAGACCCGGGTGGCCGTCCTGTTCCCCGCGGCCGGGGAGGCCAGCAACGCGGAGCAGCCTGCCGGGCTGGTGAGGGCGCTGTTTGATGACCAGGTGCATGACTCACGCGCCTGGTTTATGTATGCCGTGCTCGGCACGCGCGAGATGTGGACCGGCTACTTCCGCTACCGGATGATTTACTTCGGCGAGCGCTGCAGTAAGCCGCTCTCGCCGCTGGTGCTCGCCGGAGACCTGGTGGGTTTTGCGACCGTGACTGCGGGCGTCGTGCTCAGTTTCCGGCAAAAGTCCCTGACCGGCAAGCTGGCCGGGCTGGCCGCTACAGGCGCCGTGCGCTCGCTGGAGGTGGCGGTGCTGGACAAGATAACCGGGGAAGCGCTCCCAGAGCTGCCCGGAGGGGAGCAGTTGCGGGCCTTTACCCACGAGCCGGGGACCGTTGTCGCACAGCAAAAGGCGCGGAAAGCGGAACAGCAGATGGCGCGGGGGCAAGCCGCGCTGCCGGCCAGCTGGCTTGAGGACGTTCTGACGACAACGGTCTGAACGCGGATAAGGAGGATCCGATGAATAAAGTCATCCGCAAAGGAGATACCCTGCGGGAGTATGGTGGCAGGGTGCTGATGGGGCATTATCAGTGTTTTGGTCTGGGATTCGCCTGCAAGGGCGACCCGGTCAAGTGTAACAAACACGGTATGACGACCATCGCTGAAGGCAGCGCGCGAACCACTATTGATGGCCAGCCGGTTGCGCTCCACGGTCATCGCTGCGCCTGCGGCTGCACGCTGGTCAGCTCTAACCCAGACTGCGGGGTTGATCAGTGAGGCCGGTACCGGAGTATCCCCCGTACAAAGACGCGCGACCGCCTGGTACGGCCAGGTGGCTATCGGTTTCGGCCCTGCTGGTTCTGCTTAGCGGCGGGATCAGCGCTTTACTTCCCTCGTCAGAAGGAAAAAGCGCCCTGGCCGGCACCGGGATCCTGTTGGCCCTGGCGCTGGCAGGTACCGGCTGGTTGATCCGGCTGCTGTACTACCGCATGAGCGTGCATAACGCCAGGTTCTATGACCAACTGGTGGCATACGAACAAATGCAATGGTGGGCGGAGCATCGGCAGCCGATCGGGTTACAGGACGGTCTGCTGCTGGGCCCCGCGGGCAAAACGACCACTGACTGGCTGCGGGTGCTAAGCCGTCACGAGCGTCCGCCAGAGGAAGAGAACGAGGGCGGCGGCAGGGCGCTGCGAGCACCATACCTTTCAGTTTCTGAGGCTATCGCCCGCGAAAAACGGCTGGCGGAACTACTGGTGATGGAATGGCAACGACAGCGCAGTGAAAGAACGCTTACTCCGCCGCTGCGTTGCTACTGGCAGGGAACGGAACTCGCCTGGCAGGCGTTTCGTGCACAGATGACCCTCACTGTTGAGCAGATGACACTACCATCCCGCCCGCATACCTGGTGTGGGGAGGCCAGCCTCGCGGAGATAGCACACACTCTGGCCGAAGCTGACCCCCACGACACTGTGCTTATCGCCGGATGTCAGGTGGTTGTCGCCCAGACGGGGGCAGTGCAACCCGCCGGAGAGTCTGCGGTACTGTGGCTCGCCGGACGGGACGGTCCGGTGCACCTGACCAGGGGGGAAACCTATTGCGCAGAAAAAGGGGAGGCCCTGACTGCTGTAGCCGCTCGTGTGCTGGAGCAGAACGAACTGAGCGGCCCCCCGGAAGCCTGTGCGCTGTTTTTTCAGCCGGGACTGGAAGCGCTGGCGCACAGCGGTTGGGATATCAACCTGTATCGCCAGGATGCCTGTTGGGGAGACATCGGCGAGATGGAAGGCTTGACCGTTCTGTCGCTGGCGGCGATCTACGCCGCGCACTACCAACAACCGTGTGGCTGGATAGCCCGCGATCCCTGGAATACCCTCGCAATTGGAATTGTAAAACCTGATGGACAACGTCAATAAACCTGCAGCTATCTCTGTGGCGGCTACGGTTATCGTCAGTATTGCTGCGGTCACGCTTCTGGTGCTCCTGGGCGGGCTGGCATGGTGGCTGTGGGCGATGGATCATGCCACGCAGTGGGAAACGCTGCGCCCGTTTATCGCCATGGGCTTTATTATCTGGGGGATGGCGCTCAGCCTGCTGGTACTGGGGTTTATGGCCTTTCGACTGCTGATAAAAGATAAGGTTAAGCCTTCAGCAGCGCCTGTGCGGCAACCCGCCAGGCCCGATGGGCGCGAAGCCCTTTATGCCCCGTTGAAAAAGCACCTTCACGCACGTTACCGCCTGCGCTGGCACCGCAAAGTCCGCCTGCTTTTAGTCACCGGCGATGAGTCGGCAATCGAACAACTGGTTCCCGGCCTACAACGGCAGCACTGGCTTGAAGGCAACCGCACCGTACTGATTTACGGCGGCAGCCTTGCATCGGAGCCTGACCGAGAAAAATACGCCGCGCTGCGCAAGCTGCGCCGCGGCCGTCCTCTGGACGGGATTGTGCGGGTGATGCCATCGTCTCTCACCCTGGCGCCGCAGATAAGCGAAAACGACCTGCGCGGGCTGGAAAAAATTAGCGAACTGCTGGGCTATGCCGCCCCGGTCTGGCTGTGGAAACTGTGCGGCAGTGAGTGGTCGCAGGCTGACCGCGCGGTGCAGGCGGTAGGGGTTAGCTTTCCGTTACGCGCTACCGAGGACGATGTCGCCCGTCAGCTTGCGCAGATGCTGCCTATGCTACGGGAGCAGGGGATGCGCCAGATCGCGGAGGAGACCCGCCACGACTTCCTGCTGCGTCTGGGGCAGCAGTTTCTCGACGGGGGGATCGCGCAATGGCGCTGGCAGCTGGCGCCATGGCTGACCGCCTCGCGGCAGCGGTTTGCGCTGCGAGGCCTGATGTTTAGCCTGCCGGCGCCTCGTAGCGCAGATCCTTATCAGGAGGCTGATGCCTCGCCTGCGGGCCAGCCTCATCTCCTGACGCTGCCCGCCACCTGGCAGGGAATCGTCGATGACTGCCGCCGTTTACGCGGGCATCACGTGGGAATGGCGTGGGAGCGGGGCCTGGCGTGCGGTTTGATGGCTATCCTCGGCCTGTGGGCGGCGGGACTGCTGCTCTCCTTTACCCTTAATTACAGCCAGATTGTTTCGGTAGCGGGAAAAGCCCGTGACCTGCTGACCCACCCCTCTGTTTCTGACTATCAACTGACGGCCCTCCATGCCCTGCGCAATGAGGCCGGCCGTCTCGTGCACGATGGGCAGAAGGGAGCGCCCTGGTATCGGCGCTTTGGTCTGGACCATCATCAGCAATTATTAGACGCCGTCCTGCCCTGGTACGGCGTGGCAAACAACCGCCTGATACGTGACCCGGCCAATGTCGCGCTGCGGCAGGCGCTCAGCGCGCTGGTCAACTCCGCACCCAATAGCGACCAGCGAGCCCTGCTGGCGAAACCGGGCTATGACCAGCTGAAAGCCTGGCTGATGATGGCTCGTCCGGATAAAGCCGATGGCGCCTTTTTCGCGCAGACCATGAAAACGGTCCAGCCAACGCGAAAGGGGATCTCGACCGGACTGTGGCAAAGTCTGGCGCCGGATCTGTGGGCCTTTTATCTCTCCCTGCTGCCCGAGCGGCCAGAGTGGAAGATCATCCCGGATGCACAACGTGTCAGTCAGAGCCGTCAGGTTCTGTTGCAGCAGATAGGTCGCCGCAATGCCGAAAGCACCTTGTATGAGAACATGCTCAAATCCGTGCGTCGTAATTTTGCCGATGTATCGCTGGAAGACATGACCAGTGGCACCGATGCGCGCCGCCTGTTTACCACCGATGAAGTGGTCCCGGGGATGTTTACCCGCCAGGCATGGGAAGGCGGCATTCAGCAGGCCATTGATAAGGCAGCCAGCTCGCGCCGGGAGGAAATCGACTGGGTGCTGAGCGATTCGCGCAAAACGGTGTCGACAGACCTGTCGCCGGAGGCGCTGAAAGCGCGTTTGACCCGACGCTACTTCACCGATTTCGCTGGCAGCTGGCTGAATTTTCTCAACAGTCTGCGACTTAATCCGGCGACCACCATTGCTGATGTTACTGACCAGCTCACGCTGATAAGCGATGTCCGCCAGTCGCCGCTGATTGCCCTGATGAATACCCTTGCCTGGCAGGGGCAGGCGGGGCAACAAAGGGAGGGGCTGTCGGACAGCCTTATTAAATCGGCCAAAGATCTGGTGGGCGGAAAAGACAAGCCGGTCATCGACCAGTCGGCAGCCGGGCCGCAGGGGCCTCTGGATGACACGTTCGGCCCACTGCTCCAGCTAATGGGGAAAAACACGGGCAGCAACGTCATGTCGGCCGACAGCACCCTGAGCCTGCAAACCTATCTGACCCGTATCACCCGCGTGCGCCTGCGTCTGCAGCAGGTTGCGAATGCCTCCGATCCGCAGGAGATGATGCAGACCCTGGCGCAGACCGTCTTCCAGGGGAAAAGCGTCGACCTGACCGACACGCAACAATATGGCAGCCTGATTTCGGCAAGCCTTGGCGAAGAGTGGAGTGGCTTCGGTAACACTCTGTTTGTGCAGCCGCTGACTCAGGCCTGGGAAACCGTGCTTCTGCCGTCGGCGGCCAGTCTGAATGATAAATGGCGCCGATCGGTAGTCGCCAGCTGGCACACCGCTTTTGACGGCCGCTTTCCGTTTGCCGCCAGCAAAAGCGACGCCTCTCTGCCGATGCTGGCGGAGTTTGTGCGCAAAGACAGCGGGCGAATCGAACGTTTTCTTACGACGGAGCTGAACGGTGTCCTGCATAAAGAAGGCAGTCAGTGGGTGCCGGATAAGGTCAACAGTCACGGCCTGGTCTTTAATCCGGCCTTCCTGCGCGCCATCAACCAGCTAAGCCAGCTGTCCGACATTCTTTTCACCGATGGCAGCCAGGGCATCAGCTTCGAATTGCAGGCCAGGCCTGTTGCACAGGTCGTGGAGACACAGCTGACGATAGACGGCCAAAAGCTGCGCTATTTCAATCAGATGGCTGACTGGCAGACTTTCCGCTGGCCGGGGGAAACGTATAAACCCGGCGCTCTGCTGACCTGGACCACCGTCAATGCGGGCACGCGTCTGTTTGGTGACTACAGCGGAACCTGGGGTTTTATTCGCTGGCTGGAGCAGGGTAAACGCCAGCAGCTCGAACGCAGCCAGTGGATGATGAGCTTCACCGCTCCGGATGGCCGCACCCTGCAGTGGGTACTGCGCTCCCAGCTTGGGAGCGGCCCGCTGGTGCTTCTGGCGCTGCGCGGATTGACCCTGCCGGATCAGATTTTCACTGTCGATGCGGCTGAGAGCGCACAGGCCCTGACGGCGGGGGTAGGGAATAGTGACATGGATGAGATGGAAAAATGAGTATTTTACAAAATCTGGTTGCCGCCAGTCAGTTGGATGAAAGCGTACTGCGCCAGCAGGCCCGGTCACGCCAGGAAAACTGGCAGTCATGGCTTGCGCCAATCAGTGATAGCCAGCCCACCGGCAGCGATCCGGGCTATGACGATGATTTTCAGCGTATCCGCGAGGAGGTCAATAAGATCTCCGGCGTCGATACCGAACTGATTTGCCAGCTGGCAGAAAAACTGCTGACTCATACCTGCAAGGATCTGCGCGTGATCACCTTTTACGTGTGGGCGCGTCTGCAGCAGGATGGCGAAACCGGTCTGGCCGATGGCGTTACGCTGCTTGCGGCAATGCTTGAGCGGTTTGGGGATATGCTCCATCCCCAACGTGAACGTAGCTGCAAATCGGCGCTGGAATGGCTCGGCAGTCGCCGGATGTCGGACAGTCTGTCTCTTTATCCGGAAGTCGACATGACCACTATGCAGGTCATTATCGGGGCGTTATTGCTGACGGAAGCCTCTTTTGCCGTATTGGCTGAGGCCTCTCGCCCCGATCTTTCCGGGCTATATCAGCTCCTGGAGAACCGACTGGTGCAAAGCGGCGGCGCCCGCAGCCTGGTGCCGCAGACCAGCCGCGAAGAACACGATCTGCTGCCCCAACATGCAGACACCGCACCGGTAATGCATACCGTCACGTCAGGACGTGATTTGCTCGACCAGGTTAAAGTGCTGGCGAAATATCTGCGTGAGTGTCCCGGCGGATGGCTGGCAGGTCATCATCTGATGAAGAGTGTGCGTTGGGATACTTTAACGGAATTACCGCCGCTGGATGCCTCCGGCCGGACCCGGCTATTGCCTCCAAAGCCGGAGAGTAAAGCCCATCTTAAGCGGTTGTATTTACAGAAAAGCTGGTCAGAACTGCTGGAGCATACGGACACGCTGTTGGCGCAAGGCGTCAATCATCTGTGGCTGGACGTGCAGTGGTACGCCTGGCAGGCGCTGCTGAAACTGGATGCTGACACTGTACGGGCCGATATCCTGTGCCGGGATATGAAAGGGCTACTGGCTCGTCTACCGGGGCTGGAAACCCTGGCGTTTAACGATGGTACGCCATTCGCCGATGAAGTGACGCTCAACTGGCTTAACGAACATGTTCTGGATGAGATGGCCGGATGGCAAGGTGAGCCGGTGATGGCGGCGACCAGCACTGATGAGGTGCTGTCGCTGGAGGCAGAAGTGCTCGCCCGCGCGGACGATGAAGGTATTGAGTCGGCGCTGAACTGGTTACAGGCGCAACCGGGCTATACCACCAGCCGCAATCGGTGGCTGATGCGCTTATTGATGGCGCGGGTCAGCGAGCAGTACGGAAAAAATGAAATAGCGCTGCATCTGCTGGCGGAACTCGACAGCCGTGCCCGGGAGATGACGCTCGAACAATGGACGCCGGAGCTTATCTTTGAGATCAAAGCCCGCCGACTCCGGCTGCTAAGAGGCAAGGCCGGGCGCAGTGAGGCAGAAAAAAATCGCTTGCAGCCAGAGATGGAGTCTTTGCTTGCCGGGCTTATCGCTCTGGATCCCGCTCGCGCTGCGGTGCTGTGCGCATAATTTACGCGTCAACCGCACCTCATTACTTGCATCTGCTGTCTTCTGCATATCTGAAAGCTATTACTTCTTCTGGTGACTTATGGACGATTTAACCCTGCGTTATTACGACGCTGAAATGCGCTACCTGCTGGAAGCGGGTGAAGAGTTTGCCCGCGCTCATCCTGAGCAGGCGGCAATGCTCAATCTTGACAAAGCGGGCGCCCGCGACCCCTTTGTCGAGCGTCTGTTTGAAGGTTTTGCCTTCCTGATGGGCCGCATGCGCCAGAAGCTCGATGACGATCTGCCTGAGCTGACCGAAGGCGTGGTCAGTCTGCTGTGGCCACATTATTTACGTACCATTCCTTCCCTGTCGGTCGTGGAATTCACCCCCGACTGGCAGGAGATGAAAGAGCCGATGACGATGGCTAAAGGCTTTGAAGTGCTTTCCCGGCCGATCGGTGAAAAGGGCACGCGCTGTCGGTACACCACCACCAAAGCGATCGCTCTGCAGCCGTTGTCCCTGGAGCGCGCTCAGCTGACCACCGATACGGATGGCCGGTCGGTGATCACGCTGCGCTTTAACTGCAGCAGCCTGACGGACTGGCGCCGGATCGATCTCAGCCATATCCCGCTCTACTGCAACGCCGATGCGCCGCTGGCCTGCGCCATGCACGAGGCCTTTACCCTCAATGTGGCCAGGATGTGGCTGCGCGTACCCGGTGAGGAGGACAGAAAGCCGCTGGACGGGTATTTCAGCGCGCTGGGATTTGGCGAGGATGACGGCCTCTGGCCCGAAGATGGCCGCAGTTTTCGCGGCTACCAGCTGCTGCTGGAGTATTTTACCTTCCGCGAAAAGTTCATGTTCATCGACCTGCGCGGGCTGGAGACGGTGGCTTTCCCGGCCGGGATGGCGTGGTTTGAGATCGACGTCGTGCTGGCGGAACGCTGGGAACATGACTTCCGCTTCAGCGAAAAGCAGCTGCGCCTGCACTGCGTGCCGGCGATCAACCTGTTCCCGCTGGAGTCTGATCCGCTGACCATCAATTCCCTGCAGACAGAATACCTGCTGCGCCCACTGCGCGTGCAGGACGGCCACACTGAAATTTACACCGTCGATTCCGTGATCTCCTCGAGCCAACAGGCTTACGCGCCGTTCTCAAGCTTTCGTCACAAAGGCGGCATGATGCGTCATGACGCACCTGATTATTACTATCATACCCGGGTGCGCCGTGGCCCCTCCGGGTTGCATAACACCTGGCTTATCGTCGGCGGGGAAGCCTTTGACAAGCATACCGTACCGGAAGATGAAAGCCTGTCGCTCACCCTCACCGGAACCAACGGCCAGCTTCCGCGTCGTGCGCTGCAGAGCACCGTGCTCGATACGGTGATGAAAACCACCTCGGCCAGCGTCGCGGTTCGTAACCTCTGCGCGCCGACGCTCCCGTGCTATCCCCCTGCCCAGGATCGTTTTCACTGGCGGGTGCTGAGCCATCTGGGCAGCAGTTTTCTTTCCCTGATGGACAACGCTGAAGTCCTGCGAGGCACCCTGGCGCTGTATGAATGGACCGACAGCGAGATGAATCGTCGGCGTCTGGAAGCCATCCTCGACGTGAAGCACCGCGCAACAGAGCGCTTTGCACAGGGCCATCTGGTGCGCGGCGTGCAAATTGAAGTCACCCTCGACAGCCACGGTTTTGCCGGACGAGGCGATATATGCCTGTTTGGCGAGATGCTCAGCCGCTTCTTTGCGCTCTACACCGATATCTACTTGTTCAACCGCCTGATTATCATTCTGCAACCAACCGGAGAACGACTGGAATGGGAAGAGAAGCACAGCCGACGCATTCCCGGCTGATGCCGCGTCTGGAGGCCGACCTGCCGCGGATCAATTTTTACCGCTTTTGTCAGCTTCTGGAACGACAGCACCCCGATAAACCGCTGCTGGGGGCGACCAGCCATCCGGCTGACGATCCGGTACGTTTTCATCCGCATCCGGGGATGGGATTCCCCGCCAGCGAACTCAGAACCGTGGAATACGATGAGGCCAATGACAGCGGGCCGCCGGTCATTCGCACCACCTTTATGGGCTTGTACGGTGTCGATTCGCCGCTCCCGACGGCCTGGCTCGATGATATCGCCCAGCGCAGGGAAGGGCATGAAGCGCTGCAGGGGGTGCTGGATATCTTCAGTCACCGGATTATCACGCAGTATTACCGCCTCTGGCGGAAATACTGCTGGCCCGCCACCTTTGAGCCTGGCGGTACCGACCGCCTGTCACAGTCGCTGCTGGGTCTGGCGGGGCTGGGCATCCCCGGCACGACGCGGCATATCGCCTCGCCAGCGTCGCGCTTTCTGGCGCTGACTGGCGTGCTGCGTCAGCCGGGCAAAACTCAGCAGGGGATCCAGGCGCTGGTCACGCTGCTGGCCCCGAAGACCACCGTCAGGGTGAGCCCTTACTGCCTGCGTCCGGTGGCGGTCAGCCAGCCGCTGGGCTTTTACGGCGATGACGACTTCTTACTGGACGGCAATACCCCGCTGGGTGACGAAGCGATGGACAGCAGTAGCCAGCTCCTCGTCGCCCTTATCACCGATAATCCCGAGGAGGCGCAGGGCTGGAAGCCTGATGGCCCGCTGTTTCGGGACTTTCTCATCCTGCTGCGGGTGTATCTGGGCTGGCGATTCCGGGCCAGAATCACCCTGACCGCGCCGACCCGACTGCTGGCTGTCCCGCCGCTGGGAGACGGACCGTTCTGGCTCGGTATGAACGGCGTGCTGGGCGCTGGAGAGGGTGAGAGTCAGGATGATATCCCACAGACATTTACCACCGAACTGGGCATCTATACCGGCCTGCAGCCTGCCACCTCATCGCAAGGAAACCGACGTGTTACGTATAAGTTTGATTAAAACCGCCTGCCTGCTGTCCCTGCTAGCGCTTTGCCTGAGCGGATGCGGGCTCACCCAGCGCGTCTCGGAGGGAACAAAATCCGCCTTCAACGCCGTTTTTTATAAGCAAATTAATACGCTGCATCTGGATTTTACGGCGCGCGAAGCGCTCAACACTGATGCCAGAGAGAATCACTCGCTCTCCGAACCGGTGATGGTGCGCATCTATCAGCTTAAAGATCGCCGGACCTTTGACCGGCTGGTTTACCAGCAGCTGCTGGAGGAGGGGGATATTCTGCTCGCCGCCGATCTCCTCGCCAGTCGCGACGTAGTGATCAACCCCGGAGGGGACGCCAGTCTCAATATGCCGCTGGAAACGCAGGCGAAGTTCGTGGCGGTTGTCGGCCTGTTCCGCCATCCGGATACAGAAAGAAATACCTGGAAGCAGGTGCTGGCGCGTGAGGAATTGGATCCTGACAAGCCACGTATTTTTACCGCCGAAACTAACCAGCTAAGGCTCAGGCCTGAAGCGGCGAAGTAACGTCGAAAACAAATTTCTGCGGCGGGTCCATCGTGGCGATTGGCCCGTAATCTTCGTTAACCAGCGAACTGGCGGTAACCATCCTCATCCAGCCTCACCGGTTTCATCACAGCACAGGGAGATAACGTGACAGCGAGGGAGCGTTTTTTTAAGAAACTGCAGCACCAGCAAAATCCGCCGCGGACAACCACCTTCGATGGGGCGGCGGCCGCGGATATTGCCATGTTTCGCCAGCAGATGGCGGCGCTCGCCCGGCAGGTGAATCAGTGGTTTGACGGAACGGGCATCGAGGTGGTGGTTTCGACCCGCCACCTCCACGATCTGAGCACCCTTGGCTACAGCCTCAATAGCGGCATCTGCCGCTACGATATCCCCACTCTCCGCCTGCAAAACGGCGAGCGCAGCGTCAATATCGTGCCGCAGCAGCTGTGGGATGGCGTGGAAAAGGGAGTCGTGACCCTGAGCCTTGAGACACCTGGCGGGGCGGGCTCCCGGGAGGTGTTTTATCTGAGCCTGGCCCCGGACGGCGGCTGGTTGATCCGTCAGTCGCGCCAGCCCTCGGAGGCGCGACAGATTCTCACCGAAGACCGCTTTTTTATGGCGATCGACAGCCTGGCCTGACTGGTCAGATGGTTTGTCCGCCCGATACCTCGATCCGCTGGGCGGTCACCCAGCGGTTATCGTCGCGCAGCAGGCTGGCGATCATCGGCCCAATATCCTCGGGAACGCCCACCCGTCCCAGCGCCGTCATCGCGGCAAACTGCGCGTTAACCCCCGCGTCGTCCCGCACCAGTCCGCCGCCAAAGTCGGTGGCGATAGCGCCGGGGGCGACGGTATTGACGGTGATGCCGCGCCCGCCCAGCTCGCGGGCCATGTATACGCTCAGCATCTCCACAGCCGCTTTGGCCGCGGCGTAGGCGGAGAAGCCAGGATAAGAGACGCGGGTCAGTCCGGAGGAGAAGTTAACGATCCGTCCGCCGTCAGCCAGCAGCGGCAGCAGGGTTTGAACGAGGAAAAACACCCCCTTAACGTGGACGTTAAACAGCCCGTCGAACTGCGCCTCGCGCGTTTCGGCCAGCGGGGCAAATTCGCCGTGTCCCGCGTTATTGATCAGATGGTCGAAGGTGTCCCGTCCCCAGACGCTGCCCAGCGCAGCGCGCAGGCTGTCGGCGAAGGCCGGAAAGCTGGCGGTCTGCGCCATATCCAGCGGCAGGGCGATGGCCTTGCGGCCGAGAGCGTGAATGTCGGCCACCACCGCTTCCGCCTGTTCAATATTGCCGCGGCAGGTGACGATGACGTCCCCACCCTGGCGGGCGATATCCAGTGCGGTCTGACGGCCAAGGCCGCGGTTGGCGCCGGTGATAAGTGCAATCTTAGTCATGTTCGATCCTCTCTGGTGTGTGGAGTCCTTACAATAGGGGGTGCCTACCAGACCGGGTTGCCCAATCCTTGTTATTTTTTGCCCATTCCTCTCAATACCCTCTCTTCTGGTGGGAAATAGCGCATACTGAGGCTTTAAAACTTGCCTGAAAGGATCTTATGCGCGACGAACTCTTCGCTCTCTGCCGCCGGTATGCCGATGCTCATGTCGATAGCAGCGGGGTGGCGGTTACCCCGGTTCCCGGCATCACTCTGGTGCGGGCCCTGCACCCCGGCGATCTGCAGGCGGCCATCGCCAGGCCGCTGGTGGCCATGCTGCTGCAGGGGCGCAAAAGCGTGACCACCGGCCTGGCAAGTTTCGACTATGGTCCGGGGGAGGCGATGGTGATCGCCGCGGATGTCCCCACCACCAGCCAGATCACCGAGGCCAGCCAGCGTTTTCCCTATTACGCGCTGGTGCTGGAGCTGGATCTGGCTATCCTGCGCGAGCTGCAGGAGGTGGGGCCGTCAGGGGGAGATGAGGCGCCCCGCGTCGGTATCGAACCGATGAATGCCGACGTGACGGACGCCGCTTATCGGCTGGCAAGACTGTTTGATCAACCGGGGGCGCTGGCGGTGTTAGGCGAAGGGCTGCGGCGGGAGCTGCATTACTGGCTGTTGCAGAGTGTTCACGGGGCGGCCATCCGGGCGCTGGGCGTCGCAGACGGCCATTCGGCGCGGATCCGCCGGGCGGTGGCGGTGCTGCGCCGGGATTTTATGCAGCCAGTCAGCGTCGACGCGCTGGCCGACGCCGCCGGGATGAGCGTTTCGGTCTTTCACCGTCATTTCCGCGCCATGACCACCTTGTCGCCGCTGCAGTTTCAGAAGCAGTTGCGCCTGATCCACGCCCGCCGCCTGATGCTGGCGGAAGGGATGAGCATTGCGCAGGCGGCCGGCGAAGTGGGCTATATCAGCGTGTCGCAGTTCACCCGGGAATACGCTCGCCTGTACGGCGCGCCGCCGGGCCGCGACCGTCGACGGGAAAGAATGAGCGCCTGATCTGGCGCGCGGGCTGGCGGCGGCTCCTCCCTGAGCCGGATAGCGGTGGTTCAGTGGTCGAGTGTCGCCGTGATGTGCACGTTATTACCCATTCGCGCCTCAATGATCCGATAGGCGGTTGCGCCCTCGCGGGCGGCCTGCTGGCGAATTTTGCTTTCCGCGTGGTCCAGGGTATCGCCGGTGGCGGTGAGGGTCCTGGCGTTGACCGCCAGCGGCAGCAGGCAACTCAATACGATCAGTGGAATCAGCTTGTTCATCGTCATTCTGTCCTGTGAGAGAAAATCAGCGCGCGGCCTGCAGCCAGCCGGCAATGTCCTGGGTCGGCAGATGGTGGCGGGTATTCCAGGTGTCGCCCATCGGCCACCACACGCCATCCCCCCGGGCGAAGGCGGCGCGATAGCGCAGCATGGCGTTATCCGGGTCTGTCCGCAGCTGGTCCAGCAGGGCGGGCAGGGTGTGAACGGCTTTGCTGAACGTCTGCTGCGTCACGCGCTCCACGGTGTCCGCCAGCTGCCGGTAAGAGGTCGTTTCGCCGGCAACAAACGTCACCTCGTTGACGATCCGCGGCTGATGCAGATAAATCGCGGTGGTCAGGCGGCCAATATCCGCCGGCGAGGTGACGGTCACCTGGGTGTCCCAGCTGCCAAGGGCGTGAAGGGTTCGGGTGGATAAATTCACCACATCGAAGTCTGGCTCGAAGAGAAAGCTGGTAAACATGCCGGTGGAGACAATGACCCACTCCGTGGCCTGCTGCGCGCGCAGCAGGGTCCGGACATCATACTGCTCGTCCCAGACCGGCTGGCCGCTGCCTTTGCCGACCACATCGTAATTGACGCCAAACTGCCAGGGAAAATAGCGAGGCACTCCGGCGGCCAGCACCGCGCGGGTAATTTTCAGCTGCGTCCCCGGACCGGCGACAAAGCCCATGCAGTTAATCACGGTGCTGTACCCGCGAAACGCCCCGGTCAGGGTCTCCAGTGAACTACCGGCGATGTCGACGGCGAGAAAGGCGGCCCCGGCGTCGGCCAGCGCCCGGTGGCTGGCCGAACGCAGCTGGCCGGTTTCATCCCAGGCCGCCGGCGAGACGATCACCGAGACCGCGCCCTGGCGCTGGATCACCGCTGGCACCAGCGCATCCAGTACGGCGGCCCCCAGTTGTCCCGCTCCCAGAACTAATACTTTTTCCTCAAGATTAATATCATCAGTTTTCATTTTAACTCCTTGCTCAGTTAAGCCTTGTATTCACTGGCTACAAGCTCAGTGTAGGGGGGAGGGCATCATTCGATAAGAACAGGATTTCGGGTTAGACTGTTCGTCATAATGGGATAATAACTACCGGGAGAGCACCAAATGGACAGACTGGATGCCATGCAGTTGTATGTTGCGGTTGTGGATGCCCACAGCTTCGCCCGGGCGGCGGAGGCGCTGGGGCAGCCGCGCTCAACGGTGTCTCGGGTAGTGAAGGAGCTGGAAGCCTGGCTTGGGGCGCAGCTTCTTCAGCGCACCACCCGTAAGCTCAGCGTGACGGCGGAGGGGCGTCGGTATTACGAGGAGTGTAAACGGCTGCTGGCCGAAATGACGGCGATGGAAGCCTCCTTTCCCGGCCGCTCGGCGCAGCCCGCCGGGCGGTTCAAGGTGGGGATGCCGCAATCTCTCGCCCGGCACTGCATTTTGCCGAGGATCGGCGAGTTTCTGCAGCAGTATCCCGACCTGGAGCTGATCCTCTGCTCAAGCGACAACGTGGAAGATATCATCCAGGAGGGATTCGACTGCGTGATCCGTACCGGGCAAATCGAAGATTCCACCACCCTGGTGGCGCGCCCTCTGGCCCGCTACCGCTGGATGGTCCTCGCCTCGCCGGCCTGGATAGCGGCCCACGGCCGGCCGCAGAGCATCGACGATCTGCACCAGCACCGGGCGGTGGGATACCTGAACCACCGTACCGGGCGGACCATCGACTGGCTTTTCTCCCTCGATGACGGCGACTGCGCGATCCGCATGCAGGAGACGCTGGTGGTCGACGATACCGATGCCTATATCCAGGCCGGCGTTCAGGGGCTGGGCCTGATCCGCGTCGCCAGCTATCTGGCGCAACCCTGGCTGCAGAGCGGCGCGCTGGTCGCCTGTCTGGAGCAGGCCGCGTCTGATCTTCCCCTGTCGCTGGTCTATCCGCAAAACCGCTATCTGCCGCCGGCGGTGCGCGCGTTTTACGACTGGAGCAGGCGCGTTCTGCAACCCCCGCTCAGCGAGGCCTGATGACGGTGGTATTCGCTACCGCTATGGTCCGCGCATGGCCTGTTTTATCCTCGCTATCAGCCAGTTCAGCGCCGGATCCCGCGCCCGGCGTTTGTGGCGCAGTATACACAGCGTAAATTCCGGGTAGGCCACCGGCGGGGCGCCCGCGCGCAGCGCATACTGCGCCTGCCAGCGTTGCGCCAGCCCCTGGGGGACGGTGGCGAAGAGCGGCAGGGTGGTCAGCAGGAGGGGAAAGGTGGAGAAATTCTGCGTGGCGAAGCGCACGCGCCGCGCGAGTCCCTGACTGGCGAGCTGGCGGTCTATTTCCCCGTGGCCGGTTTCGCGATAGGCCACCATCACATGCTCCCAGGCGACGAAATCGCCCACTGACAACGGCCCGCGGCAGGGGATCTGCTGCGGCGACCACAGGGTGGTCACCCCCATGCTCATCACCGGTTCGCTGACGATCTCCCCGCGGCTCTGCTTGTTGAGGGACACCGCGACATCAATGCGATCCGCCTCCAGCAGCTGGCGTACCTGGAAGGGGTCGGCGGCGAGTGTCTGGAGCGACACCCCGGGCGCCTCCTGCATCAGTCCGGGTAACAGCTGCGGCATCAGCCAGTGTTCGCTCCAGTCGCTGAGACCGACGCGGAAAAGCTGCTGCGCGCTGGCGGGGGAAAACTCCCCGGCGCCAAACATTGCCGAATGCAGATGCTCCATCAGCGGCTGCAGCTCGGTCATCAGCGCTTGCGCCCGCGGGGTCGGCAGCATGCCTCTGGCGCTGCGCACGAACAGCGGATCGTCAAACATCTCGCGCAGCCGTTTCAGCGCCCCGCTGATGGCCGGTTGGCCAAGATGCAGCGCCTCTGCGGTGCGGGTAACGCTGGCTTCGCGGTACAGCACCATCAAGACCGTCAACAAATTCAGATCGATACGACTAAAATCATTTTCAATGATTTTCTTCATTATGATAATCAATTTGAATGTGGGTTATCCCGGCAGCATAGTGAATATCACCCCGGTAAATCAACCAGCGCAATGCGCGCGGAGGGAGTGATGCAAACTTACCAGACAGGCGACAGCCTGATATTCAAAGTGCCGGAGCGTGAGATTAGCCTGCAGCCGGCGGCGCTCTATCCCGCGGCGTTCCCTGCGACGGAGGCGGACGCCGATAATCAGCCAATCGCGCTGTCAATCCACAGCTGGGTGGTACAGACTCCCCACGATCTGATCGTTATCGATACCGCCACCGGCAATGGTCGGGAGCGCGGCGGCAATCCGCTCTATCATCAACTTAATACGCCCTATCTGGAGAATCTCCGCGCCGCGGGAGTGAACCCGGAGGAGGTGACCCTGGTGTTACTGACCCACCTGCATACCGACCATGTCGGATGGAATACCGTCTGGCGGGACGATCGCTGGGCGCCGCTGTTTCCCAACGCGCGCTACCTGTGTTCGGCAAAAGAGCTCACGCGGGTGAAGAACAGCGAACGCTACCGGGCGCTGTGGCTCGACAGCCTGCTGCCGGTGATCGAGGCTGGCCAGCTGGAGACCGTGGATGTGGCGGCCAGGCCGCGGGTCGGCGGGCGGATCGCCTTTATCCCTACCCCCGGCCACAGTCCGGACCATGCCGCGCTGATCCTCTCCTCTGGCGATGACTACGCCTGTTTCTCAGGCGATCTTCTGCATTCCCCGCGCCAGTTTACCCATCCGCACTGGAGCTCGGCGTTCTGCGGCGATCCCCGGCAGGCGGAACGCTCGCGACGCGAGATGATGGCGTGGTGCGCAAGCCATCATGCCCAATGGTTCACCGGGCATTTCGCCGGACCCTCCTGCGGTTGGCTGGAGGAGGACAGGCCAGGGGAGTATCGCTGGCGAGACGCCGGAGAACGATCTGCTGACGAGGGGGAACGGTGATGAATAATGCCCAGAGCGTATTGGTTTTTGGCGCCACCGGCCAGCAGGGCGGCTCGGTGGCGCGGGCGCTGCTGCACCGCGGCTGGCGAGTGCGGGCGCTGGTCAGGGATCCTTTCTCCGCCGGGGCTGTCGCGCTGGCGGCGCGGGGAGCCGAGCTGGTCGTGGGCGCCTTTGAAGACCGGGCGGCAATGCGGGCGGCGATGGCCGGGGTCGACGGCGTCTTCAGCGTGCAGCCCAGCTCGCCGGGCGGGACGGTAACCGATGAGCAGGAGGTGCGCTACGGGATAACCATCGCCGACCTTGCCGTCGAGTGCGGGGTGAAGCATCTGGTGTACAGCTCCGGCAGCGCGGCGGGGGAGACGCCGACCGGCGTAGCGCATTATGACACCAAAGCGGCGATTGAGCGGCATATCCGCCGCCTGCCGCTGGCGGCGACCATCGTGCGGCCCGCCACCTTTATGGAGCTGCTGGTGATGCCCGGTTTTGGCCTTGATGAAGGTCATTTTCACTTTTTTATGCTGCCGGAGGGGAGGATGCAGGTGCTGGCGGTGGAGGATATCGGCCAGCTTGTCGCAGCGATTTTTGCCGCGCCGGCGCGGTTTGCCGGCAAGACGTTCGAGATCGCCAGCGACAGCGTGACCGGTCGTCAGCTCGAGGCGTTATTCTCCGCGGCGGCGGGACGGCCGATCCCCTATTCGCGATTTTCCGACGAGGTGCTGGCCGCCAGCCCTTTTCTGCACAAGCTGACCGGGCTGGTGGACGACGGGCGGCTGGCGGGGCACGCCGACCTCGACGCCCTGCGCCAGCTGCACCCGCAGCTGCACACCTTCGCCGGCTGGCTGGCGGGCCCCGGCCGTCCCGCCTTCGAGCGGGCGCTGACCAGCGGGACCCGCTGGGCGTTTAATCGTTAAAGACGGCTATATCCTTCCCGCCGGCGTCTCGGTATCTGGCCCGGCGGATGAGCTGCGCAGGGAAGGCCTGCAGGTCGTTAAGACAACGCACGAGGAGTCTGAGTGTAAATTATTTTGCGGTTTTTGCTGGCAACGATAGGTGAAAGTGAACGTCCAGAATTTTCAGCCGCTTAGAATGGAGGAAACTCTCTGGGATCGCCTGAATAATGACAATTTACCGATGGGCTTCGGCCTGCCTGTTAAGCATGACCTGTGCCGCTACGGCGGCGGAATTTAAAACCATCGAGGCCGATCTGCTGGCCTCCAACCGGCTGTTCTGTATGACCGGCTATGACCATAAGCCGATCGGCGTGGCGTGGGAGAGCGTCAAATCCAGCCGCTATCAGCCGCAGTCGGATGGCGACCGTATTTTCAGCGACACCGTCTCCCGGCGCTTTCTGGAAGAGGAAAATAAGACCGCCTTTTACAATGGCGCCAAATATCGCGTACTGGGTAAACCCGCCAGCGCCTGCTATGACTATTCCGCCGCGCGTATTCAACGCATGGCGGGCTACCTGAAGGTGTAACGACTCCGCGAGGCGGGCGCTAAAACAGCGCCAGCCGGGCGAGACGGTCCAGCGCCTTGCGCAGCGCGTCGTCCCCAGCCGTCAGACTGATGCGAATAAACCCTTCACCCCCATCGCCAAAACCAGTGCCTGGCGCCACCAGAATATGCGCCTCCTGCAGCAGCAGGCGGGCAAACTCCTGTGAACGGTACCCGGGCGGCACGCTCAGCCAGAGGAAGAAAGTACCTTGTGCGGCACGAACCGGCCAGCGCAGTGCGGCCAGTCGACGCAGAACCCACTCCCGGCGCTGATGATACACCGCCGTCAGCTGCGCAATCCGTTCTGCCGGCAGGCTGAGCGCGGCGATCGCTGCATCCTGAATGGCGCCAAACACCGTGCTGTAGCTGTGGGTGTGCAGTTTTTTAAACGCCCGGATAATCGAGGCGTTGCCGACCGCGAAGCCGAAGCGCCAGCCGGCCATATTAAAGGTCTTGGAGAAGGTGTAGGTCTCCACTCCCCACGCTTTCGCGCCGGGCTGAGAGAAAAGGCTCAGCGGCGCATCGCTGGCCGCGCTGCCGATGGCCGCATAGGCAAAATCGTGCAGGATCGGCACCTGGTGACGGCGGGCAAACTGCAGGGCGCTGGCGAACAGCGCCGGCGTGGCGAGGGCGCCGGTGGGGTTATGCGGATAGTTAAGCACCACCAGCCCGGCCTGGTCAGCCACCTCCCGGGGGAGGTCGTTAAAATCCGGCAGGAAGTGGTTCTCAGCCCTGAGCGGCAGGCCATAAAACGCCGCCTGGGACTGCAGCGCCGCTGAGCGGTAAATGGGATAGCAGGGATCGGTGGAGATGAGGTATTGTCCGGGACGGAGCAGCGCCCGCGGGATGCCGCCAATACCGATATGCGAGCCCTGAAATACCGCGACTTCGCTGTGCGGATCGAGTTCCACATCATACTGGCGGCGATAAAAATGGGCGATCGCTTCGCGGACCTGCGGCTTGCCCCAGAACGACGGGTAGCCATGGTTTTCACGACGATGAATGGCGCTCTGCAGCGAGTCAATCACTTCCGGCGGCGTGGGCTGATCCGGACTGCCGCTGGAGAGGTCGATCAACGGCAGCGCGTCGGTGTTGACCTCCGCGGCCAGTTTTTCCAGCAGGCTGAACAGATTCTCTTCCAGGGCGTCCACCAGCGGTGAAGCAGCGAAATCAGGCATAATTTTCCCGGTTTACGTTATCAATAATCTGCCATCTTTAAGGGATTTATTGCGCCTGGCTAAATAACAATATATGCAAAGGATTATTGTTTTTAGGATATGTCGGGATGGCAAAAGTTTATGTGGAATAAGCAAAAGGAAATCCGGCGTTCTGGCTTACAACCCGCTTTCGGCTGTGATTTAATCGCTCGATATCGCCAACCTTCCAGGAAAATACCTTATGAACAAGTCAGTTGCGTTCGGAGTGACGCTCGCCCTGTTATCCGCCACCTCCTTTTACGCCACCGCCGATCAAATTATTCGTATCGGCTTTAACCCCGGGCCGTATAAAGAGCAGTTTGAAAAAGGGGTCGCCCCCTATTTATTGAGTAAAGGATATAAAATCGAATATAAAGATTTCAGCGACGGTATTCAGGTCAATGACGCGGTAGCTCGCGGCGATATCGAAGCGAATATTATGCAGCATCCGGTATACCTGAAAGCGATCAATGAGCGACTGGGGACCGATAACGTCGGCATTGTGCAGGTACCCACGCCGCCGATGGGTCTGTACGGCGGCAAGCTGAGGACCCTGGGCACCCCGGCAGCCGGCACGGTGGTGTCGGTGCCAAACCAGCCGTCGAACGAATATCGCGCGGTTCTGGTGCTGGAAAGCCTCGGCTGGGTGAAGATTAAACCGGACAGCGATCCCGCCACCTTTTCGCAGCGCAATATCGTTGCCAACCCCTATAACATCGTGCTTAAGGAGATGGACAATGCCCAGCAGGTTCGCGCGCTGCCGGACGTCGACTATGGCCTGATTCAGGGTAATTTCGCCGTCTCCAGCGGCATGGCGCTTACCTCGGCATTAAAGCTGGAGGCCGCCACCAGCCATTTTATTAACGTTGTGACCGTTGCCGGTAAAAATCAGAAGGCGCAGTTTGCCAAAGATATCATCGACGGCTATCACTCTGCCGATTTCAAAAAATATATTCTCAGCCATCCGCAGTATGATGGTTACCTGCTGCCTGATTATTTAAAATGAATAACGCGATGATAGAATTTCGCCATGTCAGTAAAACCTTTAACAGAAAAGGGCATCCGGTTCTGGCCCTGCAGGATATTAATCTCAGTATCGACCGGGGCGATATTTTCGGCATTATTGGCTACAGCGGGGCAGGGAAAAGCACCTTATTGCGGCTGATTAATCGTCTGGAAACGCCGGGTGAGGGCGAGGTGGTGTTGAACGGTGAGTCGCTCCAGGACTGCAGCGGCCAGCGCCTGCAGGCGATCAAAAAAGATATCGGCATGATCTTTCAGAATTTTAATCTGCTGAATTCGAAAACGGTATTTCATAACATCGCTATCCCGCTTATTTTGCAGGGACGCGACAAGGCCTTTATCCAGGCGCGGGTTGCGGAGCTGCTGGCGTTTGTCGACCTGAGCGACAAAATGCACAGTTACCCGAATGAGCTGTCGGGAGGGCAAAAGCAGCGGGTCGGTATCGCCCGGGCGCTGGCCACTAACCCGTCGGTGCTGCTGTGCGATGAAGCCACCTCGGCGCTCGACCCCCATACCACGGTACAGATCTTATTGCTGCTGCAGGAGATTAATCGCCGCTATGGCATCACCATTGTGCTGATTACGCATGAAATGTCAGTGATCCAGAAAATCTGTCACAAGGTGGCGGTGATGCAGGCCGGGCGCATTGTTGAGCAGGGGACGGTTTTCGATCTCTTTGCCCAGCCGCAGCATCCGGTCACCGCCAGTTTCGTGCAGTCGGTGGTGCACGATCGTCTGCCGCAGCGGGTGGCGTCGCTCCTGCAACGCGACAACGGCGCCCGGGCTTTACGCCTCGAATTTATCGGCGCGACGGCCCGGCAGCCGATCATTAACCGCCTGATCCGCGAGTATGCTGTCGAGGTGAATATCCTGTTTGCCAGCATGTCCGAAGTTCAGGGCCGGATACTGGGATTTATGATTGTGCAACTCCTCGGCGAGCCTGACGAAACCGAACGCGCCATCACCCATCTGGCCGACGCAGGAGTGAAAATCATCCATGTTTGATCTAATTGATACCGCCATTACCGGCGAGCAGTTTCTGCTGGCGCTGCATGATACCCTGATCATGGTCGCCATCTCACTGGGCTTTGGCGCGCTGCTTGGCGTCCCGCTGGGAATTGTGCTGGTGGTTTGCCGTCCTGGCGGCATCGTGGCCAACCCGGTGGTGCATCAGGCGCTGAATCCGCTGATTAACGTGCTGCGCTCGCTGCCGTTTATCATTTTGCTGATTGTGATCCTGCCCTTCACCAGGCTGCTGGTGGGCACGACTATCGGCACCGCGGGGGCCATCGTGCCGCTGATCGTTTTTGTCGCCCCCTATATTGCCCGGCTGGTGGAGAGCTCGCTGCTGGAGGTGGACGAGGGGATCCTTGAGGCCGCAGACGCCATGGGCGCTACCCCTCTGCAGACCGTCTGGCATTTCATGCTGCCGGAGGCGGCGGCGTCGTTGATTCTGGCCCTTACCACCGCGACCATCGGTCTGCTTGGCGCGACCGCCATGGCGGGAACGGTGGGCGGCGGCGGGATCGGCGACCTGGCGATCACCTACGGCTATCAGCGTTTCGACGCCTTTGCTACCCTCACCACCGCCCTGGTGCTGATTGTTATTGTCCAGCTTATTCAGACGCTGGGCACCCGCCTGGCTCGCCGACTGCGTCGCGAATAACTGCTATACCGCGCCGGGGTTGCCCCGGCCAGCGGGAAAGCGGATCAGCGTGCGCAGACCGCGGCGAAGGCGCTGGCTACCCGCGCAATATTGCCGTGGTTGAGCCCGGCCACGCAGACGCGACCGCTGGCAATCAGATAGATGCCATGCTCTTCACGCAGAACGTCTACCTGATCGGCGCTAAAGCCGGTGTAACTGAACATGCCGCGCTGGGTCAGCAGATAGGAAAAATCCACCGCCGGCAGGGCTGCCTGCAGAGCCTTCACCAGCGCGACGCGCATCGCGCTGATGCGGGTGCGCATGGCCTCCACTTCACCCTGCCACAGGGCATTCAGCTCGGGATCGTTGAGCACCTGCGACACCACCTGGGCGCCAAACCCCGGCGGGCTGGAGTAGTTGCGGCGTACGGTAGCTTTCAACTGGCCCAGCACGCGCCCGGCGGCATCGGCGTTGTCACAGACCACCGACAGGCCGCCGACACGCTCGCCGTACAGTGAAAAAATCTTCGAGAACGAGTTGCTGACCAGCGCCGTCAGCCCGGCGCTGGCGATGGCGCGTATGGCATAGGCATCTTCATCCAGCCCGCGGCCAAAACCCTGGTAGGCAATATCGAGGAACGGGATCAGCTCCCGGGCGATCAACACCTCAATCACCCGATCCCACTGCTCGGGGGCGAGATCGGCCCCCGTCGGATTATGACAGCAAGGATGGAGCAGCACGATGCTGCGCGGCGGGAGCTGCTGGAGGGCGGCAAGCATAGCGGGGAAATTGACCCCACGGGTGGCGCTGTCGAACCAGGGATAGGTATGCACCTCGAAACCCGCCCCGGCAAAGATGGCCACATGGTTCTCCCAGGTTGGATCGCTGACCCAGACCGCGGAGTCGGGGAAGTAGCGCTTGAGGAAATCAGCACCCACCTTCAGCGCGCCGGAGCCGCCCAGCGTCTGGATGGTGGCGATGCGTCCGGCACGCAACGCCGGATGGTGTTCGCCAAACAGCAGCGTCTGGACCGCGCGGCGATAGGGAGCCAGTCCCTCCATCGGCAGATAGAGGCTGGCCTTGTGCAACTGGCTCTGCAGCCGGTCAGCGGCCTGACGGACCGCCTCCAGCTGAGGAATGATGGCCTGCTCGTTATAGTACAACCCGATGCTAAGGTTAACTTTGTCTGCCCGGGGATCCTGTTGAAAGGCTTCCATCAGCGACAGGATAGGATCGCCCGCGTAGGCGTCAACGTTCTGGAACACAGTGGTTACTCCTGAAATGACCGTTAAAGGTGAAGCCATTACACCGCGTAGCGTCCCGGGCGGTGGTTCATGGCGATAATCGAATTCAAAATCACGGCGCCGAGGACAGAGACCAGCAGCATCGGCAGGCTAACCACCCACAGCGAGGCAGTGACGATGCAGGCGTCCACCACCATCTGGAATTTACCGGCGCGGATGCCGCTTTTATCCTGCAGATAGAGGGCCAGAATATTGACGCCGCCGAGGCTCGCTTTATGGCGGAACAGCACCACAAAGCCGATACCGACCATGATGTTGCCGAAGAGGGTGGCGTAATAGGGGTTCAGGCGATCGACATGGATAAAGTAGCCGTGCAGGTCGGAGAACAGCGACACCAGTCCGACCGCGCAGAAGGTTTTCAGCGTGAAGGCGGCGCCCATCCGCCGGACGGAGAGCCAGTAGAAGGGCAGGTTAATGGCGAAGAAAACCACGCCGAACGGCAGGTGGGTGGCGTAGTGGATCAGAAAGGCCATGCCTGCCGTCCCGCCGGTCAGGGCGCCGGCCTGGCGAAACAGGATAATGCCAAAGGAGATCATCAGCGTGCCGAACAGCAGCGCCAGGGCATCCTCCAGCCAGGTGTGGGTCAGTTTTTCAGGGGAAAGGACGTTATCCATAAATAAGCACTATCTTTTCGTTAACAAGGATAAGCTCTTGTTTGCAAAAATCGCACCAGAGGAGCGGGCCCGGGCGATTGGTTGCGGAAAAAATAGCCGTGGATTAGCCTAACCTGTTGTTCTGTTGGAAAGAGAAAATCGCACGAGTCGTGCGCATAATGGTTATGAAATGCGTAAATTGTGCGAATTTACTGCTTATCACGCATTGACTGGCCCCGCATCTGCACCAGCGCAGGGCACTGTGCTCCGATTCAGCGCAGCGAGGGCGTGCCCGGCATCAGCTGGCCGTTCTCCTTCAGGCGGTTGAGCACGACGGCGGTTTTCAGATGAGCCACCCCTTTGTTTTGCGCCAGAATATGGCTGATCAAATGGCTCAGTCCGGGCAGGTCCGGGACCGTTACCCGCAGCAGATAATCGGCGTCGCCGGTGGTTTTCCAGGCGTCCAGAATGGCGTCCACTTCACTGAGCATCTGATGAAAGCTCTCCACGCATTGCGGGGTGTGATTCAGCAGGCGCACCTCAATCAGGCCAAGCATCTCCTGCCCGGCGGCATCCGGCGCCAGACGCGCATGGTAGCCGAGGATAAGCTGCGCCTGTTCAAGGGCGATACGGCGGCGCGAACACTGGGAAGCGGACAGGCCGATAAGCTCGCTAAGCTCCTGATTGGTCAAACGGCCATTGGCCTGCAGCAGGGTAAGAATTTTCAGATCATAGTCGTCGATGTTGTACATAGTGGCCACTAGCGGAACGTAAAAGTGGCTACCAGCCTAACAGTTTTTTGCCTGGCGTGAAGCCTGACCCGACGGCGGCAAACCGGATGCACCAAAACGGGTCAGCTTCATGCATTCAGTTACTTGTTTTCTCATGATCTGTGCGTCATCTGGCCAATTTTCGCGCGTTATGCGCCAGGTCAGCGGCGCGATGACCAGCTTTCAGAACGAACTGGAAAATAATATTTCAATATCATTCAATGGATTAGTTTTGGCCTGACGCTCCGCTACGATCCGCTGGCCTGAAAGTTGCTACCGGCGAAAGTGACTTTTTACAGACAGGGGCAGGTCAGAGATGACAACGCAGCAAGAGCATCAGTTAAAGCGCGGGTTAAAAAACCGCCATATCCAGTTGATCGCCCTCGGGGGGGCGGTCGGCACCGGACTGTTTTTAGGTATCGCGCAAACGATCCGTATGGCAGGCCCCTCGGTCCTGCTGGGGTACGCCATCGCCGGGGTTATCGCCTTCTTTATCATGCGTCAGCTTGGCGAAATGGTGGTAGAGGAGCCGGTGGCGGGGTCGTTCAGCCATTTCGCCAACCGCTACTGGGGGCCCTTCGCCGGGTTTATGTCCGGCTGGAATTACTGGGTGTTGTACGTGCTGGTAAGCATGGCGGAGCTGACGGCGGTGGGGATCTATATTCAGTACTGGTGGCCGGAGGTACCCACCTGGCTGTCGGCGGCAATCTTCTTCGTGGCGATCAACGCCATCAACCTGACGCACGTCAAAGTGTATGGCGAGCTGGAGTTCTGGTTCTCAATTGTCAAAGTGGCCGCCATCATCAGCATGATCGCCTTTGGCTGCTATCTGTTATTTAGCGGTCACGGCGGGCCGGCGGCGACGGTGGCCAACCTGTGGCAGGACGGGGGATTTTTCCCTAACGGTATCACGGGCTTAGTGATGGCCATGGCGGTGATCATGTTCTCCTTCGGCGGGCTTGAGCTGGTGGGGATCACCGCGGCGGAAGCCGACGAACCGCATAAAACCATTCCCAAAGCCACCAACCAGGTGATCTACCGTATTCTGCTTTTTTATGTGGGGTCGCTGGCGGTCTTGCTGTCACTCTACCCGTGGCGGAACGTCGTGGAAGGGGGAAGCCCCTTTGTGCTGATCTTTCACGCCATTGACAGCAATATTGTGGCCAACGCCCTCAATCTGGTGGTGCTCACCGCCGCGCTGTCGGTCTACAACAGCTGCGTCTACTGCAACAGCCGGATGCTGTTCGGCCTGGCTCAGCAGGGCAACGCCCCGCGCGCGCTGCTGCGGGTGAACCACCGCGGGAGCCCGTTGACCGCCCTGGCGGTGTCCGCCGTCGCCACGGCGCTTTGCGTGGTGATTAACTATGTGATGCCCGGGAAAGCCTTTGCTCTGCTGATGGCCCTGGTGGTGGCCGCCCTGGTCATCAACTGGGCGATGATCTGCATCACTCATCTTAAGTTCCGTCGCGCCATGCAGCAGGCCGGGAAGGTAACGGCTTTCCAGAGTTTCGCCTATCCCCTGACAAACTGGCTGTGTCTGCTGTTTCTCGCCGGGATCCTCGGGGTGATGTATCTGACCCCGGACATCCGCATCTCCGTCTGCCTGATCCCGGTATGGCTGCTGATCCTTGCCGCAGGCTATCTGCTGCGCAGGAAAAGCGCGCCGGAGCCGGTGGCGGCGCTGGAGGAGCGGTAGTCGCCGACGCCCTGCCTGGCGGCAGGGCGATATTGTTTCGACTAAAAAATCACGGGGAAATAGATAATTACGATAAATGACATCTCACGTTATCGGTCTGAAAATTGACAAAAGCGTGAGGCAGACAGCATGGGGTTCTGGCTGGTCGTTATCCTGTTTATCGCCGGTGGGGAAGGAGAGCCGCCAGCGGGAACGAGGGCCGTGGCGGCGGAAGGGGGGAGATCAACGGCAGGCGCGTCGGCCTGGCCTTCGGTATACCGCAACAGGCTGCCTGTTAATCCACGTTAGTAAAATAATCGCGCGCGGCGGTCTCGACGCGCTTCGCGTCCAGCCCGGTCTTCTCAGTGATCTGCTCGATAAACGGTTTAAATTTTTCGTCCATCACGTTCCCTCCTTCCCAGTGGGCGACGTAGAATTTGCACTGATAGCGATAAAAATGGAGAGTGGTATCTCCTAACGTGTAGTACATGAGCTTCTCCTGTCCGGTATTGCGGTCACCGCGTCCACAGCGTCAGCAACCTTGTTCTCATCACGATCGATCTGTTCTCTATCCTCCTCCCAATTGGCTGAAATTTCCAGCGGTGCTTTAGGCAAAAAGGCAGGATAAAGAAAGGATAATCTGCTGACAGGCAGTGATTATTTCTGCAGTCGGGGTGGCGATCCGGTTACCTGCAGGCTGCGCAGATAACCGGAGTAACGACAGGCTTAGCGCAGCGCGTTGCGCTCGTCGTCGGTCAGGTCGAGGGTCTGCGCCACGCCGCTTTCTGCAGAGCGCGCCGCCGCTTCCAGGACGGCCATCACCGCCAGCGCCTGCACCGGCGGCACCGGATTGGCGATCAGGCCCTTCAGCGCGTCGCGGATCTGCATATAGTACTGGCGCTGATCGCCCGGCGGGGTAGGCTGGGTTTGGGTCTGCAGCGAGGCGTCATAGATAACCAGCCCATCCTCATCCTCTCCCCAGCCGGCGCTTCCCGGCACCACACCCGCCAGCAGCTGGCTCTCCTGCTGGTCGGCCCGCGCTTTAACAACGCTGCCTTTATCGCCATGCACCGTGAAGCGCGAGGAGCCCCCCGCGACCAGCATGCTGCAGTGGAGGATCGCTTTATGCGCCGGGTAGTTTAAGACCACATGCGCCCAGTCGTTGATCTCCGCGCCGTCGCGCAGGGTGGCGATATTGCCCTGTACCGACTGCGGCAGACCAAACAGCTGCAGCGCCTGATCGGTCAGGTGCGGCCCCAGATCGAACCATAAGCCGCTGCCGGGGACGTTCTGCTCGCGCCAGCGGACGCGGACTTCCGGGCGGAAACGGTCGAAATGGGACTCAAAATGTTTCACCGTGCCGATGGCGCCCTGCTCAATAACCTGACGGATACCGAGATAATCGCTGTCCCAACGGCGGTTATGGAAGACGGAAAGCAGCCGCTGTTTCACCTGCGCCAGGGCGATCAGCTCCCGGGCCTCCTGCATATCAAGGGTAAAGGGTTTGTCCACCACAACATGCTTGCCGGCGTTCAGCGCCAGGCGGGCCAGCGGCGCGTGCGTGGCGTTAGGGGAGGCGATAACCACCAGATCGACATCCGGGTGCTGGACCGCCGCTTCCGGGGAAGCGATCACCGTGACGTCCGGCAGGTCGCGTTTGACTTTCTCTTCATCGCGCGAGGCGACGAAGGCCAGGTTCAGGCCCGGCACCGAACGGATAAGCGGCGCGTGGAAAGTCTTACCGACAAAGCCATAGCCAATCAGGGCGATATTTATCGTGTTGTTACTCATCAGGTTCTCCACGTTGTTAAGCGTCAGCAATATGTACAGAGAGGGCAGGATCATCCCCCAGCTCAGGCCAGGGACGATCGAGGAAAAGATGGTGAATGTCGCTGAGACCGGCCACCAGCCAGGGTTCGCAATGGTTGACTTTGGTATGGTCCGCCACCAGCCAGTGTTCCGCGCTGGCGGCGAGCATGGCGCGTTTTACGTCCGCATCGGCCTCCTGGCTGGCGCTCAGGCCCAGTTCGGCATGCAACGCGCAGGCGCCGAGAATCGCGATATCGGCGCGGTAGCGCGCCACCAGCGACAGCGTGGCGCTGCCGGCGAACAGCCGCTGTTCACTGTCCCACTGGCCGCCAAGCAGGATAAGCTGGATATCGGCGCGGTCGCTGAACAGCTGAGCGATATCCAGCGACGCGGTGATCACGGTCATGGGGCCTTTCAGCTGTGTAGCGACGGCCAGCAGTGTGCTGCCGGCGTCGAGAAACAGCGTCGAGCCGGAGGGGATGCGCGCGGCGACCTGCTGGCCCAGACGCTGTTTCGTTCCGGGGAGCAGGGCGTTTCTTCCCTGGCGCGTCATCGCCGGGACGTTAAGCGCGATGGCACCGCCGTGGCTTTTCTGCAGTACCCCCTGGTTTTCCAGCTCACTGAGATCCCGGCGTATGGTATCGGCCGACACCTGCAGCGCATCAACCAGTTCGCTGATGCTCAGCTGACCGGTTTCACTCAGCCGGTCAAGGATGTGTTTTTGTCGCGCGAGCTTATGCATGGCGAGGGACTCCGCAAATTGACGCAATAAACGGCATAATACAGCAAAAAGCCGCAAAATAAACCGCAAAAGGTCGCAGTGAACCGCGCAAAACCTGAAGAACTTGATTTCACTACACTTTAACGTTAAATGAGGAAAGCGGGCGCGGCCCGGGGGAAAGCGCTTTTTAATGAAGCGATTAGCCTCTTTCACCGGGCAATAAACAGCGAAAAAGCGCGCTTTCGCGTACCTTATACAGAGTGCGCGCAATGCGACAGGCATGGATTAACGGAGGTTGAGTGGACGCGATTAAAGGCTCGGAGTTGCAGATACCGGACGCGATCTTCGCGTGGGTGCTCGACGGGCAGGGGGGCGTGAAGCCGCTCGCCGATGACGATATTATCGACAAAGAGAAACCCTGCTGGCTGCATCTCAACTATACCCATAGCGACAGCGCCGACTGGCTGGCGGCCACCCCGTTGCTGCCCAATAACGTGCGCGATGCCCTGGCGGGCGAGAGCACCCGACCGCGGGTGACGCGGATCGGCGACGGGGCGTTGATTACCCTGCGCTGCATCAACGGCAGCACCGATGAACGGCCAGACCAGCTGGTGGCGATGCGTCTGTATATGGATGAGCGGCTGATCGTCTCCACTCGTCAGCGCAAAGTGCTGGCGCTGGACGATGTGCTGGGCGACCTGAAGGAGGGTAATGGGCCGACGGATGGCGGCAGCTGGCTGGTGGAAGTCTGCGACGCGCTGACCGATCATGCCAGTGAGTTTATTGAACAACTGCACGACCGAATTATCGACCTCGAAGACGACCTGCTCGATCAGCAGGTGCCGCCGCGCGGTTTTCTCGCGCTACTGCGTAAGCAGCTGATTGTGATGCGCCGGTATATGGCGCCGCAGCGCGATGTTTACGCCCGGCTGGCCAGCGAACGCCTGCCGTGGATGAGCGACGATCAGCGGCGGCGGATGCAGGATATCGCCGAGCGGCTGGGGCGCGGGCTGGACGAGATCGACAGCTGCATTGCCCGGACGGCGATCATGAGCGATGAGATCGCCCAGATTATGCAGGAGTCGCTGGCGCGGCGTACCTATACGATGTCGTTGATGGCGATGGTGTTTCTGCCCAGCACCTTTTTAACCGGCCTGTTCGGTGTCAACCTCGGGGGGATCCCAGGTAACAGCTGGCATCTGGGCTTTAGCCTCTTCTGCCTGATGTTAGTCGTTGTCATCGGTGGTGTTGCGTGGTGGTTACATCGCAGTAAATGGTTGTAAAGAATCGCCTTTTGGCGGCGACGATGCCGGGAAAACCCGGCAATGTTTGAGCGAAATCAATAAACCCTCTACCCATTCAGGGCAATATCTCTCTCGCAGGTGAATGCAACGTCAAGCGATGGGCGTTGCGCTCCATATTGTCTTACTTCCTTTTTTGAATTACTGCATAGCACAATTGATTCGTACGACGCCGACTTTGTTGAGTCGGCTTTTTTTTTGCGCTCTCCTGACCAGCTTCTACGCTTACTAAGACACCCGACGGTCTTCAGGCCGTTTACGCCTGCGGGTACGCCCGTATCACTTTCCGGGAGGCCACTATGCATTACGCTTCAGGGCTGACAGCCCAGTCCATCCCCATCTCGCCCGAGCCGAACGATCCGGTTCCTTTACCCGATCCGCGACCGCGCCCGCAGCCGCAGCCCGATCCGCCGCCTGATGAAGAGCCGATTAAATTGTCGCATCAGGCGCGGAGATCTGCGAGGATACGCGCCTGCAGATCGTCTGTCCTTTAATACGAGAATACATTGTGACCGCTTTTTCTACCCTGACTGTTTTACCTGCCGCCCAATTAGCCAACCTTAACGAGCTGGGTTATCTGTCGATGACGCCGGTTCAGGCCGCCGCCCTGCCGGCGATCCTCGCGGGGAAAGATGTGCGCGTGCAGGCAAAAACCGGCAGCGGAAAAACGGCCGCCTTCGGGCTGGGCCTGCTGCAGCATATCGATCCGTCGCGCTTTGAGACCCAGTCGCTGGTGCTGTGTCCGACCCGTGAACTGGCCGATCAGGTTGCCGGCGAGCTGCGCCGTCTGGCGCGCTGCCTGCCGAACATCAAGATTTTGATGCTCTGCGGCGGGCAGCCGTTTGGCGCTCAGCGCGATTCACTGCAGCACGCCCCGCATATTATCGTCGCCACCCCGGGCCGTCTGCTCGATCATCTGCAGAAGGGGACGGTCTCTCTCGACGCGCTGCAGACCCTGGTGATGGATGAAGCGGACCGCATGCTCGATATGGGCTTCAGCGACGCCATCGACGAGGTGATCCGCTTCGCGCCGGCTGACCGGCAGACGCTGCTGTTTTCCGCCACCTGGCCTGCGGCGATCGCGGCGATCAGCGGTCGGGTGCAGCGTCATCCGGAAACGATTGAGATTGACAGCGTCGATGCGTTACCGGCTATCGAACAGCAGTTCTTTGAAGTTTCCCGCCACGGCAAGATTGCGCTGCTCCAGCGTCTGCTTAGCCAGCATCAGCCGGCGTCCTGCGTGGTGTTCTGCAATACCAAGCGCGATTGCCAGGCGGTCTGCGATGCGCTCAACGCCGCCGGGCAGAGCGCATTATCGCTGCACGGTGACCTCGAGCAGCGCGACCGCGATCAAACGCTGGTGCGCTTCGCGAACGGCAGCGTCCGGGTTCTGGTGGCGACCGACGTCGCCGCCCGCGGCCTGGACATCAAATCTCTCGCGCTGGTGGTGAACTTCGAGCTGGCCTGGGATCCGGAGGTGCATGTTCACCGCATCGGCCGTACCGCCCGCGCCGGCGAACAAGGCCTGGCTATCAGCTTCTGCGCGCCGGAAGAGGCGCAGCGCGCCACCATTCTGGCCGACATGCTGCAATTATCCCTTAACTGGCTGCCGGCGCCGACGGGCAACGCTATCACGCCGCTGACGGCGGAGATGGCGACGCTGTGCATCGACGGCGGAAAAAAGGCGAAAATGCGCCCGGGAGATGTGCTGGGAGCGTTGACCGGAGATATGGGGTTTGATGGCGCCGATATCGGCAAAATTACCGTCCACCCGGCCCACGTCTATGTGGCGATCCGCCAGAATATGGCGCAGAAAGCGTATAAGCAGTTACAAAACGGTAAGATCAAAGGCAAAGCCTGCCGCGTACGACTGCTGAAGTAAGGGCAGAATAGCGCGTCTCAGGCGGCGGCCTGAGACGCTTTCGGGTTACTTCACTTCCACTACGTTCAGACGCAGCTCATCTAACCGGGCGTCCTCTTCCTCCGGCTGCCAGCCGGCAGGCTGCAGGGGAATCTCTTCCCGATCAAACGCCAGATCGCCGCCGTCCACCACCTCAGAACCGTGGGTGATGCCTTTAAAATCAAACAGATTAACGTCGCTCAGGTGCGAAGGCACAACGTTCTGCATCGCGCTAAACATGGTTTCAATGCGTCCCGGATAACGCTTATCCCAGTCGCGAAGCATATCGGCGATCACCTGGCGCTGCAGGTTAGGCTGCGACCCGCACAGGTTGCATGGAATGATCGGGAAGCCCTTGGCCTGGGAGAAGCGCTCGATGTCCTTTTCACGGCAGTAGGCCAGCGGGCGGATGACGATGTGTTTGCCGTCATCGCTCATCAGCTTCGGCGGCATTCCTTTCATTTTGCCGCCGTAGAACATATTCAGGAACAGCGTCTGCAGGATGTCGTCGCGATGATGGCCGAGGGCAATCTTGGTGGCGCCGAGTTCGCTGGCGGTACGGTAGAGAATGCCGCGACGCAGGCGAGAGCAGAGCGAGCAGGTGGTTTTCCCTTCCGGGATCTTCTCTTTGACGATGCCGTAGGTATTCTCTTCGACAATCTTGTATTCAACTCCCAGCTGCTCAAGATAAGCCGGCAGAATATGCTCCGGGAACCCGGGCTGTTTCTGGTCGAGGTTCACCGCCACCAGTGAGAAGGAGATGGGCGCGCTTTTCTGCAGGTTACGCAGGATCTCCAGCATGGTATAGCTGTCCTTGCCGCCTGACAGACAAACCATAATGCGGTCGCCTTCTTCAATCATATTGAAGTCGGCGATCGCCTCACCGACGTTGCGGCGCAGACGTTTCTGCAGCTTGTCGATGTTGTATTTCTCTTTCTTTGTAAGTTCTTGATTTTCTTGCATTATTAACATTCTCAAAATCTAAAAGGGGCATATAGGGGGCAAAATGTGTTAAAGCCCAAGCCGGGAATTCAACATAGAAACCTGGTCGCCGTTCATCTCTTCTATCCATGTACTATAAACGTCGTACACCATTTGCGCGTTTTCATGCCCCATCTGATTGGCTATAAAAGACGGGTTTGCGCCAGCCGTCAGGAGCCAGCAGGCAAAAGTATGCCGCGTATGGTACGGATTCCTGCGGCGAATGCCAGCGCGTTTTACTGCAGCTTCCCATCTGCTGCCTATGCTGCTGTGCGAGTAGCAGGGTTTTTGCTCGCCTTTTCGTCTCCGCGGCATGAAAACAAATCGCAAATTCTGTTCCTCGCTTGAGCCGTATTCCCTGTGGTGAAACGTGATAGTGGATACCGGATGTCCAGCTGTCAGTTCATGCTGCGCTTTCAGCGCATCCAGGGCAGGGCCGAGCAATTGTATCGTCCGGTTTCCTGCTGCTAATACCATACCGAGGCCTTTTGCTGAGGCGCTGGTGAGAGGTAACTCGCCGGAGATGTGCCGGGCGTGAGAAACCGTAAAAGCACCTGGGAAGCAATAAAATACCCGGCAATCAGTGCCGGGTTTTGGGGCTCACATAAGATTGGAAATCTGGCTGTAAGAGAGGTGTTTACTTTACTTGACCCTAAATGATAAGTCGAAACTCCTCATTTATTAATGGAATATAGGTGAATGGAAGCGTTATAGGGAAGGAGTAGCCCTGCGGAAGAATGGCGATGCCTCAATCCCCCGCAGAACGCAAAGCGCGCAGCTAACCCGGCTGTGATATATAATCCCCTCCATACCAGCGGGGATGTAGAAGTGGAGCCGCATCCTCCGGCGTTGCATGAAAAAGGCGTATTAGGGATCTATAGACATAAGGAAAACAACAATTGGTATCGGTTATGAAAAAAACATTACTTCTGGTTTGCGCTGTTCTTATATCAAACTTGGCACTTGCTGCAGAAAATAAAGAAGAAGTTGTGCCTGTGCGGATAAGTTGCCCTAATCCTTATTATCCAGTTTCTGCCATGGCTAATCGGATTAGTGGCACTGTAAATTACGCTGCCTCAGTAAATGAAAAAGGGGAAGTAACTTCTGTTGAGACAACTGGTGCTGAGATCTTTTTTAGAGAAACAAGATCAGCAATGAGAAAATGCAAGTATGAGCCCGGAAAGCCAGGCATTGCGCGTGGAACAATAAGATTTCGTCCATCTCAACCGTAAATACTGCTAGCCTACCTGGATTTTGTGTACTGAGAGATCTAGCAGCCTGATGCTCTTGCAATGGGAGTCGAGCCAAGTGATGTTATGTTGGCAAGCTCTAGAGATTTACCTGGCAAAATCACTGGTTAAGGGGAGCAGGTTAGTCATGGTTGGCTGAAAAAAACGGAGACGAGTCAGGCTCTCCTGTTCCCGGTGTGATTGCTGATAAATTTCGTTGCTGTGAGTTTTCGAACTTTCATTCATTCGGGAGAGCTTTCAGGAAGGCGGTTTCTGATACCACTGAGCTAACTGAGCGGTTTGACAAGCTAGCTTAGGGGGTATCAAGTTAGAAACATGGTCGTTCATTCGTAAAATGAGCATGTCGGGGGAAGGCTTAAACATGAATTAGAACACGCAAAAGCTATTAAAATACCGGTGATGTGTATGGTATTGAGAACTGACGAGTTATTATGCACAAAAAGCCATGTCGAAGTTCACTAAGCAATGGTGGTAAATGATGGACAATAAAAAAAGCATTTCTGATTACACCGAATCTGAGTTTTTAGCTTTTGTGGAAAAGATATTTAAACCGGATAATACAACCGAAGATGAAGATGTGCAAAATGTTTTAGAGTTTGAACGTATCACTGAACACCCTAATGGTTCTGATGTAATTTTCTATCCTCCAAAGGGCCGAGAGGATAGTCCGGAAAGGGTTGTTAAGGAAGTGAAAGAATGGCGGGCCAGGAATGGCAAGCCTGGTTTCAAAGAGTAGCTGATCGGTACAGTTGCGTTATCTTACCTATCTTAACGTGATAATAGATGACTTCTGATTGAAACTCGCGCCGGCGGTTTTTTATTACGTTGAATTTATTATCGATGAAAGTAGCTCACAATTTTGATTTTTTATCAACCAGCCCTAAAGATGCCGTCGGAGCCTGAGCAACTTCCTTAACTTATGCGCTTTGAGGGCATTCCCGAAGCAAAAGGCAAGCAGAACACCAAGGTCTGCTTTCAGCATAGTGCGGGTATTATCAGGTTATTGGATTTTAATAGCCTCAATCAATTACGCCCCCTGATTCCTAACGTTGTCCACCGCTCGGAAAACGGGGTGCCATGTGAAATGATCTGCAGGTACCGCACCATCTGCAATTATCTCATTCACCTCTTTTCCTCGAATAGCCTACCTCATCCATTCCCGGGTGGATTCAGGTGCCAGGACCAGCGGCCGGCGGTGTGGGGGGCTGGCTGTATGTAAATACAAAATAAATTCAGTTGGTTGGGGAGCACAACTTATTGATGTTGTACATTTTTGCTGATTTCTTGATTTTGCAGCATGTAATAGTGGCTCAATTCATAGTGTGGCATCAGAAGAGCACGCGTTCTGCCAGCCGCTGGACAACGTGGCGCTGGCGCGTAGCAATTAATGAGGTCTGACAGACAACCGTGGCGTGTATGGTACGGATTCAGGGGCGGAATGTCAGCATCTTTCCGGCACTTTCCGCTGCGGGCAGGGGCAGAAGTAAAAATAAAAAGCCCGCCGGGCGGCGGGCTGAGGCGTTAGCGAACGACCAGCACCGAGCACTCGGCGTGGCGGACCACCGCGGCGGCGTTGGAGCCCAGCAGATAGGTGGTAATATCCGGCCGGTGCGAAGCGATGATCACCAGGTCGGCGGGTAGCGACCTGGCGAGGGCCAGGATCTTATCCTTTGGCGACCCTTCGGCAACGTGAAAATGTTTCCGATCTTCCGGGATAGAGAACTGCTTCGCGAGCTCTTTAAGCTGCGTTTCCGTCCCTTCGCGCAGCTCATCCATACCAGGCAGTTCGGCGGTATAGGCCATTCCCAGTGAGGCATAATAAGGCAGGGAAGGGATAACGGAGAGGAAATGGACCTCAGCGTCGTCAATCCGCGCTTCCGATTCAACGTGACTGATAATGCGTTCAGTAAATTCTTTATCAGAGATATCGATGGGGACAAGAATCATTCTGCTCATAAAACCTCCTGTTTAAGTATCCCCTCATATTGTACGGCATTATGGCACGTTTTGTATCATGACCGCAGTCACACTTTGACATTAACGTGGCTTGCGTTCGGGGAATTTTCCCTTTATCACGCCGTCATAAAATCGGCCTTTTGACACCACCTGTAAAAAGTCACGAAAAATACGCGGTGGAACCCCGGTATATTGCAACGGCGGCTGGTGATAAAAACAGATTTCCAGCGTGGCGGAGGCGTCATCATAGGCGACAGAGATAATTCGGGAAGATTTTACCGGGTGATGATGCATGATGGACGTCCTCGGGCAGGCACTGACTGAGCACGACTATATCACTAAAAGGACGGCTATTTTAAGCTGTGGGATATATTGTTTTGTTTTAGCTGCTGCGATGCAAAGAGAGATAAAGCCCGCCGGAACCGGCGGGCTGGCGCATCAGAACTGGTAAACCAGGCCCAGCGCGACGATGTTGTCGGTAGAAATACCGTTGTCTTTGTAGAAGCTGTCGTTGTCATCCAGCAGGTTGATTTTGTAATCAACGTAGGTGGACATATTACGGTTGAAGTAATAGGTGGCGCCGACGTCCATATATTTGACCAGATCTTTATCGGCGTAGCTGCCGGTATTATAGAGATCTTTGCCTTTGGACTGCAGGTAGGAGATAGCCGGACGCAGACCGAAGTCGAACTGATACTGAGCGGTGACTTCGAAGTTTTGCGTCTTGTTGGCCACGCCGTCATTGCCGTACGGGGTCATGTTGCGGGTTTCAGAGTACATGGTCGCCAGGTAGATATCGTTGGCGTCGTACTTCAGGCCTGCAGTCCAGGCTTCGGCTTTATCGCCGCGGGCGTTGGTCCGGGTCATCTGGTCGTTGGTACGATCAGAAGAGGTATAGGCCGCAGCCGCGCTGATGCCCATGCCGAAGTTATAGGAGGTGGAGAGACCGAAACCGTCGCCGTTGTCAAAGCGAACATCGCTGTCGCTGCTGCGGTTGTTGGTGCCGACGTTGATATCCTGGGCGTTTTGGCCTTCGTTTTTACCCTGATACTGCAGGGCGAAGTTCAGACCATCCACCAGACCGAAGAAATCGCTGTTGCGGTAGGTCGCGACGCCGTTGGCGCGGCCTGCCATAAAGTTATCCGCATAGGTGTAAGAGTCGCCGCCGAACTCCGGCAGCATATCGGTCCAGCCTTCGACGTCGTACAGCACGCCGTAGTTACGACCGTAGTCGAAAGAACCGTAATCGCCCACTTTGATACCGGCGAAGGCCAGACGGGTCCACGCCTGATCGCCGGCGCTTTCGGTATTGTTGGCCTGAACGTTGTATTCCCACTGGCCGTAACCGGTGAGCATATCGTTGATCTGGGTTTCGCCTTTAAAGCCAAAGCGAACGTAAGTTTGGTCGCCGTCTTTTTTCGAGTCGCTGGAGAAATAGTGCAGACCGTCTACCTTGCCATAGACATCTAATTTATTTCCGTCTTTATTATAAATTTCCGCCGCGTGCGCAGCGCCAGCGGCTAATAAAGCCGGAATAACGAGGGCCAGTACTTTTCTTTTCATGAAGAAATTCCTTTAACTGTTTTTATGTTCTAGCTTCCGGGAAGGAAGTGAACTCATGCTAAAGGAGCGGTCTGAGATATGGTAAGACTCAATTGTTACGATATAAGTAAAATCTAAATAAAATACGTCTGAAGTAATGGTGATAATTATGGTGAATATATCTACAAATAATATACAAAATAAAAATTATACATATCCAGATTGATCGCGTATTATTCGGGCGTTATATGCCTTTATTGTCATGCCAAGCATTTTTATTTGCCGTCTCATTCTGCGGAATGATTTTGTTTATCGGTAAAACGACAAGCCCGAACTTTATGTTCGGGCTTTTTTTATGGCTGCGGGAGAAAAATAACCTCAGCTCTCGCTCGGTGATTTCTCCGCTTTGCCCGCCAGCTGGGCGAGGAAGTCGTAGCGCTTCTGCAGGTCGGCGGCAGCGTCTTTCCACAGTTGCTCCGCCACTTCCGGCTGCTGCGCATTCAGGCGACGGAAGCGTTGCTCATTGAGCAGCGTCTCAGCCAGGGCGTCTGACGGTGGGCGGGAGTCCAGCGCCAGCGGGATCTTGCCTTCTTCCGCCCGACGCGGGTCGAAGCGGTAGAGCGGCCAGAAGCCGGTAGCGGTCAGCTGACGCATCTGATCGTGGCTGAGCGCCAGATCGTAGCCATGCTCTTCGCAAGGACTGTAGGCGATGATCAGCGACGGCCCCGGATAGGCTTCCGCTTCCTGAATCGCTTTCACTGTCTGGTTCAGCTGCGCGCCCAGCGAAATCTGCGCCACATAGACATGACCGTACATCATCATGCTGACGCCAAGATCTTTGCGCGCCTTGCGTTTACCGTGCTCGCCAAACTTAGTGACCGCCCCCAGCGGGGTGGCTTTTGACGCCTGGCCGCCGGTGTTGGAGTAACACTGGGTATCCAGCACCAGAATGTTGACATTTTCCGTCAGGCTCAGCACATGGTCCAGACCGCCGAAGCCGATATCGTAGGCCCAGCCATCGCCGCCGATCAGCCAGACGGATTTCTCCACCAGCGCGTCGGCATCGGTCAGCAGCTCTTCAGCGCCTTGCACGCCGGCCAGCGCCTGACGCAGGGCTGCCACCTGTTCGCGGCGCGCTTCCGGCGTCGCCTCGGCATGCAGCGCCGCGTTCAGCTCTGCCGGCAGCTGGTGGGCGAATTCACTCAGCAGGCGCATCACGCGCTGGCGATGCTGGTCGACGGTTAAGCGGAAGCCGAGCCCGAATTCAGCGTTATCCTCAAACAGCGAGTTGGCCCACGCCGGGCCGCGGCCGTTGGCGTCGGTCGTGTACGGGGTCGAGGGCAGGTTGCCGCCGTAAATGGATGAGCAGCCGGTGGCATTGGCAATCAGCATCCGGTCGCCATACAGCTGGGTCAGCAGTTTGATATACGGCGTTTCGCCACAGCCGGAGCAGGCGCCGGAGTATTCAAACAGCGGGCTGATCAGCTGCGAAGTGCGGATATCAATACGCTCCAGTTTGCTGCGGTCGATTTCCGGCAGGTTGAGGAAGTAATCGTAATTCACTTTCTCCTCTTCAACATGCTCCAGGCGCGACATCATATTGATGGCCTTGATCTCCGGGTTCTGGCGATCTTTTGCCGGGCACACTTCCACGCACAGGTTGCAGCCGGTGCAGTCTTCCGGGGCGACCTGCAGAACGTATTTCTGCCCGCGCATATCGCGGGATTTAACGTCCAGCGAGTGCAGACTGGCAGGGGCGTTCTCCATGTCCTCCGGCGCGACCACTTTGGCGCGGATTGCCGAGTGCGGGCAGGCGGCAACGCAGTGGTTACACTGGGTGCAAAGCGCTTCCTTCCAGATCGGGATCTCTTCGGCGATGTTGCGTTTCTCCCAGCGGGTGGTGCCCATGGGCCAGGTGCCGTCCGGCGGTAGGGCGGAGACCGGCAGCGCATCGCCGAGGCCGGCCAGCATGGCGGCGGTGACCGTTTTGACGAAATCCGGCGCGGCGTCGGAGACCACCGGCGGGCGGTTCGGACTGCTGGCATTCACCGGCTGCAGCGGCACTTCCGCCAGGGACTCGCGGGCCAGGGCCAGCGCCTGCCAGTTACGTTCCACCAGCTCCTGACCTTTGCTGCTGTAGCTTTTGGCGATGGCCGCCTGCAGTTCCGCCAGCGCGCTGTCGCCAGGCAGGATGTGAGTCAGATGGAAGAAGGCCATCTGCATCACGGTATTAATGCGCGCCCCGAGGCTACATTCGCGGGCGATCTTCGCCGCGTTGACCACGTAAAAACGCGCTTTTTTCTGATTCAGGGTGGCCTGCACTTCCTGCGGCAGGCGGGACCAGACTTCATCGGCGCTGTACGGCGTGTTGAGCAGGAAAATGCCGCCGGGCTTCAGCCGCTCGGCCATCTGGTATTTATCGATAAACTGCAGCTGGTGGCAGCCAACGAAATCGGCCTGCGAAATCAGATACGAAGAACGAATCGGCTTTTCGCTGACCCGCAGATGGGAGACGGTCAGGCCGCCCGCCTTCTTCGAGTCATAGACAAAGTACCCCTGGGAGAACCACGGGGTGGAGTTGCCGATGATTTTGATATTGTTTTTGGTGGCCGACACGCTGCCGTCGCTGCCGAGGCCGTAGAACAGCGCTTCGAGCTTGGCCTCTGCCGGCAGGGTATTTTCGCCCAGCGGTAGCGACAGGTTGGTCACGTCGTCATAGATGCCGACGGTAAAGCGCGGCTTCGGCTGGGCGGCCTGCAGCTCATGGAATATCGCCAGCACGCATTCCGGACCGAACTCCTTGGAAGAGAGACCGTAGCGGCCGCCGATGGTCCGCGGCAGCGTCTCGCGCTCGCCGCGGTTAAAGGCTTCCGCCAGGGCGGTCATCACGTCGAGATACAGCGGCTCCGCGTGCGCGCCAGGTTCTTTGGTGCGATCCAGCACCGCCACCGCCCGGACGCTCTCCGGCAGCGCTGCCAGCAGGTGGGCGGCGGAGAACGGACGATAGAGGCGGACCTTCAGCACGCCGACTTTCTCGCCGCGGCTCAGCAACTCATCGACCACCTCTTCGCAGGTGCCGATGGCCGAGCCCATAATGACGATGACGCGTTCCGCCTGCGGATGGCCGTAAAACTCAAACGGTTTGTACTGGCGGCCGGTGGCGGCGGTGAAGTCATCCATCGCTTTCTCGACATGATCATAAACCGCGTCGTACCACGGGTTGGTGGCCTCCCGCGACTGGAAGTAGGTGTCAGGGTTGGCCGAGGTTCCGCGGATCACCGGGTGTTCCGGATTGAGCGCGCGCTGGCGATGCTCAGCGATTTTTTCCTGCGGCAGCAGGGCGCGAATCGTGTCATCCGCCAGCGGGGCGATTTTGTTGATTTCGTGCGAGGTGCGGAAACCATCAAAGAAATGAATAAACGGCACCCGGCTTTGCAGAGTGGCGATATGCGAGATCAGCGCGAAATCCTGCGCTTCCTGAACGCTGCTGGCGCACAGCATGGCGCACCCGGTCTGGCGGACCGCCATCACATCGGAATGGTCGCCGAAGATCGACAGCGCGTGGGTGGCGACGGTGCGGGCGGCGACGTGCAGGACAAACGGCATCAGCTGGCCGGCCAGTTTGTACAGCGTGGGGATCATCAGCAGCAGGCCCTGCGATGAGGTAAAGGAGGTGGAGAGGGCGCCGGTCTGCAGCGCGCCATGTACGGCGCCAATGGCGCCTGCCTCCGACTGCATTTCGACCACGCGGGGCACATCGCCCCAGACGTTTTTCAGCCCATTGCCGGCCCAGGCGTCGGCCTGTTCCGCCATCGTTGAACTGGGCGTGATCGGGTAGATGGCGATAACTTCACTGGTGCGAAACGCGACGGAAGCGACCGCGCCATTACCATCAATAGTAATCATAGGAAGACACCCTTACATTGCGCAAAAGAATGGACGCGTAAAACCGCGACGCGCCCTGTAATTATATAAGAGGTAGTTTAGCAAACCGTTGATGCCGCCATTTTTGCATTTGTGTCCTCAATGCGGCGGCCACCCGTGACCAGATCAATATTTTGCGCGGTTCGCGGAGAAAGTGGCTTTCCAGGGCGTGAAGGCCAGCGATTGTCCGGTGGCGAACCCGGGGGAGATCAACCTTTAGGCAGAAATTTGCTAGAAAATGTTAATGAGACGCATAAATACGTACTTCCCCTCTCGACGCCGCGCGCCACGCTGCCTATTATTCTTGGGTTTGCTTTTTAAGACGTTTCCGAGGGGAGAGAAAATGCGAGCTGCGATATTAGTGGGATGTGCGGCGCTGTTGCTGTCGGCGTGCAGTAGTGAACCCGTTCAGCAGGCCACGGCGGCGCACGTCACGCCAGGAATGCGGGCGGCGATGAGCGACGCCGGTCAGGCCAACTGCGCCATGATAGGCGGCTCGTTATCGGTAGCTCGTCAGCTCGATGGTTCGGCGATTGGCATGTGCGCGTTGCCGAACGGTAAACGCTGCAGCGAGCAGGCGCTGGCGGGCGGAAGCTGCGGCTATTAATGGCAACCCCGCAGCGGGTTCACCACGCCGGCTAGTGCATCAGGTCGGCGAGCTTATAGACCAGCGTCTGGTCGGCGGTCGCCAGCGTCAACTGGTTTTCCGTCAGATCGACCTGCGCGCCCTCGCGCAGCATCTTACCAATGGTCGCGTCAAGGGTATTGAGCTGGGCATCGTGGCACAGCATCCGGGTCATCGCCAGCGATTTAACCTTCAGCTCGCCGTCCGACACCTTACCTTCCCCGCTGAAGCCGTTGCACATATTGCCCGAAACATACATATTGCCCGTAAGAGCCGTCTTCTCGCCGAAGCTCAGCTCCAGCGGCCGGTCGCCCGCGTTCACCGCCTGGCCGTTGACGCTGGTCAACACGAAACGATGATGCTGTAGCTGTTCCGCGCCGGTGGACACCTTACTGTTATAGACACAGCCGGACAGCAGCAACCCTGCCGCCAGTAATGCCGCAAATTTGTTCATTTTTACTCCAAAACATTCACATTACTAATAAAACAAAGCCAGTGTAACGGTATCGCAGCGGGGATCTGTGGGGATTATCTGAATGTGCTCCCCCGGGGAGAGGAGCACAAATGGGAAAGGAATCAGACGATAGCGTTCGGGCAGGTTTCACCGTTGGCGACCTGCTGCAGATTGCCCAGGGTGGTCTCCGAAATGCTGATCAGCGCCTCGGCGGTGAGGAACGCCTGATGGCCGGTAAACAGCACGTTGTGGCAGGCGGAGAGGCGACGGAAGACGTCGTCCTGGATCACGTCGTTGGATTTGTCTTCGAAGAACAGATCGCGTTCGTTCTCATAAACGTCCAGCCCCAGCGCGCCGATTTTCTGGTGCTTCAGGGCATCGATGGCCGCCTGGGAATCGATCAGCGCGCCGCGGCTGGTGTTAATCACCATCACCCCGTCCTTCATTTGATCGAAGGCCTCGCGATTGAGCAGATGGTAGTTTTCGTCGGTGAGCGGGCAGTGCAGGGAGATCACGTCCGACTCCTTGTACAGCGTGGCCAGGTCAACATATTCCACCCCCAGCTCCAGCGCGGCGGCGCTTGGGTACGGGTCAAAAGCCAGCAGACGCATGCCGAAGCCTTTAAGGATCCGTAGCATCGCCACGCCAATTTTCCCGGTGCCGATCACCCCGGCGGTTTTGCCGTACATGGTGAAACCGGTGAGGCCTTCGAGGGAGAAATTGGCATCACGGGTACGCTGGTAGGCGCGGTGGATGCGGCGGTTAAGCGACATCATCATGCCGATCGCATGTTCAGCGACCGCTTCCGGCGAGTAGGCCGGGACGCGCACGACGCGCAGGCCAAGCGCTTTCGCCGCCTCGAGGTCGACGTTGTTAAACCCGGCGCAGCGCAGGGCGATATACTTCACGCCGTGGGCCTTCAGCTCCTCCAGCACCGGACGGCTGCCGTCGTCATTGACGAAGATGCATACCGCTTCGCAACCGTGGGCGGTTTTGGCGGTTTTCTCTGTCAGCAGGAAGTCGAAGAATTCCAGTTCAAAGCCGTAGGTATCATTAACGTGCTGCAGGTACTTTTTATCGTACTGCTTCGTACTGTAAACCGCGATTTTCATAAGACTTTTCTCCAGTGATTATAACGTCACGGTAGCATATTTAAAATTATCGTACAATTATTAAAAAATAGTTTAAATAGCAGGTGCTTATCCTAATTCTAGAGCATATCGCGGATTTGCGGAATCTCTTTGAAAGACAAAGTTTTTTCACCACAAACTCAGGCTTAAAGCGCCGGGGGAGAGCAGCAGAAACGGCCACAGCAGACCGGAGGTGACGTTAGCCAGCTGAAACGACCACAGCGGCAGGCCGCTGGCGCCGCTGACCAGGGGCAGGGTGGCGCGCAGGGGAGAGAGGAAGCGACTGAAAAAGACCGCCCACAGCCCGCGGCGCTGAAAAAAGAGTCGACTGCGGGCCAGCCGCTCGGCGGTCAGCCAGCGCAACTGCGTGAGGCGGTGACGATAGCGAACGCCTAACCACCACGAGAGCCAGAATCCGCCGATGGCGCCGAGGCTGGCGCTGGACCACATTAACAGGAAATGACCGAGGCTGGCGGAAGCGAATGTCCCCAGCAGCAGCAGGCCGGAGGTGCCCGGGATCGCCAGCGACACCAGCGCGCAGGATTTAGTGAAAGTGAGCAGGAAAACCATCAGTAATACCAATGGATAGTGGCCCTGTGCGCTCTCAATGAGCGAGATAATTAACGACACTGTCTCTCCCGCAAGCAAAACCGAACTGGCTGGAGTGTGGCAGGTAGCGCTTAAACAAAAGCTAAATAGTGACGAGCGATCGCCGCGCCGCGATACCGGCTGGCAACTATGCTTTAACAGGTCGCAAACTTTCACTCACTGGTCGAACGTGTCACAATGGGCGCCTTTCGGCTTTTACTTATGTTGAATCAGGATATTAACTGCCCATGAAGGGTAAATATAAAGCCGCCATCGCGCTGGTGCTAGCGCTGGTGTTACTGCCGCTAACCCTGCTGTTGACGCTGACCCACTGGGTGCCGACGCTGGCGGGCATCTGGCTGCCCGTGGGGACTCATATCGCTTTGCAGGAGAGCCCGCGTCTTACGCGCTCCGCCCTGCTGATCCCCGATCTGCGCTATCTGGTGGGCGACTGTGAACTCGCCCGGGTGACCGATGCCCGTCTCTCGCGCCCCAGCCGCTGGCGGCTGCATATTGGCCAGCTGGAGATCAACAGCGCCTGCCTGAGCAAACTGCCGGCCAGCGATCCCGCGCCGGGGGCGCCGCGCACCCTCGCCGAATGGCAATCAATGCTGCCCTACAGCTGGTTAACCATTGAGAACCTGCGGCTGTCGCCGTGGGAAAAATGGCAGGGGCGGCTGGTGATGTCCTTGACGCCTGCGCAGCAGGATATCGGCTTCGCCGGGAACGATTTGAGCCTGCAGGCGCGCCTGCGCGGCCAGGCGCTCACTGTCAGCCAGTTCAGCGCCCGGCTGACTGACGATCAGCCGCCGGTGAAGCTGGTGGGGACCTTCCATCTGCCGCTGGTGCCGGATGGCCTGCCGGTCGATGGCCAGATGCAGGGTACCTTTGAATTTCCGCAGACCGCAGAATGGATCGATGCCGAGCTGGCGTGGCAGCATAATCGCGGCCAGCTGCTGGTCACCCCGCGCGGCGAGGTGGAGCCCATTCTCGACCTGCCGTGGGAGATCACCCCGGAACGGATCACCATCAGCGACGGCCGCTGGCGCACCCGCTACGAGGCGTATCCGCTGAGCGGCCGCGTGGCGCTGTCGGTCGGTAACTGGCAGCAGGGCACGGAACAGATGATCGTCAGCGGCCGCTTAAATGTGCTCACCGAGGGGCATGCCGGCAAAGGCAACGCGGTGCTGAATATCGGTCCGGGCAAGTTAAGCATGGATAACAGCGACCTGCCGCTGCGGCTCACCGGCGAGGCCAAGCTGGGAGAGATGATCTTTTACGCCGCGCTGCCGGCCCAGCTCAGCGGGTCGCTGGTCAGCCCGCAGCTGGCGTTTCACCCCGGGGCGCTACTGCGTTCGCGCGGGCGGGTGATCGACGCGCTGAACATTGACGAAATCCGCTGGCCGCTGGCCGGGGTGAAGGTCACCCAGCAGGGCGTCGATGGCCGCCTGCAGGCGATCCTCCGCGCCCATGAGCAGCAGATGGGCGACTTTACGTTGCACCTGGACGGCCTGGCGAACGATTTTCTGCCCGACAGCGGCCGCTGGCAGTGGCGCTACTGGGGCGAGGGGCATTTCACGCCAATGCAGGCGCGCTGGGATGTGAAGGGCAGCGGTGAGTGGCGGGACAATGCCATTACGCTGAGCAGCCTCTCCACTGGCTTCGATAAGCTCGAGTACGGCACGATGCGGGTCAGCACGCCGCGTCTGACCCTCGAGCAGCCGATTCGCTGGCTGCGCGACGCTGAGCATCCGCGGCTGACCGGCGCGCTGTCGCTGGATGCGGCAAAAACCACCTTCTCCGGCGGCAGCTATCTCCCGGCGTCGACGCTGAAATTCGCTCTCGACGGCCGGGACCCGACGTGGTTCCAGTTCACCGGCGCGCTGCACGCCGATACCATTGGCCCGGTGCGGTTGACCGGGCGCTGGGATGGCGAACGGCTGCGCGGCCAGGCCTGGTGGCCTAAACAGTCGCTGACGGTATTCCAGCCGCTGGTGCCGCCGGACTGGAAGATGAACCTGCGCGAAGGCAGTCTCTATGCGCAGGTGGCCTTCTCGGCGGCAGCCGGGCAGGGATTTGAGGCGGGCGGTCATGGCGTCCTGAAGGGCGGCAGCGCCTGGATGCCGGATAACCAGATCAATGGCGTCGACTTCGTTCTGCCGTTCCGCTTCAGCGATGGCCACTGGCAGCTGGGCACCCGCCGTCCGGTCTCCCTGCGCATTGGCGAAATCGTCAACCAGGTCACCGCGCGCAACCTGACGGCGGACCTGCAGGGCACCTGGCCATGGAGCGAGGCCAATCCGCTGCAGCTTAGCGACGTCAGCGTCGACCTGTTAGGCGGCAAGCTGACCCTGCTGCAGCTGCGCATGCCGCAGCGCGACCCGGCGCTGATCCGTCTGCAGCACATCTCCAGCAGCGAACTGACCAGCGCGGTCAAGGTGAAGCAGTTCGCCATGTCCGGGGCGGTGAGCGGCGCGCTGCCGCTGTGGCTGGAGAACAATCAATGGATTATCCACGACGGCTGGTTGCGCAATGACGGACCGATGACGCTGCGGCTCGATAAAGACACCGCCGATGCGCTGGTGGCGGACAACGTCTCCGCCGGGGCGGCGATCAACTGGCTGCGCTATATGGAGATCTCCCGTTCATCGACGCAGATTAACCTCAACAATCTGGGCGTGCTGACGCTTAAGGCCGCCATCAACGGCACCAGCCGGGTGGACGGGAAAAGCAGTACCGTGCATTTAAACTACGCTCATGAGGAGAATATTTTCGATCTGTGGCGCAGTTTACGCTTCGGCGACAATTTACAGGCGTGGCTTGAGCAAAATGCCACGCTGCCCGTGCGGCGCTGTACGGACGGTAAGACATGTAAGGAACCTAAATGAAGAAGCTGTTACTGGCCATAGTGGCGTCGATGCTGCTCGCCGGCTGTACGCCGCGTATCGAAATTGCGGCGTCGAAAGAGCCCATCACCATCAATATGAATGTCAAAATTGAGCATGAGATCCATATCAAGGTCGATAAGGATGTGGAAAACCTGCTGAAATCCCGCAGCGATTTGTTCTGAGGCGACGATGAGAAAACGACTGTTAACCGCAGCGCTGGCGCTGACTCTGCTCAGCGCGCCCGCGCTGGCGTTGACCCTGAACGAAGCGCGCCAGCAGGGGCGGGTGGGGGAGACGCTGAACGGCTATCTGGCGCCGCTGCGTCAGGATAAAGAGACGCTGGCGCTGGTGAAACAGATTAACGCCGCGCGCAGTGAAAGCTACCAGCAGCTGGCGGATGACAACAATCTGCCGGTGGATGAGGTAGCGAAAATGGCCGGACAGAAGCTGGTGGCCCGCGCTCAGCCCGGGGAGTACGTCCAGGGGCTGAACGGCCAGTGGCTGCGCAAATAGTTAGCGGCAGCGCTTACGGTATTCGCCCGGCGAGACGCCGAAGCGCTGCTTAAAGGCGGTGGAGAAATGGCTGTGGTCGCTGAAGCCCCAGCGGTAGCCGATCCCCGCCAGCTTTTCGTCGTCATGGACGTTCTGTAACGCCCGGGCGCACAGATCCAGCCGCCGGTTCTTAATATACTGCGCCACTACCAGCCCTTTGTCGGCAAACAGCCGGTAGAGGCTGCGCACCGACATTCCCGTCTCGCTGGCCAGCCACTCCGGCCGCAGGTGTTCCGACTGAATGGACGTGTCGATTAACGCAATGATCTTTTGAAACTGCTGGTCCCGCCGGGACGGGGTCGGCTCGCGCTGGCGCAGTACCGGGCGCAACAGGCAGGCGATCGCGTCCAGCGCCGCCTCACTCTCGCTGGCGGAGAGCGTCGTGCCGCCCATACTCTCCAGCAGCAGTCGCTGACTGAGCTGCACCATCGGCAGAGACTTGTCCAGCCGGCAGGCGGTGGCGATCTCCCCCGTCGGCGCCACCCGCTGGCGCGGCAGCAGCAGCGAAGCCTGACGCGAGGTCTGCTGCCAGACGATAGAGCACGGGCGGGCGGCGTCGATCAGCGTGATATCCCCCGCCGCCAGGGTCACCTGGCGATCGTCCTGTTCGATCACCGCTTCGCCGGCGAGCTGAAACACGGTATAGAACCAGGCGTCGTTATCGCGTTTGATCTCATTGCGTGTGCGGTAGAGATTGACGCCGGCGGCGGTGACCGTGCTGACTTTGAGACTGCCGGCGTAGCGGGCGTCAATCTCGCCGTGAAAGCGTCCCTCCAGCGGCCGGGCGGCGAAATGGCCGCAGACCTGATTGATCGTCGCCAGCCAGCGCTGGTAGGCCAGACCCCCCTCAGCCGTGGTCATCATTCGCCGTTCTCCTGTAATAATAATGTTTCTGCATTGTTGCATTTATGCCGCCTCAGGCAAGGGCGCGATGGCGGTTATATGAAAGAACTATTACCTGCGGCACATTTCTGTCAGGGCAGGCGACGGAATTGCGGCGACTGTCACAGCGGCGCAAACGAATGTCACAGAGAAAAAAGCGCCAGCCGCCAACCGGACATAGACTGAAAGCACTATCCGCGAAGAATAAGGAAAGGGTATGTCCACCTCTCAGATAGCGCTGCTTGCCAGCGTCCAGCAGTTTTTAGACCGTCAGCATGGCCTGTATATCGACGGCGCTCCCTGCGCCGCGCAGAGCGAAAACCGGTTAACCGTCTGGGATCCGGCCACCGGGCAGGCGATCGCCACCACCGCCGACGCCAGCCCGGCGGATGTCGACCGGGCGGTGATGTCCGCCTGGCGCGCCTTCGTCGATCGCCGCTGGGCCGGTCGCACCCCGGCCGACCGTGAGCGCATCCTGCTGCGCTTTGCCGATCTGGTGGAGGCGCACGGCGAGGAGCTGGCGCAGCTGGAGACCCTTGAGCAGGGTAAATCCATCGCCATCTCCCGCGCCTTCGAGGTCGGCTGCACCCTGAACTGGATGCGCTACACGGCGGGGCTGACCACCAAAATCAGCGGCCGGACGCTGGACGTCTCGATCCCGTTCCCGCAAGGGGCCCGTTACCAGGCGTGGACCAAAAAAGAGCCGGTGGGGGTCGTGGCGGGCATCGTCCCGTGGAATTTCCCGCTGATGATCGGTATGTGGAAGGTGATGCCAGCGCTGGCGGCGGGCTGTTCGATCGTCATCAAACCCTCGGAAACCACCCCGCTGACCCTGCTGCGGGTGGCGGAGCTGGCGACCCGGGCGGGCATTCCTGACGGGGTGTTCAACGTGGTCACCGGCAGCGGCGCCGGCTGCGGCGCGGCGCTGACCTCGCATCCGCAGGTGGCGAAGGTGAGCTTTACCGGCTCGACGGCCACCGGGAAACAGATTGCGCGGGTGGCCGCCGACCGACTGACCCGCGTGACGCTGGAGCTGGGCGGCAAGAACCCGGCGATTGTGCTCAAAGACGCCGATCCCCAGTGGGTCATTGAAGGGCTGATGACCGGCAGCTTCCTCAACCAGGGACAGGTCTGCGCCGCCAGTTCGCGGATCTACATTGAAGCGCCGCTGTTTGACACCCTGGTCAGCGGTTTCGAGCAGGCGGTGAAATCGCTGCAGGTGGGACCGGGGATGCAGGAGACGGCGCAGATCAACCCGGTGGTCTCCCGGGCCCACTGCGACAAGGTGGCGGCCTACCTCGAAGAGGCCCGCCAGCAGAAGGCGGAGCTTATCAGCGGCAGCGCCGGGCCGGATGCCGGGGGGTACTATATTCCGCCGACGCTGGTGGTCAACCCGGACGCCGGGCTGCGCCTTACCCGCGAGGAGGTGTTTGGCCCGGTGGTGAACCTGGTGCGGGTGGCTGACGGCGAGGAGGCGCTGCGCCTGGCCAACGACAGCGATTTCGGCCTGACCGCCAGCGTCTGGACCCGCGACCTGACTCAGGCTCTCATCTATACCGACCGCCTGCAGGCCGGGACGGTATGGGTCAACAGCCATACCCTGATTGACGCCAACCTGCCGTTCGGCGGCATGAAGCAGTCCGGTACCGGTCGCGATTTCGGCCCGGACTGGCTCGACGGCTGGTGCGAAACCAAATCGGTCTGCGTGCGTTACTAGCCCTCCGTCGGGGAAGGCGCATCGCTTTTCCCGACATCCCGCTTGCCGACCTCCGCGCTTTCTCGCTACTGTGGAGGGCAATCTTTGCCCGCGCAGGGCGGTGAATGATGAGGAGGTCTTCGGCATGACAGCATTTCCTGAGGTTGCACTAATTGGTCCCGGCGCCATCGGCACGACTATCGCCGCCGCCCTGTTTGCGGTGGGAAGGGCGCCGGTGGTTTGCGGGCGCACTGCCCATACGTCGCTGGTGCTGCGCACTGATGAGGGTGAGATCGTGGTCCCCGGCCCGGTGCTTACCGACCCGACGGCGATAGCCGCCCCCTTCGACCTGGTGTTTGTCGCGGTGAAGGCCACCCAGACGGAGGCCATCGCCCCCTGGCTGACGGCCCTGTGTTCGCCGGACACCGTGGTATGCGTGCTGCAAAACGGCGTCGAGCAGCGCCAGCAGTTTGCCCCTTTGACCGGCGGCGCGACGGTGCTGCCGTCGGTGGTCTGGTTTCCGGCGCAGCGCGACGCCGATGCTTCCGTCTGGCTGCGCGCCGCGCCGCGACTGACGCTGCCGGACCTGCCGGGGGCGGAGCGGGTGCAGCAGGCGCTGGCGGGAACCCGCTGCGCGGTGGAGCTGGCGGCCGATTTTACCACCGTGGCCTGGCGTAAACTGCTGCAGAACGCCGTCGCCGGACTGATGGTGCTGACCGGACGACGCGCCGGGATGTTCGCCCGGGAGGAGATCACCGCTCTCGGACTGGCCTATTTGCGCGAATGCCTGCAGGTGGCGCGGGCGGAAGGGGCCGTCCTGAGCGACAGCGTGCCGGAGGAGATCATCGCCGGTTTTCATCGGGCGCCTGCCGACCTGAGCACCTCTATTCTGATCGATCGCCTGCATGGCCGACCGCTGGAGTGGGATATTCGTAACGGGGTGGTGCAGCGTCGCGGGCGTCAGCACGGCATACCGACGCCGCTCAGCGATATCATCGTGCCGCTGCTGGCGGCGGCCAGCGACGGCCCGGGCTGACCCGGGCTGGCGCGGGGTTAGTCGACCAGGGAGGGATCGAGGTCGATCATCAATTGCTTCATCTCGGCAAAGTGCTGCCGGGAGAAATCGGCAATCTTCTCCCAGTCCTGGGCGGTTTTTTCCGCCACCGCGTCTGACAGCACCTTCAGCGGCTGGCCGGTTGACCAGGCGGTGATCAGGATCTGACAGGCGCGCTCGAGGGTCCAGATATCGTCGAACGCTTCGCCGATGGTCGGGGCGGTCACCAGCACCCCGTGGTTGCCCATCAGCAGACGGCGTTTATCCGCCAGCAGCCCCGCCAGCCGGGCCCCTTCTGCCGCGGTGTCCGCCATCCCGCCGTACAGCGTATCGACGGCGACCCGGTTAAAATAGCGGGCCGTGTTCTGGTCGATGGGCAGGATCTGCGGCGTCGCCAGACAGGCGAGGCTGGTGGTGTACACCGGGTGCAGATGCAGCACCACCCGCACGTCCGGCAGCCGCTGATGGATCTGCCCGTGAATAGCCCACGCGGTGGCATCGACGTCAGGGCGCGCGGCGCAGCTTTCATCATCGGCGTTCAGCACCAGCAGATCGCTGGCGCGGATGCGCGAAAAGTGTTTCCACTTCGGGTTCAGTAAAAACGTCTTCCCGTCGGCGGAGAGCGCGGCGCTGAAATGGTTGGCCACCGCCTCATGCATGCCAAGATGGGCAATGATGCGAAAGGTGGCCGCCAGGTCGATGCGGATCTGCTCTTCATCGGTATCGCGCATGGGCATTACTCCGCTTTTGGCATCAGGGTCTGCAGATCCTCTGCCGTCGGCGCCTGGAAGTGATATTTCTTCAGCAGAGCGGCGTATTCCGGCGTGGCGCTGTATTTTTTCAGCGCCTCTTCAAGGGCGGTTTTCACCTCAGTGTTGCCTTTTTTAACGCCAAAGCCGTTCAGCACCGGATAGATCAGGGTGTCAGAGGCGATCACCACCCGGTCGCCCAGCTTTTCCACTACTCCGCGCGCCACGGCGGCGTCGGTGATCTGCGCATCCACTGCGCGCGACAGCAGCGCCTGGGTGGTCTGCGGGTCGGTGGTATAGACGCTCAGCGCAATCGGTTTCAGCCCCTTCTTCACGCAGTAGTCGGCGGAAAGCTTCTGCAACTGCGCCAGCCACGAGGTGGCGCCCATCGAGCCGATTTTATGCCCGCAGAAGTCTTCCGGGGTCTTTGGCTGATAGTCGCTCCCTTTACGGGCGAGGATCGCTTCCCCGCTTTTCAGGTACGGCACCATGTCGATCACCTTCAGGCGCTCGGCGGTAATGTACATCGACGAGTTGGTGATATCGAAGCGCCCGCCCTGCAGTCCGGGGATCAGGTTGGGGAAGCGGGTATCGATATTCACCGCCTCGCGGCCCATGCTCTTCGCCAGGCCGTCGAGCAGTTCAATATCAAACCCCGCCGGCTTATTGTTCTCCATATACTCGTAAGGGAAAAAGGTCATGTCCGAACCGGCGGTGATCTTGCCGCTTTGCTGGAAAGCCAGCGCGTTCAGGGATGTCAGAGCCCCCGCTGCGCAGAGCAGCAGAGCCAGCGGGCGTGGTGCGAAAAAGCGTGTCATAAAACCTCCGGAGTGTGGGCGAATTACATGCTGGCGCGATCGGCACCGGCCTGCTGAACAAAAAACGAAGCGCCGCGCGGCTTCTGCGGCAGACGAAGCTGGTTATCGGTGCTGCGCACCAGACCGCTCTCTTCCCCGGCCACCAGCTGGCCGGCATGGCGGCTCGGCAGCGGGTTTTCGCCGAAGGGCAGCGCATCCTCGGCGGCGTAGACGCTGATGAACAGGGTGCGCGGCAGGGCGGTTTCGTTGGGGCTGGAGGCGTGCAGCAGGCGGGTATGCATAAAGCAGACTGAGCCCGCCGGGCCAAAACAGGCCTGCGGCTGCTGGCAGTGAGTCGTCACCACCTCGTCATCCACCGCTCCGGTGAAGCGCCCCTCCTGCCAGTGGGACCACAGCGGCCCCTGATGGCTGCCCGGCACCACGTTGAGCGGGCCATTCTCCGGCGTCACCTCGCTGACCATCAGCAGGGCGGTGATGATGTCGTCATTGCTGTGCGGGGTGAAGAGGAAATCCTGATGCCATTTCACCTCGGTGGCGGTGTGCGGCAGCTTGGAGTTAATTTTGCTGTGGTGAAAGCGGGTGCCGCTGCCGCCGATCAGCTGCGCGGCGATGGTCGCCATCCGCGAGTTGAGCGCAGTATGGCGATACGCTTCGGAGATCTCCGTCGGGGAGGCGACCCGGCGCAGCGACGGATGGTCGGGAGCATGGTCGCGCTCGATATCGAAGCGCGGCCGCCCGTCGAGGGTTTTCCCCCACGCCGACGCGTGGCGGCGGCTCTCCTCGACCCAGCCGTCAAAATCGCTCTGCAGAGTGGCGATGTCGGCGGCGGAAAGCACCCCTTCGACCACCAGATAACCCTGCTGATGAAACTGCTCAATTTGCCACTGCGCAATCATAGTTTTTCCTCTTCACGTCCCGATAGTTAAGCCAGAGAAACATCTTTCAGAAAGGCCTCGACCCGCGGGTGTTGCCCGCTGCGCATCGCCTGCGGCGTGTCATCGCACACCACCCGGCCTTTCTCCATAAACACGATCCGGTCAGACACTTTGAAGGCGAAGTTCATCTCGTGGGTGACGATGACCATCGTGATGCCTTCATGGGCCAGGGATTCGATAACCTGCAGCACCTCATTCACTTTTTCCGGATCCAGCGCCGAGGTGGGCTCATCGAACAGCATGATCTGCGGACGCATCATCAGGGCGCGGGCGATTGCCACCCGCTGCTGCTGACCGCCGGAGAGCTGGTGCGGATACTTCCAGGCGTGCTCCAGCATGCCCACCTTGTGCAGCAGCTCGCAGGCGTGCTGGCGCAGCTCCGCGTCGCTTGCCAGATGGTGATAGCGCGGGGCCAGCAGCAGATTGCCGAACACGGTCAGATGCGGGAACAGGTTGAAGCTCTGGAACACCATGCCGATATTCAGACGGTGTTCGGCATTCTCCATAAAGCGCGGCTTCTGCTGCCCCTGACGGTCGAGATGAATAAAGGGCTGGCCGTTAATCTGAATTTCGCCGTTGTCGATCTGCTCAAGACCGTTCAGCAGGCGAATGAGGGTGGTTTTTCCCGAGCCCGACGGGCCGATGACCGACACCACTTCGCCGGGCTGGATCTGCAGGCTCACCGCCCCCAGCACTTCGACGTTGTTGTAGGCCTTATGCAGCTTAGAGGCCTGCAGCGCCGGCTCATGGCCCTGGGAGACGCTGCGCGCCATCGCCGGGCGGCGGGCGGTCGCCAACTGCTGCATCTCGGCATCCACCGGCCGGGCGGTGTCGCGTCGGGTGACATCGAGGTAGTTCTCCAGCCGTTTCAGCAGAAAATCGAACACCGTGACGATAAAGATGTAATAAAACGCCACGGCGGTCATGGTCTCCATGACCAGAAAGTTCTGCGAGTAGAGCTGCTGGCCGACCATCAATATTTCGGTCAGGGAGATCACCGACACCAGCGAACTGAGCTTCACGATGGCGATATACTCATTGGCCAGCGCCGGCAGGGCGACGCGCAGCGCCTGGGGAATGATCACCCGCCACTGGATCCCGGCGTAGCGCAAACCCAGGGCCCGCGCGGCTTCACTCTGCCCGCGGGGGATGGAAAGCAGCCCGCCGCGATGGATCTCGGCGATATAGGCCGCTTCGCTGAGGACCATCGCCAGCAGGCCGGCCCAGAAGGGGTCGTTCAGCACCGGCGCGAAGGAGGGCAGCGCCTGCGGCATGTTGTAGACAAAAATCAGCAGGACCAGCAGCGGCATACTGCGAAATAACCAGATATACAGCCGGGCAGGGGTGGATAACCAGCCGCGCGGCGACTGTTTAGCCAGCGCCAGAATAAATCCGAGCACAATACTGCAGCCCCAGGTTAGCAGACTTAATTTAATGACGGTCCAGGTGGCCCACCAAAAATCGGCATCGCTGAGCAGGCTTAACATGTAGTTCCAGTTAAACGTCATGGGCTATTTCACTCGTCATAATTAACCTAAATGAAAGCGGCTCGGCTGTGCATTAATGGGGAGCCGCCGGTGTTCATCGTGCGAATACACTATGCTGGCAGGATGCTTTCAGAGGCAATTAGTAAATTTTTGGTCTTTAAGTTTAAAAAAACTATACAGCGTTATTAACGATATGGAATTTAAAGTGATTATCAGGATACTTTGCGTAAACAATTTAAAAACAATAGCTGTAATTTAATAACGCCATTTTATGCAGACAGGTTATTTTGCGCGAAACTGGGGCGACCGCCGCCTGCTCAATGTGCAGCGTGATGCATGATGGTGCAAGCGGGGAAATAAACCGCGCCGGCGCGGGAGGAGAAAAAATAATATCGCCCCCTGGCGGGCAATGCGCCGCCATTCTTCGCGGGTGGCACGCGGATTGCTTGGGACTTAGAGGAAAACTATTCCCCGCGTGCGCCGGACCATATTTTATCAATGGTGATGCTATGAACCGATTTACCCTGAAGCAGCTCAAATATTTCGTCACCGTGGTGGAGACGGAGAGTATCGCCGAGGCCTCCCGCCAACTGCACATTGCGCAGCCGTCGATTTCCATTGCTATTAAGAATCTGGAGAGCACCTTCGACCAGCAGCTGTTTATTCGCCACCATGCGCAGGGCGTCTCGCTCACCTCCAGCGGTCGGCGGATCTACGATAAAGCGAAGGAGCTGCTGCGCCTGTCCTGGGAATTTGAGCAGAATTCGCGAGCGGATAAAGAGCTGGTTTCTGGCATGATCTCCATTGGTTGCTTTGAGTCGGTGGCCCCGCTGTATATGCCGAAGCTGGTGGCCGGGTTTAAGAAATGCTATCCGGAAATTACGCTGCATCTGTATGACGGCGAACAGCATGAGCTGATGCATGGCCTGCACCGCGGCCGCTTCGACCTGGCGCTGGTCTACGATCTGGAGCTCGGCCACTCGATCAATAAAGAGCGGCTTAATGCCCCGCATAAACCCTACGCGCTGCTGCCCGCCGCGCATCCGCTGGCGCAAAAGGCGCAGGTGACGCTGCAGGAGCTGAGTCGCGAGCCGATGATCCTCCTCGATGCGGTCCCGAGTAAAAATTATTTCATCTCCATCTTTAAGGAAAAGGGCTATCACCCGGAAGTGGCTTACAGCTCCCCCTCTATCGAAATGGTGCGCTGTATGGTCGGCCAGGGGCTCGGTTTTTCGGTGCTGGTCACCCGGCCCTGCTGCGATATGACCTACGATGGCGAAAGGGTGGTGCAGCGGGATATTGCCGACGACATGCCCGCCTCAACCTTAATTATGGCGCACCTCGCTAATAATGAGCCGACGCGGCCGACGCAACTGTTTATGGATTATTGTCGCAGTATCGAATTAACCCCCTCTCACGGCTGAAATAATGCCTGTCGATCCGGCAGGCGTTATTTTTTCTGTCGCCACTCAGCCTCGTAAAATTCTATTCAGTCGATCGTTTTATAATATTTTACCAATTCGTCACAGTTAAATAACCTGAAAGCCGTCAATTCCGGCGACCTCGTCGGCAACTGTGCTTGAAGGATAGAGAAATGACTGAACAGATAACCGAGATCGATACCCTGGTGGTCGGCGCGGGGCAGGCGGGCGTCGCCATGAGCGAGCATCTGACCCGGCTGGATATCCCCCATCTGGTGCTGGAGAAACAGGGTATTGCCCAGGCCTGGCGCAGCGGGCGCTGGGATTCGCTGGTGGCCAACGGCCCGGCCTGGCACGATCGGTTTCCGGGGATGGTGTTCCCTGACTGCCCGCCGGACAGCTTTGTCGGCAAAGAGCAGGTTGCGGACTATTTTGCCGCCTATGCCCGCAGCTTCAATGCGCCGATCCGCACCGGGGTGGAGGTGTACAGCGCCGAACGCCTCGCCGGGCGTCCGGGCTTTCGTGTCGACACCTCCGAGGGGGTGATTGAGGCGCAGCGGATCGTGGCGGCTACCGGACCCTTCCAGCGCCCGACGATCCCGGCCATCGCCCCGCAGAGTGAGGCTATTCAGCAGCTCCATTCGGCGCACTATTTTAATCCGCAGCAGCTGCCGGAGGGCGGCGTGCTGGTGGTGGGGGCCGGATCCTCCGGCGTGCAGATTGCCGATGAGCTACAGCGTGCCGGACGCGCGGTGTGGCTGTCGGTGGGGGCGCACGACCGGCCGCCGCGTCGCTATCGCCAGCGCGATTTTTGCTGGTGGCTCGGCGTGCTGGGGATGTGGGACGCGGCGGCCAATGCGCCGGGGAAAGAGCATGTCACTATCGCGGTGAGCGGCGCGCGCAGCGGCCATACCGTCGATTTTCGCCAGCTGGCGCATCAGGGGGTCACCCTGGTGGGGCAGACTCGCGGCTTTGACGGCGCCAGGGCGCTGTTCCACCCCGACCTGGCCGAGAATATCCGCCGCGGCGATGCCTCCTATCTTGCGCTGCTCGACGCCGCCGACGACTGGGTCGCGCGCAACGGTTTGGATCTGCCCGAAGAGCCCTCCGCCCGTGACTTTCTGCCCGACCCGGCCTGCGTCAGCGACCCGCTGCTTAGCCTCGACCTGGCCGAGGCCGGGATCGGCGCCATCATCTGGGCGACCGGCTATACCACCGATTATCGCTGGCTGAAGGTCAACGCCTTCGATGACGCGCAGCGGCCGCAGCATCACCGCGGCGTGTCGACGGAGCCGGGGGTCTATTTCCTCGGCCTGCCATGGCTGTCGCGGCGCGGGTCCACCTTTATCTGGGGCGTCTGGCACGATGCCAAATATATTGCCGACCAGATCGCCATTCAGCGCCAGTATCAGCGCTACCAGCCGTCCTGATAACCGATTCCTGAAGGAGTGCTTTGATGCCAACCCATACCCGTATTCGCATGTTTAACACCAAAGAGACCTACCCAAACCAGGCGCTGAATAACGATCTGTGCCAGGCGGTGCGGGCGGGGAATACCGTCTACGTTCGCGGCCAGGTCGGCACCGATTTCGCCGGCAACCTGATCGGCCTCGGCGACCCGCGGGCCCAGGCGGAGCAGGCGATGAAGAATGTCGAACAACTGCTGAAAGAGGCCGGCAGCGACCTCTCGCATATCGTCAAGACCACCACTTATCTGATCGACCCCCGCTATCGCGAGCCGGTCTATCAGGAGGTGGGCAAATGGTTGAAAGGGGTCTTCCCCATCTCCACCGGGGTGGTGGTGTCGGCCCTGGCGCAGCCGCAGTGGCTGATGGAGATTGACGTCACGGCGGTGATCCCCGACGACTGGCAGGGGGAGGCGACAGAATGACCCTCTCCCTTACCGCCCGCTGCCCGGAAACGGGTCAGTTGGGCATCGCCATTAGTTCATCGAGCATGGCCGTCGGGTCGCGCTGTCCATGGCTGCTGCCCGGCGTGGGGGCGGTTTCCAGCCAGAATATTACCCTGCCGTCGCTGGGGCCGCAGATCCTCAGCGCGATCGAGGCGGGGGCCAGCGTTGAGCAGGCCATGAAACAGGCTCTGGCGGAGGATCGCTTCCGCGAATATCGCCAGGTCGCGGCGATTGACGCCAACGGCGACACAGCGGTGTTCAGCGGGGAGTTCACCCTCGGGATCGGCGGCGCCCTGGCGGGGGATAACTGCGTGGCGGCGGGCAATATGCTGGCCAGTCAGGGCGTGATCGCCGCGATGGTGGGCGCCTTTGAGGCCGCCACCGGTGAGCTGGCCAGCCGGCTGCTGGCCGGGCTGCGCGCCGGGATCGTCGCCGGGGGCGAGGCCGGCCCGGTCCACTCGGCGGCGGTGAAGGTGGTGGATGATTACCCGTGGCCGGTGGTCGACCTGCGCATTGACTGGGCGGAGGCGGATCCGCTGGCGGCCCTTGAGCAGCTGTGGCTGGCGTGGGAGCCGCAAATGGAGGCCTATATTACCCGGGCGCTCGACCCGCGCGAGGCGCCGGCCTATGGCGTGCCTGGCGATGAATAACACGCCGGGAGCGATCCTTGCCGCGCTGCTGGCCTTTGATACCACCAGCCGCCATTCGAACCTGGCGATGATCGACTGGATCGCCGATTTTCTCGCCGCCCGCGGCGTGGCGTCCCGCCGCTTTTATGACCCGTCGGGCGGTAAGGCCAATCTCTACGCCCGCCTGGGGCCGTCCGGCGGCGGCGGGGTGATGCTCTCGGGCCACACCGACGTGGTCCCGGTGGACGGGCAGGACTGGAGCGTGCCGCCGTTTAGCCTGACCGAGCGCGATGGCCGCTACTACGGCCGCGGCAGCGCCGATATGAAGGGCTTTCTCGCCTGCGTGCTGGCGGCAGTGGATGACTTTCTGGCGGCGCCGCTGCGGATGCCATTGCATCTGGCCTTCTCCTATGATGAAGAGGTCGGCTGTCTCGGCGTGCGTAGCCTGGTGGCGTTTCTGCAGGCCTCGCCGGAGAAACCGGCGCTGTGCCTCATCGGCGAGCCGACGGAGATGCAGCCGGTGTTCGGTCATAAAGGCAAACTGGCCATGCGCTGCTGTATCGAGGGCCAGGCCTGCCATTCGGCCTATGCCCCACAGGGCGTGAACGCCATCCGCTACGCGGCCAGGCTAATTAATCGCCTGGATCGGCTGGGCGCGGGTCTGGCCCGGCAGCAGGACAGCCGCTTCTCGCCGCCCTTCAGCACCCTGCAGGTGGGCACCATTCAGGGCGGCGCCGCGCTGAACATCGTCCCGCAGTCCTGCCGCTTTGATTTTGAGATCCGCTACCTGCCGGGGATGCGTCCCGAAGCGGTCACCGAGGCGCTGGCGGCCTACGCCCGCCGCCGGCTGCTGCCGGAGATGCGCCGGGTCGGCGGTGAGAGCGACATCCAGTTTCAGCTGTTGAGCCACTACCCGCCGCTGCTCAGCGATCCGCAGTCCGACTTCGCCCGCTGGCTGGCGCAGTGGTGCGGCAGCGATCGGTTTTCCACCGTGGCGTTCGGCACCGAAGGGGGGCTGTTCGATGAGATGGGCGTCGCGACCCTGGTCTGCGGGCCGGGCAGCATGGCCCAGGGCCATAAGGCCGATGAGTACATCAGCATCGACCAGACCGAACGCTGTATGACGATGCTGGGCCAGCTGTGCGCCTGGATGTGCGCCGAGCCCGCAGAACCGCTTACCTGATCCACCCACACAGGAACCCAAGCGATGCACAATCAACACTCTCCCCATATCGATCAAGCGACTGTCGACCGCTGGCAGGCGGATGGCGTGGTATTACTGAAGGGCGTTTTTACCCCCTGGGTTGAGCGCCTCGCCGAGGGGGTCACGGCGCTGATGGCCAGCCCCAGCGAATATGGTCATGCGCGCACGGTGATCCCCAAAGATGGCTCGCCGCCTTTCTTTCAGGATTACTGTAACTGGTCGCGGATCCCGGCGTTTAGCGAGTTTGTCTTCCAGTCGGCGGCCGCGGAGATCGCCGCGGCGCTGATGCAGTCGCAGACGGCGAAATTTTTCCATGAGCATACGCTGGTCAAACCCGCCGGAGGCAGCACGGTCACCCCCTGGCATCATGATCAGCCGTACTATTGCGTCTCCGGCCGGCAGAACGTCAGCTTCTGGATCCCGCTGGACCCGGTAGCGGAGGCCACCTCGCTGCGCTGCATTCGCGGGTCGCATCGCTGGGAGGCGGAGTACAGTCCCACCCGCTTCAATGGCACAAAGCTCTACGAGCACACCCGGTTCAGCGCGCTGCCGGATATCGACGCCCATGAGGATGAGTACGATATCGTCAGCTGGGCGCTGGAGCCGGGGGACGCGGTGGCCTTCCATTTTCGCACCGTCCATGGCGCCCGCGGCAACCCCGGGGCGCGGGCGCGACGGGTCTTCTCCGCCCGCTGGGTGGGGGATGACGCCGCGTTTGCCGACCGCGGCGGCGTGACCTCGCCGCCGTTCCCCGAACTGACTCTGCGGGACGGCGACCCGCTGGATTCGCCACTGTTCCCCCAGGTCTGGCCACCGACGTAAGCGGCTGCGGACGGGATCTGCTATGATCCCGCCTTTCGTTGTCTGGAGCCTGTCGATGTTCAATGACGCCATTGTTTATGACCGCTACGGGCCGCCGGCCGCGGTGCTATCGCTGAAACGCACCCCGCTGGCGCCGCTGGCCGGCGGACGGGTGCGGGTCAGGATGCGCTATGCCCCGGTGAATCCCTCAGATCTGATCCCCATTACCGGCGCCTATCGCCACCGTACCCGACTGCCGGCCGTGCCCGGCTACGAAGGCCTTGGCGAGGTGGTCGCCGCGCCGTTCGGCAGCCGACTGACCGCGGGCCAGCGGGTGCTGCCCCTGCGCGGGGGCGGCACCTGGCAGCGGTTTATCGATCTGGATGAGACCTGGCTGGTGCCGGTTCCCGCGGTGGTGGACGATCTGCTGGCCGCCCGCGGGTATATCAATCCGCTGACCGCGATGCTGATGCTCAGACGCTGGCCGGTTGCCGGGAAACAGATCGTGCTGACCGCCGCCGCCTCCTCTTGCGCCAGCCTGCTGGGGCAGTGGGCGTTGGCCATGGGCGCCCGTTCGGTAAGCGGGATTATTCGCTCGCCGCAGCATCGGGCGCGTCTGGAGCTGGCCGGGATCTATCCGATCCTTGAGGCCGACCGGGCGCTGGTGGAGAAGGTCAGCCAGCACAGCGATCTGGTGTTTGACGCGGTGGGCGGGGAGCTGGGGAACACGCTGTTGTCGGTGCTGCCCGCGTCATCGACCCTGATCTCCTATGGCTTATTATCCGGACGGCCGCTGATCCAGACGCGCGCCAGCGCGGCGGTGCGCAAGTTTCATCTGCGGGAGGCGCTGCCTGGCCTTAGCGTGGCGGCATGGCGGGCGGCGTTCGACGAGATCTGGCAGCGGCTGCCGACGACCACGCAACCGCCGGCCCGGCGGGTGGCGTTGAACGACTGGCGGGAGGCGATTGCCGCCGCCGGCCAGCCGGGAAGAGGCGGTAAAATCCTGCTCGATTTCACCGTGGGTTAAGATTACTGTTTCTTCTCGCCGAGGGTCGGCGTTTCGTCAAAGAAGTTCCATGGCTTCAGCAGGGCGTGCGCCCATTCGGTTGGCATGATCGGCCACTCTTCAGCCCGCGCCACGTGGGTGGTGCCGGTGGTGATCCACACCACGTCATCCTGGTGCGCCAGCGACTCATCGTCCTTCGCATACTGGCCTAACCCGGTATCGTGAGCGGAGCGGTTGGGGTATTTGCCTTCCGGATAGCGTTCGCTCGGGTGGTAGCGCGTCACCCACAGCTGTTTATCCATAAAGCTCAGACGATGGTAGATCCACTCGTCCGGGGCGAATTTTGCGCCGGTCGCCGCCGGATGGGTGCCGCCGGCGTAAGGGATGATCTGGTAAGAGACCGGGTTGCCCATGCGGTTCTCTTTGCTGATGTTGCTCAGCAGGCGAATCGTGCCCGGGTCGAATTTCTGCGCCGCTTTCTGTTCGCTGTCGATCGTGTACTGATTCACCTGCATGGTGCTGGTGCGCGGGCCGCCGGCGGTGTTGGGCTTCACCTCCGGGTCCATCGCCACCAGGGTGTTGTTTTCGCCGTCCACGTCGAGGTCGAGACGGAAGTTATAGATATGCTGGTGGGTGGTGCCGACAATATTATGGTCGATCAGCGTTCCGTAGCGGGTATCCTCTTTGGCGCTAGGGTCGTGCATGGTCTTCGCCAGCACGCCTTTCACCGCCTCAATCCCGGTGGCGCCGGCGTCGATACCGATGGTGCCGTTGTCGTGGAATACCCAGTCAAAGATATAGTCGTAGTTGCCGACGGTGCTGATCCAGCGCACCACCAGCTCCCGGCGCTCGGTACTGACGTTGGGCTTGCCCATCTCCAGGTGCTTATATTCCGGCCCGGCGTAGCGCTCGAAGATGGCGACAGCGTGCGGGATGGTGGTCGGCGCGCCGGTGTAGTCGGCGATGGTTTCATCCAGCAGCACCGCATTCGACGGCGCGTCTTTGCCGCGTACAATCGGCGAGGTCAGGGTGCCCATGCCGTAATCGCCGGAGTCCAGATAGGCTTTGAAATACCAGCCGACGTCGGGGTCGCCGTAGGGGACGATCATCCCGCCGAGGGAACCTTCATACATCACCTGGCGTTTTTTGCCGTTATCGTTGTAGGTCACCGTCGAGAGGATGGGCCCGACGCGCGAGTTAAGACGCAGGTGGAAATCCCAGTTCCGCCAGTGAATGGTATCCCCGGTAATGGTGTAGTTTTTGCCTTCCGGTTCAGTAATATCCAGCGGTTTCACTGCCGGGGCGTTGCGGTCCCGGCCATCATACGGCCGCGGTTCCATCGGCACCGGGATCACCGGGCCTTCCTCGATTTTGATGATTTTCTTCGCTTCCAGGTCGACCACCGCCACCAGGTTTTCAATCGGGTGCGCCCAGTAGTTGCCGTCGCCGGTATCGAGATAGCTGACCACCTTCAGCAGGCGCGCATCCTGCTGCAGGCCATCTTTGCCATCGAAGTAGCCAACGGTGAGCGGGGTGGTGACCACTTTTCCAGGATCGGTAATCCCGTGCTTTTTCAGCACCGTCGCGAATTCACTGCTGGCGTTGATGATGTTCTGCACGCTGGCGAAATCATCGAGCAGCACCATGCCGTGGGCGCCTTTGATCGGCGTCCATGAGAGGATTTTTTTGTGTTGCAGATCGACCACGGCCTCCATCACCTGTTTGCCATCCAGCATCACAACATCGGCAGTGCGCGGCGCATCCACTGGCGTACCCTGCAGGGCGAAGGCCCATACCGCCGCTTTATCCGGCTCATGCAGGGAAATTTCGCTAAACCGGGTATTAGGCTGGAATTCCGGCGCGGCTTTGACAATGGTCACCGCGTCGCTGATTTCCGCTGCCGAGAGCGAGTTTAATGGGTGAGGGCGCTTTTCCACCTGGAAGGTCTGGTCGAGACCGGACTGGAACACATCGTTGATAAAGGTATCGGAGACCCAGGCTTTACCGTCCTTCATCACCACCGGCACCGGCAGATCAAGGGTTTTGCCGTTGACGATCGCGGTTTTAGCGCCGGGCTTCACTTTGACGTAAGCGCCGTCTTTTATCAGGGTAAACATTTGCGCATAGTCGTCCCACTGCACGTCAGCGCCAAACGCCTCCAGCGTTTTATCCAGTGGCACCATGTGCGCCTCGCTGCCGTGAGCGAAGACCGGGGATTGCCAGGCGCAAACCACCGCCACGGCCAGCGCCAGCGCGGTTTTACGAGGGGAAAATTTCAAGCCGTTTGCCATGATGACCTCATCTTATTGTTGTGTTGTCTTATGCCGCTGCGAATGTCGGCTTTGTCACCCTTAAGCTACCAGCCCGCGGCGCCGGGGCGTTTGTTTGCTCTTGCCAGGTTATTTGTCAGGTTTGCCAGACGGACGTAAAAAATGCCTCCGCAGAGGCATGGAGCACGTGCGCCGATTTTGTGCCGGGTGGCGGCTGCGCCTTACCCGGCCTACCTGTCCGGGTCTGACTGCCAGTAGGCCCGCGCAAGCGCAGCGCCGCCGGGCAAGGACAGCGGGCACGTGCGCCGATTTTGTGCCGGGTGGCGGCTGCGCCTTGCCCGGCCTACCTGTCCGGGTCTGACTGCCAGTAGGCCCGCGCAAGCGCAGCGCCGCCGGGCAAGGACAGCGGGCACGGAGCCGGTTTTGTGCCGGGTGGCGGCTGCGCCTTACCCGGCCTACCTGTCCGGGTCTGACTGCCAGTAGGCCCGCGCAAGCGCAGCGCCGCCGGGCAAGGACAGCGGGCACGTGCGCCGATTTTGTGCCGGGTGGCGGCTGCGCCTTACCCGGCCTACCTGTCCGGGTCTGACTGCCAGTAGGCCCGCGCAAGCGCAGCGCCGCCGGGCAAG